>JAXHVI010000099.1:0-27355 GCA_034189195.1 Thermodesulfobacteriota bacterium | reverse complement strand
AACCAACTCTCATGGTGTGACGGGCGGTGTGTACAAGGCCCGGGAACGTATTCACCGTGGCATGCTGATCCACGATTACTAGCGATTCCAACTTCATGGAGTCGAGTTGCAGACTCCAATCTGAACTGAGAACTGCTTTTTGGGATTGGCTCACTCTCGCGAGTTTGCAACCCTTTGTACAGCCCATTGTAGCACGTGTGTAGCCCTGGACATAAGGGCCATGAGGACTTGACGTCATCCCCACCTTCCTCCCCGTTAACCGGGGCAGTATCTTTAGAGTGCCCAACTGAATGATGGCAACTAAAGACAGGGGTTGCGCTCGTTGCGGGACTTAACCCAACATCTCACGACACGAGCTGACGACAGCCATGCAGCACCTGTCACCGGGTTCCCCGAAGGGCACTTTCTACTTTCATAGAAATTCCCGGGATGTCAAATCCAGGTAAGGTTCTTCGCGTTGCGTCGAATTAAACCACATGCTCCACCGCTTGTGCGGGCCCCCGTCAATTCCTTTGAGTTTTAACCTTGCGATCGTACTCCCCAGGCGGATCACTTAATGCGTTAGCTACGGCACAGCGGGGGTAAAGACCCACTACACCTAGTGATCACCGTTTACTGCGTGGACTACCAGGGTATCTAATCCTGTTTGCTACCCACGCCTTCGCGCCTCAGCGTCAGTATTGGTCCAGGAAGTCGCCTTCGCCACCGGTGTTCCTCCTGATATCTACGCATTTCACCGCTACACCAGGAATTCCACTTCCCTCTCCCATACTCAAGCCTGATAGTTTCAAATGTACTTCCGGGGTTGAGCCCCGGGCTTTCACATCTGACTTACCAGGCCGCCTGCGCGCCCTTTACGCCCAATAAATCCGATTAACGCTTGCACCCCCCGTATTACCGCGGCTGCTGGCACGGAGTTAGCCGGTGCTTCCTTTAGCGGTACCGTCAATGCGCACTACTATTTATAATGCATATTTTCTTTCCACTTGACAGAGCTTTACGACCCAAGAGCCTTCATCACTCACGCGGCGTTGCTGCGTCAGGGTTTCCCCCATTGCGCAAAATTCCTCACTGCTGCCTCCCGTAGGAGTCTGGACCGTGTCTCAGTTCCAGTGTGGCTGATCATCCTCTCAGACCAGCTAACCATCAACGTCTTGGTGAGCCGTTACCCCACCAACAAACTAATGGTACGCGGGCTCATCCCTCGGCAGAAGCTTACATGTAGAGGCTACCTTTGATCTTTAACACCGAGGTGTCAAAGATGTTATCCGGTATTAGCTCGCCTTTCGGCGGGTTATCCCGAACCCAGGGGCAGATTACCCACGCGTTACTCACCCGTGCGCCACTTTACTTGTTTCAGCAAGCTGAAACTTTCTCGTACGACTTGCATGTGTTAAGCACGCCGCCAGCGTTCAATCTGAGCCAGGATCAAACTCTCCAATTAAACTTAAAACGCCCCTGGCATAAGCCAGAAGCGATTGTGTAATTAGGGTTCGCATCCAAGCATGCTGTTACTATTTAGTTTTCAAAGATCAAGCTGATCCCGGTAAACTACCAAGGGTCAGGGCTCTTGTCAAGCTTTTTTTTCTCTTTTTCAGGGCCGGCTGTTCGATTTCTGTCAGCCCCTGTCGAGTGTGCATCCGTGACAAGAACTTAGCTTTATACCCGTCCTGCCGGGGGTTGTCAAGCGTTTTTTAACAAAAAAATATTGTATATTTTATATCCCCGCAAACCCTTTTAAAAAGAGAGTTTGCGGAGACAAGACACGGCAATCCCTTTATTAATGAGGGTTAAAGCCGTAATTTGCGCAAACCGTTATCAGTAAAGGGTTTGCCGGAAGATGGTTTGATTCGAAACAGAGCGGCCTGGTCTTCGGCAGAAAAGCATTGTCTCAAAATCCCGGCAGCCGGCATGCGCCGTAACGCCGGCAGGCCCCTGGAACTAAGCGCCCTCGCGCACCACAATCGTGTGGTACCGCTTTTTTCCGGCCCGCAGAACGATCTTTGCGTCGTCCAGGTCCTCGGCGGAAACCCGGTATTCATCGGATTCGATGCGCCGGTCGTTGACATACCCGCCGCCCTGCTGAATCAGCCGCCGGGCCTGACCTTTGCTGTCGGCCAGCCCCACCGTGTGAAACAGGACAAAGGCCGGTATGCCTTCAGACAGTTCGGCCATGGTCATCTCCGTCTGCGGCGCGGTTGCCGACACAGCGGCCCCGGTTCCCGCCGCGTCCCGCGGTATGGCGCTGGAGGGCAGCAGGTCCTGTGAAATATCGCGCCTCCCGAAATTGACGGCGGCATCGTTGTGAGCCTGAACCGCCGCGTCCGCGCCGTGGGCGATGCGTGTGGCCTCAAAGGCCAGCACCGCTTTGGCGCTGTTGAGGTCGGCGCCGCTGAGCCGCTTTACTTCCTGGATTTCCGTCATGGGCAGAAAAGTAAACAGGGAAAGAAACCGCGCCACGTCCTGATCGTCGGCGTTGATCCAGTACTGGTAATAATCATACGGGCTGGTGCGCTCAGCATCCAGCCAGACCGCGCCGGCCGCTGTTTTACCCATCTTGGCGCCGCTGCTGGTGGTGATCAGGGGGAAGGTGAGCCCGTACACCTGGCGGTTGAGCACCCGCCGGACCAGGTCGATGCCGGCCACGATATTCCCCCACTGGTCGCTGCCGCCCATCTGAAGCACGCAGTCGTGGTCCCCGCAGAGTTTCAGAAAGTCGTAGGCCTGCAGAAGCATGTAGTTGAATTCGATAAAGCTCAGCCCCTCCTCGGACTCCAGCCGCATGCGGTAGCTCTCGGCCTTGATCATCCGGTTCACTGAAAAGTGCCGACCGATGTCCCGTAAAAACGGGATGTACTCCAGGCCGGTCAGCCAGTCCGCGTTGTTCACCAGCAGGGCTTTGCCGGCGGCAAAGTCAATAAACCGCGATAGCTGGCGCTGAATGCCCTGAATGTTTTGGGCCACGGCCTCCGGGGTGATCAGTTTCCGCATCTCTGTCTTGCCGCTGGGATCCCCCACCAGGCCGGTGCCGCCGCCCACCAGCGCGATGGGCCGGTGACCGTTTCGCTGCATGTGGGCCAGGGCCATGATGGGCACCAGGCTGCCCACGTGCAGGCTGGAGGCCGTGGGATCAAAGCCGATGTAGCAGGTGACGGCCGACTCAACGGCCAGGTCCCGCAGCTCCTGCTCGTGGGTAAAGGCCTCCACAAACCCCCGTTCGCTCAGTATGTCTACCACACTCATCAGTAAAGGCTCCGTTATTTATTGGCGTACTCCACGGCTCTTGTTTCCCGGATCACCGTCACCTTGATCTGGCCCGGAAAGGTGAGGTTCTCCTCGATCTGCTTGGCAATGTTGCGGCTCAGCACCACAGACTCTTCGTCCGACAGGGCATCGCCTTCCACCATCACCCGCAGCTCACGGCCGGCCTGAATGGCGTAGGCCGTGGCGACCCCCTTGAACGCGTTGGCGATCTTCTCCAGGTCTTCCAGCCGCTTGATGTAGTTTTCCAGCAGCTCTTTGCGGGCACCGGGCCGGGCGCCGGAAAGGGCGTCCGAGGCCTGCACCAGGACATCATAGGCCGACTGAGGCTCCACATCCTCGTGATGGGCCGCGATGGCATGGGCCACCTCCGCCGACTCTCCATATTTCAGGGCCACGTTGGAGCCGATCAGGGCGTGCGGGCCTTCCACCTCATGGTCGATGGCCTTGCCGATGTCGTGCAGCAGGCCCATGCGCCGGGCGAGCTTCTGGTCCAGACCCAGTTCAGCGGCCATGATGCCGCACAGGAACCCCACCTCGATTGAATGCTGCAGCACGTTCTGCGTGTAGCTGGTTCGAAATTTCAGGCTTCCCAGAATACGGACCAGTTCAGGGTTGATGCCATGGACGCCCAGGTCGAAGGCCGCCTGTTCGCCGGCCTCCTTTATCGTTGCCGCCACCTCGACTTCGACCTTTTTTACCACGTCCTCGATGCGGGCAGGATGAATACGGCCGTCGGCAATCAGCCGCTGGATCGAGATACGGGCCACCTCACGACGCACCGGGTTGAAGCCGGACAGAATTACCGCCTCCGGCGTGTCATCAATAATCAGATCGATGCCGGTGGCCGCTTCCAGTGCCCGAATGTTCCGGCCCTCCCTGCCGATGATGCGGCCCTTCATCTCGTCGCCGGGCAGTTCCACAACCGATACGGTCTTTTCCGCCACATAGTCGCCGGCATACCGGTGAATGGCCGTGGAAATAATCTTCTGGGCCTTCTTGACCGCCTCTTCCTCGGCCTCTGTGGTGATTTTCTTGATCAGCTTGGCGGCATCGTGCCGGGCCTCATCCTCCATGGAGCGGACCAGAATCTCCTTGGCCTGCTCCGCCGTCAGTCCGGACACCACCTCCAGCTGCCGTTTCTGTTCGGCCAGCAGGTGATCGCATTCGGCCTGCTTCTGTTCTACCTCCTCTTCGATCTTCTGGGCCCGCTTCTCCTTCTTGACGACCTCCTGTTCCCGCCGCTCCATCTGGTCAAACTTCTTGTCCAGGTTCTCCTCCTTGGAAATCAGCCGCTGCTCAAGCCTTTTTAATTCCTTCCTGGCATCCGCGGTTTCGGCGTCAAAATCGCTCTTCATCTTGAAGAGCCGGTCTTTGGCCTCCAGCTTGGCTTCCTTGACAAGATTTTCCGCCCGCAGCCGGGCATCCTCCACAATCCGCCGGCTCTCCTCCCGGGCTTCATTCACTTTCTTTCTGGCCAGCCATTTCTGTATCACAACCGCCAGCACATACCCGATCACAACACCGGCAACACCGGCAACACCTGTGTATATATTCATACGGTTATTCCTCCTCGTCCCTGGTAAAGATCAGCGACCGGTTTAAGGTAAAAAAGGGCACTGGCAGGCCGACTCTGCCGGTGCCGGGGCACCTGTAAACGTCAATCAGTGCTGAAACGACAGACGGGAAGAAAACAGAAAAAAGGGGAGGTTCAACTTGAGGAAAAGCGCTGTGATGAAAAAAGTCCCCCTGCCTTTGTGCCGTGTTGCCAGGTCTTTGACCATGGTAAACAAGGTGGGCGCCGTGTGGCTCTTTCAGGCTTTTCCGTCCATGCGGAACCTGCGCACCAGAGCCAGAGACAGCTCCCGTCCTGCTATAGTTGGGACAAAGAGCATCTATCAATCACTTGCACGGCAGGGGGTACACCATAAAAATCATTTCACCTTACACAATTGGAACAACAGCTCAAAAAAAGGGCCATCCTTAAATCAATGCAGACGGGCATCCATCGCCTGAATCAGTGCCTGGGACCGGGCGGTCACGACCTGTACCATCCGGTGCCGGTCGCTTCGCAACCCAACGCATTCATTGGCGATGTTCAGCGCGGCCTGAGTAAGCATGGCAAAGGGATTGCGTGAAATAGCCGTTCCGCCGGCCCTCTTTGCAACCACGGTTACCTCCTGTTCCAGTAAATCAGCCACCGCATGCGCGTTTGGAACATCCGCATCCGCCTCAAATGTATAACTTTTACCAAAAAGATGAATGGTTATATGCTCACCCAAAAGGACACCCTCTTCTGAAACCGTGGAGACCGTTTACTGCTGCCCCACTGTTGCGTTACCTTCCAGAGACTTGAAATGATTTATCTTTTCAATCAGTGCGTCGATTTTTGACCGAACCAGCGCCTTTTCCTCGACAAACCGTTCCTGTGCTTCTGTTTTCTCCTTAACCTCTTGCTCCAACTGACTTAATCTATCTTTCAGCTGGATGTTGGCCTTTTCAAGTGACTCTATTGTTCTAAATAACTGTTCAACCCGTTTTTCAATCTCATCAAACTGATCGTCCAGTTGTCTGGTTTCCTGCTCGTTCAACAATACACCTCGCTGGTTTCATAATTTATGTGGATAAACATGAAAAGTCAAGAAGTTTTACCCCCCAAGACCATGGGCCATCCGTTCCTCGGCACGGGCCAGGTCGGCCCGGCTATTGACACCGATCACCTCGTCTGCATCCGGGCAGACCAGTGTGCCGATCCGCCGGTTGTCCGCATAGGCGATGCCTATTATATCGGTCAGGTAAATCTCGTTCTGGGCGTTGTGGGGTTTGATGCGGGAAAGCGCCCAGGCCAGAAAATCCTTTTTCACGCAGTAAATACCGGCATTAACGATATTGATTTCCCGCTCTTCTTCCGAAGCATCCGCCTCCTCAATGATACGGAAGACATTTCCTTCCGGGTCCCGAATGACCCGGCCGTAACCGGTCGGATTTTCAAGGTCAACAGACAACAGCGTCACATCCCGCTCCTCCTGCCGATGGGCGGCAACCAGCCGGCGAATAGTGTCGCTTGCGATAAACGGCACATCCCCGCACAGAATCACCACATCCCCGGTCTCTTCAGAAAGGGCATCAAGGGCGCACTGGACCGCATGGCCGGTGCCCAGCTGCCGCTCCTGAAAGGCAAACCGCACCCCGCCCTTTTTCGCCGCCTCGGCCCGCACCGCTTCGGCCTGGCACCCCACCACCACCACGACATGCTCACAGGCCGTAACTGTCAGGGCCGCGTCCAGCACATAGCTGAGCATGGATTTACCGGCGATCTCGTGAAGCACCTTGGCTTTGTCTGACTTCATTCGGGTGCCAAGGCCGGCTGCCAGAATAACAATAGAAACAGGAGAGTTGCTCATTATCATATCCGTGTTCAATGTACTTGTTGTTGAGTCCCGGGCCGTTCCGCCATCAGACCGGACAAGAAGCCCGGTAAAAACAAAAGGGCATGCCTGAAAACGGAATGCCCTTTGTATTTTCTCTAATGATCGACTGCCGACGGCGGTAAAACCGGTCAGGCCCCGGCCACGCGAATCCGCTGTATCGCCCGTGTCAACGCAGCCTTTGCCCGGACAAAATCAACGTCTTCCCCGCTCTCCAGCCGCTTTTCCGCCCGCTGCCTGGCGGCTTCGGCCCGCTGGATGTCAATATCCTCTTTTCTTTCGGCGGATTCCACCAGAACGGTGACCCGGTCTGGCAGCACCTCGGCAAAACCGTCACTGACAAACAGCAGGTGCTCTTTGCCGCCTGTATCTTTATAATGAAGGGCTCCCGGCATCAGGGACGTTAAAAAAGGGGTGTGATTGACAAGTACGCCAAATTCACCCAGAACGCCCGGCGCCATGACGATCTGCGCGTCGTCGCTGGCCACCGTTTTTTCCGGGGTAACCACTTCAAGCCTCAAATTTTCAGCCATTTTCCATCCCCTTGTTAACGCTGTTAGCCCTTGGCTTTTGCAACGGCTTCTTCAATGCTGCCCACCATGTAAAAGGCCGACTCCGGAAGGTCGTCATGCTTGCCGTCACAGATCTCCTTGAAGCTTCGGACCGTGTCTTCAATCTTGACATAGGAGCCGGGCTTGCCGGTGAAGACCTCGGCCACGTGAAAGGGCTGGGACAGAAAGCGCTGAAGCTTTCTGGCCCGCTCAACCGTGACCTTGTCCTCATCGGAAAGTTCATCCATGCCGAGGATGGCTATAATGTCCTGGAGTTCCTTGTATTTCTGAAGGGTCTGCTGAACCTCCCGGGCCACCCGGTAATGCTCCTCACCGATATAGGCCGCGTCCAGAATACGGGAGGTGGAGTCCAGCGGGTCCACCGAGGGGTAGATACCCAGTTCCGCGATCTGACGGGAAAGCACCACCGTGCCGTCCAGATGGGCAAAGGTGGTGGCAGGGGCCGGGTCGGTGAGATCGTCCGCTGGCACGTACACGCACTGAACCGCGGTAATGGAGCCCTTGTCGGTTGAGGTGATCCGCTCCTGAAGGCCGCCAAGGTCCACCGCCAGTGTCGGCTGATAACCCACCGCCGAGGGAATGCGGCCCAGAAGGGCGGAGACTTCGGCGCCGGCCTGGGTAAACCGGAAAATGTTGTCGATGAAGATCAGCACGTCCTGGCCTTCCACGTCACGGAAATATTCGGCGCAGGTCAGGGCGGAAAGGGCCACCCGGGCGCGGGCCCCGGGGGGCTCGGTCATCTGGCCGTAAATCAGGGCCGCCTTTGGAAGAACACCGGAATCCTTCATCTCATGGTAAAGGTCGTTGCCTTCACGGGTCCGCTCGCCAACACCGGCAAACACGGAAATACCGCCGTGCTGCATGGCGATGTTATTGACCATTTCCATCATGATAACGGTCTTGCCCACGCCGGCGCCGCCGAACAGGCCCATCTTGCCGCCTCTGGGAAAGGGCACCAGCAGGTCAATAACCTTGATGCCGGTTTCCAGAACGTTCACGCTGGTGTCCTGCTCGGTGAACAGGGGAGCGGGACGGTGAATCGGCATGGTCTTTTCCCGGCTGACAGGGCCCAGGCCGTCCACGGGTTTTCCCACCACGTTGAGCACACGACCAAGAGAGGCTGCGCCAACAGGCATGGTAATGGGAGCACCGGTGTCTTTTACCGGCATGCCTCTCACCAGACCGTCGGTAACGTCCATGGCGATGGTGCGCACCACGTTGTCGCCAAGGTGCTGGGCAACCTCAACCACCAGGTTGTCCGCCTCATCATTAATGACGGTATTGGTAATCAACAGCGCTGTCAGAATCGCGGGCAACTTGCCGGGTTCAAACTCGACGTCCACCACAGGCCCCATGACCTGTACGACCTTTCCGATATTGTCACTCATCTATAGACCTCCTGGTATCTATTTACATGCTTGTTTGGTTAACCTTTAAGAGCCTCGGCACCACCCACAATATCCATCAGTTCCGCCGTGATGGCCGCCTGCCTGGCTTTGTTGAACAGCAGCGTAAGCTCGTTGATCATGTCGTTGCACGCCTTGGACGCGTTGTCCATGGCCGCCATACGGGCCGCGTGCTCGCTGGTGGATGTCTCCAGCAGGGCGCTGTAAATCTGAATAAAGACATTCTTGGGAAGCATGGCGCCAAGAATTTCATCCGGTGACGGTTCACAGATATGTTCCGCCAGATAGTTTTCCCCGCCATCCGACGCCGGGGAATCGGCCGTCTCAATGGGGGGAATCGGCAACAGCTGCCGGATCACGGGCAACTGCCTGGCCATACCCTGAAACTCGCTGTAAATGACATGGACCTCGTCATAATCACCGTTCAAAAAGCCGTTGATCAGCTCCCGGCCCGCTGTCACCGCCACGTTGAATCCGAACCGGGCGCCCACCACACCGAGGTATTCGCCCTTGCGCTCGCAATCGGTCATCTTGCGGCACCAGTCACGCCCCTTCTTGCCGAAATGGGTAAAGGAAACCTCAATCTCCTTTTCCTTGCAACGCTTGAGATACTCATTGGCCAGGCGGATCAGGTTGGTGTTGAAACCGCCGCACAACCCCCGGTCCGACGTGCAGAGCACCACGTTGACGCGCCTTACCGACTCTTTGGGAACCAGCAGCGGGCTGGTCTCCTCACCGGCCTTGGCGGCCAGACTGCCCAGCACCTCGGCAAACTTCTCCGCATAGGGCCGGAATGCCTCCATGTTGGCCTGTGCGCCGCGCAGCTTGGAAGTGGCCACCATGTTCATGGCCTTGGTGATCTTCTTGGTCTGCTTGACACCCTTTATTTTCAGTTGGACTTCTTTTAAAGATGGCATATGTCACTACCCTTATGTGCCCTCAAAGCAAGGCTTTCTGAATTATTTGATCGTGTCCTTGAACTCCTGTCCGTATTCACCCAGTGCTTTTGTCAGGGTCTGTTTGATCTCATCCGTAAATGCCTGCTTCTCCTTCAGGTCGGCAAAAACCTGGGGATACTTGGTCTCCATAAAGGTATAAAGGCCGTCTTCATACGCGGCAATGGCATCCAGGGGCAGTTCGTCCAGGTGCCCGTTGGTGCCGGCAAAAAGAATGGTGACCTGCTTTTCCATGGGCAGGGGCTTATACTGGGGCTGCTTGAGAATCTCCACCAGCCGGGCGCCGCGGGTCAGCTGCTTCTGTGTGGCGGCGTCCAGGTCGCTGCCGAAGGCGGCGAACGCCTCCAGTTCGCGGAACTGGGCCATGTCCAGGCGCAGGGTGCCGGCCACCTGTTTCATGGCCTTGACCTGAGCCGCGCCGCCGACGCGGGAGACCGAAAGACCCACGTTGATGGCAGGACGGATACCGGCGAAAAACAGGTTCGGTTCCAGGTAAATCTGGCCGTCGGTAATGGAAATAACGTTGGTGGGAATAAAGGCCGACACGTCGCCGGCCTGGGTCTCGATGATGGGCAGAGCCGTGAGGGAACCGGCGCCCAGCTCGTCGTTCAGCTTGGCGGCCCGCTCCAGCAGACGGGAGTGGTTGTAAAAAATGTCGCCCGGATAGGCTTCACGTCCCGGCGGGCGGCGCAGGAGCAGGGAGACCTGACGGTAGGCGGCGGCCTGCTTGGAAAGGTCGTCGTAAATGATCAGGGCGTGCTTGCCGTTGTCCCGGAAATATTCGCCCATGGAACACCCGGCGTAGGGGGCCAGGTACTGGAGGGACGCGGGATCGGAAGCGCAGGCGGCAACGATGGTGGTGTACTCCATGGCGCCGTGCTTTTCCAGGATGGCCGCCACCTGGGCCACCGAAGATTTCTTCTGGCCGCAGGCAACGTAGATGCAGTAAACGTCCGTGTCCTTCTGGGCCAGAATGGCGTCGATGGCCACCGCGGTCTTGCCGATCTGGCGGTCGCCGATGATCAGCTCGCGCTGGCCACGGCCCACCGGGGTCATGGCGTCAACGGCCTTCAGGCCGGTGTAGCACGGCTCGTGCACGCTCTTTCTGGCGATAACGCCGGGCGCCACCACTTCGATACGCCGGGTTTCACTGGCGTTGATGGGACCCTTGCCGTCAATGGGCGCGCCGGTGGTGTCCACCACGCGGCCCAGAACGGCCTCGCCAACGGGCACCTGGGCGATGCGCCCGGTCCGCTTGACGATGTCGCCCTCCTTGATGTTGGTATCTTCGCCCATGACGGCGACGCCCACGTTGTCCTCTTCAAGATTGAGCACCAACCCCAGAATGCCGCCGGGAAACTCGACCAGCTCCATGGTCATGACCTTTTCCAGGCCATACACCCGGGCGATACCGTCGCCAACAGAGAGGACGACGCCTGTTTCGCTCAATTCGACCTTTTTGTCGAAACCCCTAATCTGCTCTTTGATAATCTGACTGATCTCTTCGGCTCGTATTTCCATTAGACTCTCTCACCCTTTTTTAAAGATTCTTTCATATTTGACAACTGGGTCTTGATGCTGCCATCCAGTACCATATCCCCTACCTTTGTCACGATACCCCCGATCAGGGTCGGATCCTGAGCGATATCGACAACCACCTGTTTGCCGGTCATCTTTGAAAGCGAGGCGCGAATCTTTTCAACCACATCGTCGGACAGTTCGCAGGCGGAAACCACGTCGGCCCGCACAATCCCCTTGAGCTCGTCCACCAGGTTCTGGTACACTTCGTTGATGCCCCGCACATGCTGAATGCGCCGTTTTTCAAAAAGCAGCGTCAGAAACGACCGCATCATGACCGACACGCCGAGCTTTTCAATGACCATGTCGAGCACCTTGCGCCGGGCTTCCACCGGGTAAAGCGGATTGGTGATGGCGCCTTCAAACGCCTTTTCCATGTCCAGAACGGAAACAAAGCCGTTCAACTCCTCCTTGTACTGCTCGGCGTTGTTGTCCTCCTTGCCGATCAGCATCAAGGCCTTTGCGTAACGCCTCTGAATAACATAATTTTTCACTATAGCACCGCCTTGTCCAGATATTCTTCGACCAGCCTGTGCTGATCATCAGGAGTGATTTTTTCCGTCACCAGGGCCTCTGCCCTGGCAACGGCCTGCTCAAATATATCCAGCCGCAGTTTCTGCCGGGCGGACTCAAACTCATTTTCAATGTTGCGCCTGGCCTGTTCCTCCAGCTTGGCCGCCGATGCCCTGGCGCTTTCCATGATCCGGGTCTTGGCGGCCTCGCCCTGCTTTTTGTAATCTTCGATGATCTTTTCGGCCTCCCTGTCAAGCATCTTGAGACGCTCGTTATAGGCATCCAGGGCTTTTCTGGCTTCCTCTTTCTGGGCTTCCAGGCGGGCAAGCTCCTCACGAATACCGGCGATGCGATTGTTCAAGGCACCGGCAACCGGCTTGCGTAAAAGCAGGAACAGGGCAATCGCCAGAACGGCGAAGTTCATGACCCTGAACGTATCCGTGGCCACCCACCCCTTGGGGGCGGCTTCCTCGCCGTGATCGGCTGCAACCGCAAAACCGGCGCAGCAGAACGCCATCAGCGATACCACCACGATCACGACCGCTTTTTTCTTTACTGATTCGCACATTCCAAACAGCCTCATGCAACATCCCTCCCTAAAATTTTCGAGCCGATGGCGGCGGCAAATTCATCAATCTCCCGTTGCAGGGCTTCAGCGGCCCTGGCCGCATCCCTGGCGATCTCCTCCCGGGTCTGGGCAAGGGCCTTCTGGGACTGCCGGTAGATTTCATCCATAATCTTTTTTTCTTCACCGGCGGCCGCTTCGATCAGAGCGTTCTTTTCATCCACGCCCCGGGCCCTGGCCTTCTTGATCCCTTCGTTCCAGGCCCGTTCCTTGTCCGCCGCGTCCTGTGTAAAGGCCTCAATGTTGTTGTCGAGCCCTTCCATCTTCTCTTTCCGCCGGGCCACCACCGTGCGGATGGGCTTGTACAATACAAAATCAAGCACCACCACAAGCACTATAAAATTGACCATCTGCCAGACCACAGACCCGTCCGGAATAACGGTTATGCCGCCTTCAGCCGAAGCCGCCCGGGCAGACAACAGGATACCGCATACCATTGCCGCGCCTGCCGATATCTTTTTATCCAACCTCATGAAAATCCTCCGCGTCAGCCACTGTGTTGTAATCGTGCCACAAACTCCCATCAACTGAAGATTTAAGCAAAAATTAAACTTTCTTTTTAGCACAACCCGTTTCAATGTCAAAGGCTTTTCGACAAAAACTCAACTTTTTTTTCCGGAGTTTTACGCCGGGCGCCAAGTCATTGTTTTTACTTTACTTCCGGGTGCTTACGCGATGCCATGGAGCAGTTTCCGTTAAACTTCACGCCGGCGTCAATGGAAATCACCGGCGCGTGAATGTCCCCTTCAATGGCGGCCGGCGGATAGACCTCGATGCGGGAGGCGGCATCCACCGTGCCGTTGACCCGGCCCTTAATGATCGCCACATCCACCGACACATCACCGTCGATCACCGCCTTTTCCCCGATAATCACCGTGCCGGAGGCGCTGGTGACTTTTCCCGTGACCCGGCCGTCCACCCGTATGGTGCCTTCAAAACTGACGGTCCCCTCCACCGAGGCGTCCGCCCCCAGAAACGTCGTAATGGCATCCGGTCCCTTCTCTGTTTTCCCCATGATTGCTCCTGTGTAAAATATAAGGCGCCGCCAAAGCCGCACCCGTCATGTGTGATTATGACTGGAAATCCGCCTCTGCCCGGCCCGGTGTCCGGGCACCGTCACTCCACGCCGGAACGCCGCATGCTGATGTTAAGCAGCAACCCGATGCCCAGCATGAAAGTCACCACCGACGAACCGCCGTAACTGATCAGGGGCAGCGGCACACCCACCACCGGCAGCAGCCCCATCACCATGCCCACGTTCACCACCACGTGCCAGAAAATCATGGCGGTGACGCCGACCGCCAGGATAATACCAAAATTATCCTTGCATTGATACCCGATACTGATGCCCCAGACAATAATCAGCAAATACAGGAACAGCACCACGCTGACCCCCACCAGGCCCCACTCCTCGGCCAGGACCGAAAGGATAAAATCGGTATGCTGTTCCGGAAGAAAGGCCAGGGCGTTCTGGGTGCCCTGCATGAACCCCTTGCCGAACACCATGCCCGAGCCGATGGCGATTTTTGACTGAATAATATGATATCCCGCGCCCAGGGGATCCCGGTCCGGATTGAGAAAGGTCAGCACCCGCTGCTTCTGGTACTCCTTTAGCAGAAAAAACCACCCCAGGGCCATCAGCACCCCGATGACCCCGCCCATCAGGTAGAGGGTCCGTTTCTGAACCTTAATGAAAAGGGTAACGGCCGTGGCGATCAGGGCCAGGAGCATGGCCGTGCCCAGGTCTGGCTGCATGCCGATCAGGACAAAGGGGATGCCGACCAGCAGAATGGGCACCGCCAGCTTTTTTATGCCCAGCCCGTCCGCGGTGGCCTGCCTGGCGTAATACCGGGCCAGAATGATGATCACAGCGATCTTGGCCAGCTCGGAGGGTTGAATCGCCACCGGCCCCACGGGCAGCCACCGGGTGGAGCCGCCGGCCGCCTTTCCCCAGAACAGCACGCTCACCAGCAGGGCCAGGCAGAAAAGGTAAATAACAATGGCCCAGTTGTCCAGGCGCTTGTAGTGAAACAGCAGCGAGCCGCCGGCCAGCACCAGGCCGAGGACAAACCACACGGCCTGCTTGATGCACAGCATTCTCTGCAGGTGGGCCGGGGCCGACGCCGACGCGCTGTAAAGCACGATGACCCCGATCATCCCCAGGGCCGCCACCGGCAGCAGCAGGCCCCAGTCAAACTGTCTTGATTCCCAGTTCTCCCTCATCGTCCGTCCGTGCTCCCGCCTTTGTCACTTAGATAGGTCTCAATCATTGCCTTGGCCACCGGTCCGGCGGCGGAAGATCCGTGCTCGCCGTGCTCCACGATCACGGCCACCGCGATGACCGGATTCTCGGACGGCGCATAGGCCACAAACCACGCGTGGGGCTTATGCGTGTCCACCGCGTAAATTTCCTCGTCTCCGTTTCGCGGGCTGGCCACCACCTGGGCCGTGCCGGTCTTGCCGCTGATCTCCACCTTGCGGCTGCGGGCCGACCACCATGCCGTGCCGTGACGGTCATTGACCGCCTTCCACATGCCCTGCCGCACGATCTCCAGGGTGGAATCGCTTACCGGCAGCACGCCCATGTCCCGGGGCTCTCCCTCCTTTAACCGCTCCTTTTCCACGGTTTCAACGCGGTCCAGGATCACCGGCCGTTTCAGCACGCCGCCGTTGGCCACGGCCGCGGTCAGCACCGCCATCTGCAAGGGGGTGACCAGGTTGTAGCTCTGGCCGATGGCCACGGAAAGGGTCTCCCCGCCCTGCCAGGCCGCACCCAGGCGACTGCGTTTCCACTGGCCCGACGGCACCAGCCCGCCCTTTTCTGGATAGAGGTCGATGCCGGTGGGCCGGCCCAGGCCGCAGGCCTTGGCATACCAGGCCAGCCGCTCCACCCCGACCCGCTGGCCCACCTGGTAGTAGTAGACGTCACAGGACCGGGCCAGGGCATCCACCACGCTTACCCGGCCATGGCCCTGCTCGGCCCAGCACCGGTAGACCCGGTCCCCGTACCGGTAATACCCGGGGCAGTAAAACGTTGTGTCCGGCGTCACCACATCCTCCTCCAGCCCGGCAAAGCTGGTGATAATCTTGTACACCGACGCCGGCGGATATTCCGCCTGAATGGCCTTGTTCTCCATGGGCCGACGGGGGTCTGTCACCAGGGCCTGCCACTCATCGGCCGACATGCCGTCCACGAACCGGCTCTGGGGAAACGCCGGGCTGCTCACCATGGCCAGCACATCGCCATTGTCCGGATCCAGGGCGATGACCGCGCCGGACAAGCCGGCCATCAGATCCTCGGCTTTCTGCTGCAAGTCGAAATCAATAGTCAGGTAGACGTGGTGGCCGGATTCGGCTTCCACGGTCTTCAGCACCCGGACCACGTTTCCGCCGGCATTCACCTCCACCTGGCGGCCCCCGTATTTGCCCCTCAAAAACGGCTCATACAGCCGTTCCGCCCCGTACTTGCCCACGTAGCTGCCCGGCTCATACCCCGCAAAGCGGTCGCTGCACAGCTCGCCGCGGCTGATCTCCCCGAGATAGCCGATCAGGTGGGCGGCAAACCCGTTGTACAGGTAGTGCCGCCGGGGCGTAACGTCCATCACCACTCCGGGCAGGTCAAAGCGGTGGCCCTCCACCACGGCCAGAACGTCCCGGCCCACATCCTGGGCCAGCAGCACCGGTTTATAGGGATTGACCGTTTTGTGCTTGACAAAATTCCCGTGCAGCCGGGCCGCCGGAATGCCGGTCAGGGCCACCAGCCTTTCAATAACCCTGCCGGGGTCCCCGGCGTCTTTGGGAATGATGCTCAGGTCAAAAGAGGGGCGGTTGTCCACGATGTTGACGCCGTTGCGGTCAAAAATCCGGCCCCTGGGCGGCTCGATCCGCTGAAGACGAATGCAGTTGTTCTCCGACAGGCGGCGGTACTCCTCCCCCTCCACCACCTGAAGAAAGAAGAGCCGGGCAAACAGCACCACAAACACCCCGGCCACGCACAGGGAGAGGGCCACCAGCCGGTGCTTGAACCAGTCGGCATCCAGTGTTGCGAAATAGTCTTCCACGCGGAAAATCCTGACTTGCCTGTACTTCACAAACCCGGCCGAAGATGCTTGAAGAAGCCCCCGCCGGGGCCGGCCTGTTACGCCTGCCTGTCAAAACGGATCAGCAGCCGGCCCAGCACGGCATTTGCCCCCAGCACGATAAACGGCCCGGTGATGCCGGCCAGCACCAGCTGCCGCACCAGCCCGCCCGCCGCGCTGCCGCCGAAGGCGTACGCATGACCGGCCACCCGGCCCGCGCTCCAGAAAACAAGGGTTTCCAGCAGCACACCGGCCAGCACGGCAAAAAACAGAAAGGGCACGCCTTCGCCGTGAAAAAACCGGAGAGAGATGCGTACGCCGGCGACAATCCAGAGATAGGTGAGCAGGTAGAGACCAAAGGCCCCGCCCGACACCGCGTCCATCATCAGTCCGGCCCCCAGGGCCGCAACACCGGCTTCCACCGAGGAGCGGAACACGGCCAGGTAAATCAGCAGCGGAATCAGCCAGTCATAAAGGCCGTAAAGGGGGGAATAGGCCGGAGGGGCCGCGGACTGGGCCACAATAAGGACTGCGCACACCATCAGGCAAACAAGATATCGCATTCGATGCGCCCCCTACATGTCCTGGAACTCGTGCCGGGGGGCGTTGAGGATCACCAGCACCTCCTCCAGCTTGCCGAAGTCCACGTAGGGATCCACCTCCACGGTCTGAAAGATGCCGGCGTTCCGTTTCACCACCGCCGACACCCGGCCGATGGGCAGCCCCTTGGGGTAGATGCCGTCCAGGCCAGACGAAATCACGCTGTCACCCACCCGCACATCGTCCTTGCGCAGCACGTACACAAAATCGCACCGCTCGTGAATGGTGCCCTTGACCACACCCCGGGCACGGGTCCGCTGGCACAGGCCGTCCACCGAGCTGTTGGGGTCGATGATCAGCAGCACCTTGGCGTAATACCGGGAGGTGTCCACCACCTGGCCCACAATGCCTTCGGCCACCACCACCGGCATGCTGCGCCGGACCCCGTGGATCGAGCCCTTGTCGATGATGACGGTGTTGAACCAGCCCGAGGGGTCCCTGGCCACCACCTCGGCGGCAAAGGACTGGGCATCAACGGTCTCGTAAAAATTGAGAAGTTCACGCAGCCGCCGGCTGGAGAGTTCCATCTCCCGGTAGCGGTTGTTTTCGGCGATTTCCCGGGCCAGGGCGTCGCTGAGTCGCTCGTTTTCATGGGCCACGGAGACCAGGGCAAAGTAACGGCGCCAGGTGTTGCGCACAAACCGGGCCGAGCCGGTCACCATCTCCTGAATCGGGGAGACCACGAGCATGCCCACGCCGCCGCCGCTCACCGGATAGGTGGCGCGCCGGCCGGTAACGGCAAAAAAAACAAGGCTGACGATCAGCATACCGGCGATGCCCACGATGACAAGCATGCGTCTTGAAAACATAAAATTTCGGTAACCCGGGGAAAAGGGTCCTGCCGGTCACAAGGAGGTTACGTGATCATGACCTGCTTTAATATGTCGATGTTGTCTAAGGCCATGCCGGAGCCCACGGCAACGGTGGTCAGGGGGTTTTCGGCCACGGTGATGGGCAGGCCGCTCTCGTCCCGCAGCAGCTTGTCCAGGTTCTTGAGCAGGGCCCCGCCGCCGGTGAGCACGATGCCCCGGTCCACGATGTCGGCGGCCAGTTCCGGCGGGGTCTGTTCCAGGGCGATCTTCACGGTCTCCACAATGGCGTCGATCTGCTCGGAGATGGCCAGCCGAATCTCCTCGGAATCAATGGCCAGAATCTTGGGAATGCCGGAGACCAAGTCCCGGCCCTTGACCTCGATGGTCTCTACATTGTCCTCATCCGGATAGGCGTTGCCGATGGTCATCTTGATCATCTCCGCGGTGCGCTCGCCCACCAGCAGATTGTATTTCCGCTTGATATACTGAGCGATGGCCGCGTCCATCTTGTCTCCGGCCACGCGCAGGGACCGGCTGTATACAATGCCCCCCAGGGAGATCACCGCCACCTCGGTGGTGCCGCCGCCGATGTCCACCACCATGTTGCAGGTGGGCTCGGAGATGGGCAGCCCGGCGCCGATGGCCGCGGCCATGGGCTCTTCCAGAAGGATCACCTCCCGTGCCCCGGCCCGTTCCGCCGAATCCCTGACGGCCCGCTTTTCAACTTCCGTAATGCCGGAGGGCACCGCGATGATGATCCGGGGCCGAATGAACTTGCGCCGGTTGTGCACCTTCTGAATAAAATAGCGGATCATGGCCTCAGCCACGGCAAAATCGGCGATCACGCCGTCCTGCATGGGCCGGATGGCGGTGATGTTGCCCGGTGTTCTGCCCAGCATCTGCTTGGCTTCGGCCCCCACGGCCCGGACCCGGTTCTTGTGCCGGGTATCGGTATACACCGCCACCACGGAGGGTTCGCTCAGCACCACCCCCTTGCCCTTTACAAACACAAGGGTGTTGGCCGTGCCCAGGTCAATGGCAAGATCATTGGAAAACAGGCCCAATATGGAATTGGCTATAATATTCATGGCATCCTTTCTGGCGTCAACCGGTCACCCGGCGAAAATTCATGTTTCGCGCCGGATTATTATCCGCATTTTTATCAGTTATATAAAACCGATACAAGGGAAAAAAGGAGGAACTGAAAAAAGATTGGCCGCCGGTGGGTAAAAAAACGATAAAAATCAGACATGAACCATCACGGCATCGTGAAGCCGGGGCCGAAAGGCGCGAATGGCGTCGCTGGCCCGGTCCGGGTGGACCCGGTTGGTCAGCAGCACCACCACCGCCTTCCGGTCCGGATCGATCCAGCAGGAGGTGCCGGTAAATCCCAGGTGCCCGGCCCCCCGGGCGGAAAAAAGGCGGCCCGCGCTGGAGTTTTCCGGATCCACCGTGTCAAGCCCGAAGGTCCGGGTCGTGCCGCATTGGGGCTCCATCATTCGCGCGGCCATGGCCCGTGAAAACACCGGGCCGGTTTTTGCCCCGGAATAGACATCCAGAAGTTCGGCCGCAAAGGCCGTCACCGCGCCGGCCGTGCCGAACAGCCCGGCATGACCGGCCACGCCGCCCATCTCAAAGGCATTGTCGTCATGCACCACCCCGCGCACCACCATTTTCCGGCGGGGACAGTTTTCCGTGGCAGCCACGTTTTTCAGGTTCAGGGGGTTGTTTACTGCCGTTTCCGGATTTGCGGGAATAAAAAAAAGACCGGAAATTCCCAAAGGGTTGTAAAGCCGGCCGGTTGCAAACCGGTCCAGAGGCATGCCCGACACCGCTTTCACGATAAATCCCAGCACCATATATCCCAGGTCGCTGTACACCACCTTTTCGCCGGGCCGATATTCCAGGGGCTCATTTTCCAAAAGCTTTTTCAGAGCCGGCTGCCGGTCTTCAAAGGCCGTGGTCGAAAGCGCATGAAAATATTCCCTGTGGGCCGGCAGGCCCGAGGTGTGGCAGAGCAGGCGGGCAATGGTGATCTCTTTTTTGCCGCCGGCGTCAAACCCGGCCAGATACTTTCCCGCCGGATCATCAACCGACAAAAACCCCTGGTCGGCCAGCTTCAAAATCGCCGGGGCCGTTGCCAGGGGCTTGGTCAGAGAGGCCAGGTCAAACACCGTATCCGTGGTCACCGGCTGCCGGGACTCAAGATCGGTCACGCCATAGGGTTGGCAGAACCGCACCGCGCCCTTGGCCCACACACACACCACCCCGCCGGGAAAAACCCCGCCTGCCACCCCCTCCTTCATCAATTCATCCGCCTGCCTCATCTACCCTGTCTTTCTCTTACTCTTACTCTTACTCTTAATCGTGCCCGTGCTCGTGCCCGTGCACGTGCTCGTGCTCGATACCGATACCGATTTCGACAAAGCCCTGCCGCATCCGCACCGTCAGCTCCGTGTTCTTCGTGTCCTTCGTGCACTTCGTGTTAAAAAGCGGCCGGCCGGCCGCACAGATGCCCCCCCGCCTATCGCGCCAGGGCCGGTTCGTGGTATTCCAGGAACCGGTTCTCCGCGTCCAGGGTGGCCCACACCCCCAGGGGCAGGGTTTGGTTGGTACCGTTGTGGCCAACGGGAAACCCGGCCAGCACCGCCACCCCTTCGGGCAGGTGCTCGCGCACGATTTCAAAAATCACATCCATATGCCCGCACCGGTCAAACCGGCCCAGGGCCACGCCGGCAACGCCCGCAAGGCACCCGGCCAGCCGCATCTGGTTCAGCATGCGGTCAACGCGGTAGGCCGGCTCGTTGGTCTCCTCCAGAAACAGGATACAGCCATCAAAAACGGGTTGCCAGGGGGTGCCGATCATCTGGCACAACGAGGCCAGGTTGCCGCCGGCAACCGGGCCCTGGGCCGTGCCCGGCACAAGGGGCATGCCTTCGGCCAGGTCGATACGCAGCGGTTCGGTGGTGGTCAGGGCATCGGCCAGGGAGGCAATGGTGGCGTCGTCTGCATCGGCCAGGGAGGTGACCACCGGGCCGTGAAAGGTGATCAGCCCGGCCTTGCGGCCCAGAATGGAGAGCAGCACCGAGATATCGGAAAACCCGAGAAATATCTTTGGGTGGCGCGTGATGGCCTCCATGTCGATCAGGGGGGCCATGCGCAGGGCACCGAACCCGCCCCGGGCGCAGGCCACGGCCTTTATGTCCGGGTCGGCAAACAGGCGGTTGAACATGGCGGCCCGGTGATCGTCGGTGCCGGCCAGATAGCGTTGGGAGGCGTGGGCGCCGTCGGGAAGGCGCACTGAAAAGCCCATGGCCTGAAGAACGGACAGCCCCTTTTCAAGCCGGTCGGCGTCAAAGGCCCCGGCCGGGGCCGCAATGCCGATGGTGTCGCCAAAGGCAAGTGCCCGGGGTTTGATCTTTGCCATGGGCGCAAGGTCCGTTGTCGTCATTCCTTCTCCTTTTGTCCCGTCCATCGATAGCCCGACCATAAAACAACTCCGGGCAGCCTCTGTGGATCACACCGGACTATAGCAGGATAATCAGTTAAAAAACAAGCATTTATTTGCACAACCCCCCCCCTGTTTTTGCTTGACACCCCGCCCTGGAACCGGTACAAAGGCCACTGGCACTGTTTCACGAATAAAACCCTAACACAAGGAGACCCATTTTACGATGAACCCGATCGCAAAAGAGTTGAACGATATTCTGCAGGCAAACAGCCCCCATATTTTTGACATGCTGTCCGACGTGGGCAAGTCCCTGTTTTTTCCCAAGGGCATTTTAAGCCAGAGCGCCGAGGCCAAGGAAAAGGCCCACGCCATCAACGCCACCATCGGCATTGCCAAGGAAGAGGGGGGCATCATGTGCCTGCCCTCGGTCATGGACCAGGTGGCGCCCCTGGTGCCGGAAGAGTCCCTCACCTACGCGCCCTCCTTCGGCATTCCCGGACTGCGCAAGGCATGGCAGAAGGGACTGTATGAGAAGAACCCCTCCCTTGCGGACCAGGCCGTCAGCCTGCCGGTGGTAACCTGCGGCATCACCCACGCCATCAGCGTGTTTGCCGATGTGTGGACCAATCCCGGCGACACCGTGCTTTTGCCCCACATGTTCTGGGGCAACTACAACATGATCCTCAACGTGCGCCGGGGGGTGAACCTGAGCCACTTTCCGCTTTTCAACGAGGCCGGCGGCTTTAACGTAAAGGGGTTTGAGAAAGCGGCCCGGGCCGCGGCGGAAAAAGACGGCAAGCTCATCACCCTGCTCAACTTTCCCCAGAACCCCACGGGCTACACCCTGACCCATGCGGAAGGGGAGGCCATGACCGCTGTTCTGACCGACATCGCGGCCGGCGGCGCCGATGTGATGGTGGTGTGCGACGACTCCTACTTCGGCCTTTTTTACGAAGAGAACGTGATGAAGGAGTCGCTGTTTGCCAGGCTCTGCGGGGCCCACGAGCGGCTGCTGGCCATCAAGCTGGACGGCGCCACCAAGGAGAACTACGTGTGGGGCCTGAGAATCGGGTTTGTCACCTATGGCTGCAAGGCCGGGGCTTCAGCCGATGTGTATGACGCCCTGGAGAAGAAAACCGCCGGGTGCGTGCGGGGCTCCATCTCCAACGCCTCCCACCTGGGCCAGTCCATTGTGTTAAAGTCCCTGGAGAACGCCAATTACCAGAAGGAGCGGCAGGCAAAGGGCCAGGTCTTAAAGGCCCGGGCCAACAAGGTCAAGCAGGTGCTGGCCGATCCCGGATATGGCGACGCATGGGAGGTCTACCCCTTTAACTCCGGCTATTTCATGTGCCTGAAGTTAAAAAAGGTCAAGGCCGAAGCCCTGCGGGTCCACCTGCTGGACAAATACGGGGTGGGCCTGATCGCCCTGGGCGAACACGACCTGCGGGTGGCCTTTTCCTGCATTGAGGAGGCCGATGTCCAGCGGCTGTTCGACATCATTTATAAGGGGGCAAAGGAACTGCAATAAACCTTAGAAGATTGCTTCGCCTTCGGCCGTTTTTCGTCATTGCGAGGAGCTAACGCGACGAAGCAATCTCTTCCGTATATGAACAAGATTGCTTCGCTTGCGCTTCCGCCGTCGCCAAAGGCTATGGCGGACAGGCGCAATGACCCATGGGCGTTCCAGGTTGCTTCGCTTACGCTCGCAATGACGGGAAATTCCCGAGAAAAACCTTTTTCCAGGCAGGTGCCTTATGAAACGTTTTGCTGTTGTCCTACTGGCCTGCGCCCTCTTTTTTACCGGCCCGGCTTTTGCCGAGAACTATCTGCTCAACGGGGGCCAGGACTCTGCCATCGCCTACCAGATGGTCCAGTCCATCACCCCGGCCCCGGACACGCGCAAGCTGTTTTTAAGCTACGTAAAGCCGGTCTCCTTTACCTCACCCACTTACAACCAGGCGGTGGAGTCGGCAGACATCACCTTTTCGGTGGCGCCGGACAGCCAGACCGCGAAAACCGACGAGAACGGCAACATCATCATGGAGGCCGCCTGGAACAACCCGGTCCAGCCCGTGTCCGCCACCCTGGCCTTTAACGTGAAAAACAGCGTCCGGCTGGACACGCTGAAGACCTCGGCCCCGTTCCCGGTGACCGGGCTTCCCGACGCGGTGAAGCCCTACCTTGCCGCCACCGGCCAGGTGCCGGCATCGGATCCGGCCATCACACAAAAGGCCAGGGAACTCACCGCCTCGGCCGAAACCCAGTTCGACGCGGTGCGCCGGATCCTCACCTGGATGATCGACCACATGCGCTACGTGCAGCCGCCGGAAAGCTACGACGCCATGTACGCCTTTACCTCCGGCAAGGGCAACTGCCAGAACTACTCCCACCTCTCCGCGGCCCTGATGCGGGCGGCCGGTATTCCGGTGCGCATCGTCAACGGCGTGACCCTGAAAAACCCCTACGAGATCAAGCAGGGCGACACCGTGCTGATCATGAAAAACGCCGAAGGCCGCCACTCCTGGATCGAGGTCTATTTTCCCGATTTAAAGTGGGTGCCCTTTGATCCCCAGTGTACCGAGCTGTTTGTAAGCAACCGGTTCATCCGCGTGGAGGTGGGCCTGGACAACAACGACACGGAAAACGACGGCCTGATCCGGTGGACCCGGGTAAAGGGCGCCACCGGCAAGCCTTCGTTCCGGGAGGATATCCGGGCCGACTTTCTGTCCGACAACGTGACCCTGGCCGGCACCAAAACCGACTACGGGCCCAAAAACAAGATGTTCGGCCCGCCGGTGACCGCCGCGTTCCAGAAAGTGACCAAGGTGTACAAAGAGCCCGAGCCCGAGCCGGTGAAGCCGGAGCGGTTAAAGACCCTGGTCTTTTCCGAGCCCTTTGTGTTCGGCAACCTGGAGTTTCCGAAACACCTGGACTTTCAGACGGCCCGTGCCCGCACCGAAGAGGCCCCGGACGGCAGCATGAAGATGGTCAAGGCCTTTCTGGTGGAGACCGCCGAATACGTGACCACCCAGGGGAAAAAGTACGCCCAGTCCTTTGTTCTGGACAGGCCGGTGAAGCTGTCGGCCATCGGCCTGGCCCTGCACAGCTTCAGCTCGGACGGCCAGCTCTGGATGGAACTGTTCACCGATAAAAAGGGCATTCCCGACCAGCAGATGGCGGTCAGCGACATGGTGTTTCTGGCCGACCGGGTGTACAAGCCCGGCTATGACTGGGTGGATTTCGCGTTTGCCGGCCAGGAGATCGTGCTGCAGCCGGGCCGCTACTGGGCGGCCCTGGGATTTACCGGCGGGCCCATCGTGAACTGGTTCTTCTCCTACGGAAAGCCCACCGGGCCCCAGGACGGCACCCGGTACCGGACCCTGTTTGACGAGCAGTGGAGCCACAGCCACGCCTTTGAGTTCAACTACCGGGTCACCGGCCTGGCGCCAAAGGATTTTAAAGCCGAATAGCGTTCAGGGTATTGCAAGGCGAGGCCCGGCCACCATCGCCGGAAACGGCCCATTCCGTTATTTTGTTTATGGGGAAAAGCGCCATGGCCAAAACCCAGTTGGATTTCACAGCATCCGCCGACCTGCTTGAAGCATATGACATTCCCATTCTTGGCAGAATGGTCGCCGATCCACAACAGGCGGTCCAGGTCGCCCGGGATCTTGGATACCCGGTTGTTTTAAAGGCCATATCGGAAAAGATCATTCACAAAACCGACGCGCAGGTTGTTTTTCTCAATCTCAAAACCGAAGAGGCCGTCAAAAATGCCCTGGACCGCCTGCTGAAAAACGTAAAGCAGGCCGGCGCCGGTCTGCCCGACGGCATCCTGGTGCAGAAAATGGCCGATCCCGGATTTGAACTCCTGATAGGAGCCAAGCAGGACCCCGGGTTTGGGCCGGTGACCATGGTGGGCCATGGCGGCCGGTTCGTGGAGCTGTGGGCCGATGTTCAGCCCGGCATCGGCATTCTGACCGAGACCGATGTTGAAGAAATGCTTTCCCAGACCATGGCCGGCACCGTCCTGAACGGGTTTCGTGGCCCGGCCCTGGACAAACCGGCCGTGATCCGGCTTGCCATCAATGTCTCCCGGTTCATGGCCGAGCATCCGGAAATTAACGAGCTGGACTTAAATCCCGTCATCGTCTACGAACAGGGATACGCCATCGTGGACTGCCGGCTCATTGCCGATGATCCTGTTTCCGTACCCTCCGGCACCGACCTTTCCGAAGGCAAAATGAAAAGCCTGAAGGCCATTTTCAGTCCCCGGTCCGTGGCCGTTGTGGGCGCTTCCCGGCCCGGCACCATGGGCGGCATCATTCTGAAAAACTGCCTCGGCATCCCCACCGTCTATCCCATCAACCCCAGGCTGAAAACCGTCCAGGGCCTGACCTGCTATCCCGATTTTGAATCCCTGCCCGAAGCCCCGGATTTGGGCGTTTTTGCCGTCAACGCCGAAGCCACGGTGGAGCGCTTTGAACAGTTTTGCAAGGCAGGGGGCCGGGGCGCCATCATCTTCAGTGACGGGTTTGCCGAAATCGGCAGAAAAGACCTGGAAGAGCGGCTTCTGGAGTTGAGCATTCAATATGACGTGGCTTATATTGGCCCCAACTGCATGGGGGTGATTGACAATTTTTCAAAGGTCAACACCCTGTTCATACCGGAACACCGCACCAGCGTGATCAGGGGGTCCAGCGGTATCGGCATCATCTCCCAGAGCGGCGGCGTGGGCCTTGAACTGATGGAAATGATGGAGGCCGATAACCTGGACCTGGGCATGTGGGTGAGCTGCGGAAACGCCAGCTCCGTGGGCGTGGCGGAAATTCTGGCCCACATGGGAAACGACCCCAGAATAAAGGTGATCGCCATCTACATGGAGGGCTTTGACAACGGCCTCAAGCTGATGCAGGTGGGCAAAACGGTGTCCGCGAAAAAACCGGTGCTGGTCATCAAGGGCGGCACCGGGGGCGGGGCCGCGGCCACCCTCTCCCATACCGCGTCTCTGGCCGGCAGCCACGAGGCCTTCAAGGCCTGCTGCCGCCAGGCCGGCTTTTACCTTGTGGAAGAGCTGACAGAAGACCCCAAAGTCCTGGTCAACATTCTTTCCATGCTCAGCTCCCAGCCGGCGGCCGGAGGCAACCGGGTGTCCGTGGTCAGCGTGGGCGGCGGTGCCGGCATCCTGCTGGCCGACCGGGTGACCGAAGAGTGCATGGAGCTGGCCGAGTTTGCGCCGGAAACCAGAAAAGCCCTTCAGGAGCTGATGGCGGACAACATCAAGACCGCCCGGCCGGAAGACAAGGCCACCATTGTTGCCGGTATCGGCTCAAACCCGCTGGACCTGTTCGGCAACTGTGATGACGACCGCCTGCTGGCGGCCCTGCGGATTATCGCCGACGACCCCAATACCGACATCATCCTCACCGCAATCTACCTCCAGGTGCCCTACCTGTCCGAATACCTGCCCGAGCGGCTCATTGACCTGCAAAGAGATCTCAAAAAACCCCTGATCGTCTCCCCGCGCGGGTTTTCCAAACACGTGGCCAGAAGCCGGGCCTACCTGTATTCAAAAAAATTTCACACATACACCGTGCCCATGATCAAGCCCATGAGCATTGCCATCAAGGTGTGGTGTGATTACGGAAGATCTTTTATTCCCGAGGAGTAGCGAGAGGCGCCCTGGCCGCATCTGCTGTGTTGCGGGACATTCGCAGTAGCCGGCTACAGCTTCATGTCCCGGGCCTTGCATCTTTCGGCCAAATCAACTCGTAAAATATCCGGAATAACGAAAACACTTTCCCCGAAAGCGAGGCTGCGCTTATCGCCCCTCCAGTATGATTTTTTCGACTTGAAAGTATAATGAGACCAACGGCAAGCTTACCTGATTCCGAGAGCCACATGGCCCTTAGGGTCAGGTGGCCCTATTGGTTAGCCAAAGATTTTAGTTTTCTGTCACCGCCGAGATAAAAATGCTATGAAGCTGGCGGGATAAAAATGTTATTTTCTTTGCTGGTCTTTTCTTCGGATCGATTCGATTTTTAAAAATCTTCTTCCGTTTTCTTCCTTTATTT
>JAXHVI010000098.1:0-2855 GCA_034189195.1 Thermodesulfobacteriota bacterium | reverse complement strand
AGCAGACCCTGGTAAATAAAAAAGAGGTGCTCAAGGTCCTGAAAAAAAGGGGCTGCTGATGCCGGGTTTGCCAGGCGGGTGTTTGAGCGGGGATCTGACACGCTGGAAAAATTCGACCTCACCGCCGATGAAAAACTGGCCATCGTCACCGGTGATGTGGCCTGGCTGGAAGACCAGCTGGGGGCGATGGATCCGGCGCATAAAAAATGGCTGACGGCCAAAAGATCGTCATAATACAGGGAGGCGCCATGAGCAGCCAGCGGATGCTGATTATAGATGATGAAGAAATTGTTCTGCGCTCCTGCCAGAAGGTCTTTTCCGACGAAGGCTTCAGCGTGGTCATCACCCAGAACCCGGCTGAAGGGCTCCGTCTGGCGTCGGAATCCTTTTTTGACGTGATCCTGTGCGACTGGAAAATGCCGGGGTTTGATGGCATGGACGTGGTGGCCGAGCTGGACAAGCGGTCCCCCGAATCGGTGGTGGTGATGATCAGCGGGTTCCCCTCCGTGGGACGGGCCACCGAAGCCCTGAAACGGGGCGCCATGGATTACGTGTCCAAGCCCTTTACGCCTGAAGAGATCACCACCGTGGTGCAGAAGGCCGTACAGCGAAAGCTCTCCGAAGAGAAAAAAGCCATCGGCCGTTTTGAAAAAATCATCGGCTCTCTTCAGTTTCCGGTGCCCGGCATCGAAGACAAGGCGCCCAAGACCATCGCGGAGACCGTGGCCTCGACCATCGGCGTGGGCAAGGTGACGTCTCCCTGGCGCACCGTGACCGTGCTGGGCCTGCTGGCCGGCGCCTACATCGGGTTCGGGGGGCTGCTCTCAACGTCGGTCACCTTTGACATGAACGCCGTCGTGGGCATCGGGCTGACCAAATTCATGGCCGGCGCGGCCTTCAGCCTGGGCCTGATGCTGGTGGTTATTGCCGGGGCCGAGCTGTTCACCGGCAACAACCTGATGATCTCCAGCGTGCTGACAAAAGACATCACCTTTATCGACATGATCAAACGGTGGGGGCTGGTCTACCTGGCCAACCTGGCCGGCTCCATCCTGATCGCCCTGATTCTGCTGCTGTCGGGCCTGTGGAAAACCGGCAACGGGGCGCTGGGCGCCGCCGCCGTGAACATTGCCATGGCCAAGGTCTCCCTGGGATTCGGTGAAGCCCTGGTCCGGGGTGTCGGGTGTAACTGGCTGGTCTGCCTGGCGGTGTGGATGGCCCTTGCCTCCAGTCAGACCATCGGCAAAATCTTTGCCATCTTTTTTCCCATCATGGGATTTGTGGCCATCGGGTTTGAGCACTGCGTGGCCAACATGTATTTTATTCCGGCGGGCATCTTCCTGCACCACTGGGCCGACAGCCCCGCCATCGCGGCGGTCGCGACGGACAGCCTCACTTGGGTCTCTTTTTTGTGGAAAAACCTGCTGCCCGTCACCATCGGCAACATCATCGGCGGCGGCGTGTTCGTGGGTATGAGCTACTGGGGGGCCTACCTCAAGCCGGCAAAAACGCCAAAACCGGTTTAATTAAAAAAAACGGGCAACCCGCCGTCAGCGGGTTGCCCGGATAATTTGCGCGGCATGCGCCGTTATGCTCCGGCCGCCGCCCCATGACAGGATGATCTGCCTACTCGATATCAATGGAATAGATGTCGAACTCAATACCCACGCCGTCTTCCGTCATTCGCACCACCTTGCCCTTGACCTTGATCTGGCGGTCCTGGTTGGTAAAGGGAATCGACAGCTGAAGCACCTGGCCCGGAGCCATCTCCTCCATGGTTTCCAGAAACAGGCCGCCCAGGCTGATGTCCCTGGCCATGCCGGTGCCCGACACACCCCCCCTGGTCACGCTGACGTTCAGCCGTAACGGCTTTCTGGGGTATTGCCGTTTATCCGTCGCTTCGGCCGCCTGAGATTTGGGCACCGCCGGCGTCGGCGGTTTTTCCGCTGAAGGGGCTTTTCGTGATTTTGAAGGGGCCGCCGGTTTCTGTTTCTTGATCTTACCCGCGTCCCTGCCCTGCTGGACCGGCCGGGCCTTCTGTTTTGCCCCCGCTTTTTTGCCGTCTTGCCTGGCCGCGGGACGCGCCTTTGGTGTGTCGCTGGTTGTCATGTGCAGTTCCATCGTGTTTAAAAGCGGGTTTGGTGTGCTCCAGCCGTTTCTGGGGCGTCACGTCCCGGACAATATTGATCACGCCTTCCACGGCGTTCTTGTTAATAATGGGCCTGGCCCGGCTCTCCATATAAATGCGGGACCCGTCCCGGTGAAAGGCCTTATAACCCAGCCGCGTCAGAGCAAGGGCTATCCCCCCGTCCTCCATATCGGCCGGGTCACCAAGAATCCATATGGGTGCAGATTTATGCTGCATGACACACCCCTGTGTTACGCCGGTTGGTACCCGATCGTCCTAGTTGACGGGCATGACCTTTTTCACCACACCGATCAACTGATCCGGCTTGAACGGCTTGGTGATCCACCCGGTGGCCCCGGCGGCCCGGCCCTCCTGCTTCTTGGCCTCCATGGACTCCGTTGTCAGCATCACGATCGGCGTGAACCGGAACCGGTCCATGGCCCGCACCGACCGGGTCAGTTCAAGGCCGTCCACATGGGGCATGTTCAGATCCACGATAAACATGTGGATCGGCGCACCGTTTATCTTTTCAAGGGCATCCCGGCCGTTTTCCGCCTCCACCACCGCGTAGCCGGCGTTTTCCAGGGTAAAGGCCACCATCTTGCGCACGCTGATCGAATCATCGACAATCATTATGGTCTGTTCCATCTGCCACAACCTCCTCTATAATTACATCCAGCCGGGCAAGGCCCGGTGCGTCTTCTCTAACCCGCTAAAATAACTCCAC
>JAXHVI010000097.1:0-3818 GCA_034189195.1 Thermodesulfobacteriota bacterium | reverse complement strand
GCCGTCAATACCGCCAGCGTAAAGGGAAAGAAAAAACGCATGGGCCGGAATATCGGCAAGCGGAAAGACTGGAAAAAAGCGGTAGTGACCCTGATGCCGGGGGAACGTATCGATTTTTTTGAGGGTGTATAGCGGAGGCAGACAATGGGTATCAGAAAAGTAAAACCGACTTCTCCCGGGCGCAGGTTCCAGGAATATTCTACATTTGATGAGATAACCGTTGACCGGCCGTCCGAAAAGGGCCTCATCGAACCGTTGCGGAAAACCGGCGGGCGGAATGTCAATGGACGGATCACCTGCCGGCATCGGGGCGGCGGCCACAAGCGGCATTATCGGGTCATCGACTTCAAGCGCAACAAGGATGACATTCCCGCAAAGGTGGCGGCCATCGAGTATGACCCCAACCGGTCGGCCCGGATTGCCCTGCTTTTTTACGCCGATGGTGAGAAACGCTATATCCTGGCGCCGGTGAACCTGAAGGTGGGCGACACCGTCATGAGCGGCCAGGCTTCGGAAATCAAGCCCGGCAATGCCATGCCCCTGGCCAGCATTCCCCTGGGCACGGAAGTGCACAATATCGAACTGCGGCTGGGCAAGGGCGGGCAGATCGTCCGCAGCGCCGGCGGCTATGCAAAGGTGATGGCAAAGGAGGCCCGCTATGTGCTGCTGCGGCTTCCCTCCAGCGAAATGCGCAAGGTGCTGGCCACCTGCAGGGCCACCATCGGCCGGGTGGGAAATGTGGAACACGACGATGTTTCCATCGGCAAGGCCGGCAGAAACCGGTGGCTGGGCAACCGGCCCAGGGTCCGGGGCGTGGCCATGAACCCCGTTGACCATCCCATGGGTGGTGGTGAAGGCAAGTCCTCGGGCGGCCGCCATCCCTGTTCTCCCTGGGGCCAGCAGTCCAAGGGTGTCAGGACCCGCAACAACAAGAGAACCGATCAGTTTATTGTCAAGAGACGATCAAAATAACGCGACGGACACGAATAACGTCCAGCGGAGCAAGGAGAAGGACAAGATGCCAAGGTCGTTGAAAAAAGGGCCGTTTGTAGATGAAAAGCTTGAAAACAAGATCGTGATTGCCCGCAACACCAAGAGCAGTCATATCATCAAGACCTGGTCCCGGCGGTCTACTGTTACCCCCGAGATGGTGGGGCTGACCTTTGCGGTGCATAACGGGAAAAAGTTCATTCCCGTGTTCGTGACGGAAAACATGGTGGGCCACAAGCTTGGCGAGTTTTCTCCTACCCGTACCTTTTACGGCCATGCCGGTTCGAAAAAGAGCAAGGTCAAGTAGGAAAGAAACGCCGGAAGCCGAAGATGCGGTGACTAAACAGTTAAGGAATGGTTGAGATGGAGCAGGTAAGCGCAACAGCAAGATATTTACGGATCGGTCCCCAGAAGGTTCGCATGCTGGTGGACGGCATCAAGGGAAAGTCTGTCGAAAAGGGGCTCAACACGCTCAGGTTCATGCCCAACAAGGGTGCCGGACTGGTCGAGAAGGCGCTTCGCTCCGCCGTGGCCAATGCCGAAGAAAAGAATATGGATGTGGACGGCCTGGTCATTCTCAACGTGCTTGTGGATCAGGGGCCTGCACTGAAGCGTTTCCGGCCCAGGGCACGGGGAAGGGCCACCCGGATATTGAAACGGACAAGCCATATCACGGTTGTTCTGGCTGAAAAAGCAGCCAAAAACTAAGAGGAGGAAACGGTATTGGGTCAGAAAGTAAATCCTGAGGGGTTGCGGCTGGGCATTGTCAAAACCTGGCAGTCACGCTGGTACGCCGACAAGGAATATGCGGATTTTATTCTTGAAGATTTCAAACTGCGCGAATTCGTGAAGAAGAAGCTTCACCATGCCGGTATTGCCAAGGTGGAGATCGAACGGTCGTTGAACCGCATTCGTCTGCGTATATTTGCCGCACGGCCCGGTATCGTCATCGGGAAGAAGGGCAATGAGATCGAACAGCTGAAAAACGAAATCCGTCAGAAGGTCGTTGCCGGCAAGGATCTGGCCATCGACATTCAGGAAGTGAAAAAGCCCGAAACCGTGGCCCAGCTGGTGGCCGAAAACGTTGCCGGTCAACTGGAACGGCGTGTGGCCTTCCGGCGCGCCATGAAACGCGGGGTCTCTTCGGCCATGCGGTTCGGCGTCAAGGGCATCAAGATCATCTGTTCCGGCCGCCTGGGCGGCGCTGAAATGGCCCGCCGGGAGTGGTACCGGGAAGGCCGGGTGCCGCTTCACACCCTGCGGGCCGATGTGGATTACGGGTTTGTGGAGGCCAGTACCACCTATGGCCGCATTGGCGTCAAGGTGTTTATTTTCAAGGGCGAAGTGCTCAAGGATGAACGAAAGAAGAACTGACAGGCAGTCGCGGAGCAATGAATTATGCTGAGTCCAAAGAAAGTTAAATTCAGAAAACAACAGCGGGGAAGAAGAACGGGGACCCGCCTTGCCGGAAGCACCTTGAGTTTCGGTGAATTCGGCCTGCAGGCCACCGAGTGCGGCATGATTACCGCCCGGCAGATTGAGGCGGCGCGTATCGCCATGACCCGGTATATCAAACGTGCGGGAAAGACATGGATACGGATTTTCCCGGACAAGCCGTTTACCAAGAAGCCCGCTGAAGTGCGAATGGGCAAGGGCAAGGGCGCGCCCGAAGGATGGGCCGCGGTGATTCGGCCGGGGCGGATCCTTTACGAGATGGACGGGGTGCCCGATGAACTGGCCCGCGAAGCCTTTCGCCTGGCCGCCCACAAGCTTCCCGTGAAGACCAAGTTTGTAAAAAGGGAGACGGCTTGATGAAACCAGATGAAATCAAGGCATTGAGTGTCGACGAGGCAAAACAGAAGCTTGTCGAATTGAAGGCCGCCTACTTCAACCTGCGGTTTCGGCACGAAACCGGTCAGCTGGACAACACCAGCATGTTGGAGAAGACCAAGAAGGATATTGCCAGGGTCAAGACGGTGTTAAGCGCTTATAACCGGTAGTCCCGGATCAACGGGGAAGAGAACAGTTACGCCATGAAGACAAGAGGATTGAAAAGGCAGTTTGAGGGGACCGTCGTCAGCGACAAGATGGACAAGACGGTTATCGTCGCGGTGGAGCGGCTGGTCAAGCACCAGGAGTACAAGAAGTACGTACGCCGGACAGCCAAGTTCGCGGCCCATGACGAGCAGAACCAATGCGCCGTGGGCGACAAGGTGATCATCACGGAGTCCCGGCCCCTCAGCCGGACAAAGCACTGGCGCGTCGTCAATGTTGTGGAAAAGGCTGTTTAATTTACATAGAAGGACACGAAGATGATCCAGACCGAGACACGACTGAAAGTGGCCGACAACTCAGGCGCTAAAATTGTCTATTGTATCAAGGTGTTGGGTGGTTCCAGGCGAAGGTACGCCACGGTGGGAGACGTGATTGTGGTCTCTGTCAAGGAGGCGATTCCCAACTCGAAGGTGAAAAAGGGCGATGTGCTCAAGGCCGTCATTGTGCGCACCAAAAAAGAAATCAGGCGGCCTGATGGCTCGTATATCCGTTTTGATGAAAATTCAGCGGTGCTGGTCTCCGGCAACAATGAGCCCCTGGGAACCCGTATTTTCGGTCCGGTGGCAAGGGAGCTTCGGGCCAAGCGGTTCATGAAGATTGTTTCCCTGGCACCGGAAGTGCTGTAAAAAAGGTTGTTCTGGCGAAGAGGGACCCCATGCAGAAAGAAAAAGTGAATATCAAGAAGAACGATAAGGTCAAGGTCGTTGCCGGCAAGGACAAGGGCAAGATCGGAAAAGTGCTTTCCGTCAACCGGGAAAAGAACCGGCTGGTGG
>JAXHVI010000096.1:0-2320 GCA_034189195.1 Thermodesulfobacteriota bacterium | reverse complement strand
GGTCGCCGGCCAAGACAGCCCGGTGCTGCTGCTGGGGGAAACCGGTGTGGGCAAGGAGCTGATCGCCAATTTTATTCATCAGCACTCGGCCCGCAAGGACGAGCCGTTTATCCGGGTCAACAGCGGCGCGATTCCGGAAACCCTCATCGACAGCGAGCTGTTCGGCCATGAAAAAGGGGCCTTTACCGGCGCCGTGGGCCGGAAGACCGGCCGTTTTGAATGGGCCCACGGCGGCACCGAATCGATTCCCGTTGATATCCGCGTCATCGCCGCCACCAACCGGAACCTGGAAGAGATGGTGGCCGAAGGCCGCTTCCGGGAAGATCTCTGGTTCCGCCTCAATGTCTTCCCCATCAAGACCCCCCCCTTGCGCGCCAAGAGAAGCGACATTCCCGCCTTGGTGGACCATTTTATTGAACAAAAATCCCGGGAACTGAAATTCCGCAGGCAACCCACCCTGGCGCCTGACGCCATTTCCCGCCTGAAAAACTATTCCTGGCCGGGCAATGTCCGTCTGAACCTGACAAAAGGCCGCGTTCACGGCCCCAGAGGCGCCGCCGCCATGCTTCGGATCAATCCCAGCACGTTGCGCAACCGCATAAAGAAGCTGGGAATATAAATCCGGATATTTCACGAGTGGATTCGGCAAGGCCCGGCATGCGAAGATGCAGACCTCCTGATCTTACGCCTTGATCTGAAAGAACGACTCGTCAAACTCCGGTTTGCCGGAAAATTTCTGCATGAAAAAACCGGGCAGCTGGTCGATATGTTCGAACAGGGCCGGGCTGGCGTCGATGCCGGCCTGGTGCAGGGCCTTTAAAATGGTTTTGGGTTCCGGCGGGCACCCCTTGATGGGAATCATCTCCTGGATCACCGGATTGTCCCTGTGCTCCTGGTACATACACTTTCCCACCAGAATGGTCTTGTTCATGCCCGGCGTGGGCGCCATCTTCTTTCCGGTAAGCACCTCGATGTTGTCCCAGGGCTCGCCCTTCCACGCGTACCGGATGGCCGACAGGATGATGCCGTTCATGGCCGCGCAGTAGGTGCACATGGTGGAGTCAAATTTGCGGTAATAAAGGCCCCTGATGCCGTCCTTGACCAGGGGGGCCGGAATGCACCGCTCTTCGTCCTCGTGATAGGCAAAGTCATATTCGTGAAACGCGGCCACGCTTTCAACGGGTTCGCCCGCTACCTCGACGTCGGACAGATCCGTGGGCCGGTTGTGGTTGGCCGCGGCATGAACCATGTAGGCAATGCCGGCCGGATCGTGGCCCAGAATTTTCGCCCCCACCATGTCCGCGGACAGAACATCGGTTGAGGCCACCAGAATGTTGCTGGGCCGGGGCTTGCCGTCAAAGCCGGGCCCCCGCTCCAGGGTGTAAATGCCGTCGATCAGGGTGAGCATGGGCGGCAGTTTGTCGGGCAGCCGGGCAATGGAAAAATAGAGGTCTTTTACCGCGTCCGGGCTGTGGGCCTTTTTGCGGGAGGGAATGTCCATCACGCCTTTCAGGTTCTTGATGCCCAGGCTCACCACGGTCTGGTTATGGGTCTTCATTACCGGCAGGCCTACCACGAAATCGCTGTGCAGCATGTCGGCGTTAAAGGAAAATTCAATGCCGTCGCCCAGGTCCACCGGCTCAAAGTCGTGGTCAAACACATTGATATGCCGGACACCGTATTTTTTTGCCAGGGTTTCATAGCCCAGGGTTTTAAAGGCGTGGACCGGGGTCTTCTTGTCTTTCGGGTCGCACACAATGCCTTCGCCGATAGTGATGTCGTCGATGCCCCGCTCTTTTAACAGCACCACCATGTCCTCAATGACCCGTGAGGTGGTGATTACTCCCCACTTGGGAAAGGCCACCGCCTTGGACCAGAACACGATATTAGGCTTGAGAAAAACCCTGGCTTTGGAGGGCAGATGGTCCAGGCCGCCGGCCAGTTCAACCGCTTTTCTGACCGATTCCAATGGTTTTTCGTATTTGACAACAGACACGGTGTGCTTTTTCATGATTGGGTTCCTTTACCTGGTCACGGTTGTGAAATTTTACTTTCATTAATATTTCTACAGCAGAGTCGGCCCTCATGGCAAGGCCATTGTTTTAAGCCCGGCACCGGGGCAAAACCCTTTGAAAAAGGCAAAAAACTGTTGCACAGGCATCCGCGGGTACGATAAAAATGCAGACACATTTAAAAAATAGTGGGTATGCACTTTACTCAACCAACCACATGGTGTAGCATGCGGTTATGGAGGAGCCAAGACACCCTGTTGCCGGCATCGATTATCCTAAAACATTTCAAGAGTTTGATGAATGGTTTA
>JAXHVI010000095.1:0-7961 GCA_034189195.1 Thermodesulfobacteriota bacterium | reverse complement strand
GCGCGGCCAAAAGCACGGCCGACGACCTTTCCGCCATCAACGACGCCGTGGTCCGGGCCGGCCGGGCCGTGGCAAAAAAGGATGTGGCCGGCTACCACACCGCTTTTTTCGAGTTTGCCCTGCACTGCCTGAAAAGCGCGAAAAACCCCCTGCTGGAGGACATGATCATGGATCTTCTGCACGGGGTGCGCCGCATGCAGTTTCTCGCCCTCTCCCTGCGCAGCGAAAACCTGGAGGAGAACCTGGAAATCCTTGAAAGGGGCAACCGTTATCTTCAGACCAACGACGGCGAAATGGCGGTCAACACGGTCATCGAATATGTTGCAAAGGAAAAAAACGTGTCCGTCAAAACCCTCAACCAGGGCCTTCATCTCATGGCCGGCGGGGACGGGGCAACGCGGCACCTGCCCGGCACCCCCGGGGCCGGTGAAAGCTTTATATATAATGAACGGCCCCTACGGCCGGCCATCGCATCAAACAGGAGAAAAAGCACATGACCGAAAACGCACACCCTGTTCCACCGGCTGCCGACGGCCCGATGCGCCGGATCGCCGGCACACGGGAAATAAGAACCCTGGTGGCGGCCCTGGTGCCTGAGATGCTGGACATCTGGGCCGAAAGCGGCACCGGTCCGGTCCGCACCGGGGCACGGAAAGCGGTTTCAAAAATCGCCGGCGGCGATATTAAAAACGCCATGCTGGACAAAACCGCCATGGACCGGGCCCCGGCCCTGCACACCCTGGCCGGAGATCCTGAATTCGTGGGACAGGCGTCCGCCCAGACCGGGGAGTTGGTGAACGGCCTGTATACCGTGCTGCTGAACGCGGCCGGGGAGATCAACGCGCTTGACGTGGCCGTCAAAAAAGATCTGATGCAAACGATTATCAGCGACCTGTCTTCCGGAAAAAGTGCCGCGCTGATAACGATTTGTTGCCGCGTCATCAATGATATTCATAAGGATGAGCCGGAATTTCTGGCCCGGGTCCTGGCGCCGGTATTTGAAAAATGGATCACCTCCATGGATTTCGGGGAGCTCAAGGAGCTTCTGGAAACCAGCACGCCGGGAATTTCGGCCCTGGTCCATATGGTCAACGAGACCTTGTGGAAGTACCCGGCCAAGGTCATCTCTCTCGTGTCCCTGGCGCCGTCGATCATTAATATAACCATCGATGCCCTGGCCCAGACCCTGGGCACTTTCAATAATGAAGGCACACCGGACATGGTGGCCGATGTGCTGCTGTCGGTGCTGCGGGAAATCGATGCCCAGGCCGCCGGCCGCCTGGTGAACCAGATGGCGGAACAGACCCGCCGCTTCCATGTGGGCAGCGCCCTGATCGGCGAGGCGGGTTCGCCCCAGCTGCCCAACGATTTATCCTCCCTGTTTGATGCCATTGTCAAAGAGATAAACGGTGAGGTGTTGTGGAAAGCCAGGGCTGCCATGGCTGAGATCAAAAGCCAGGCCCACTCCGCCATGACGGATGTTCTGGCGAACAACCCGGACCTGCTGACCGGCGGCATGGCTACCAAAAGCGCGGTACACAACGCCCGTATACGGGCCACGAGCCACCGGGTCTCCACCCTGGAGTCCATGGACCCGGACGCGGTCAACACCGCCCTGGGAACCTCCCTGGAAAACCTCGATCTTCAGGAGGGCGCCAATGCCGTCAACGCCGTTATCCTGATGGCCGGCCGGCTGCTGGAAGCCCGGTCGGAGGCGATCCGAGACAAGGCCGGCTCCCTGGTCGACGCCCTGGACCTGTACGGCGCGTCGGAGACGATCGAAAGGGCGGGCGAGGTTGCGGGAGAAGCGCTGCTGCCGCTGGCACGGGCCGTGGTGCCCCCCCTGGCCCGGGGAATCCTCAAATCCCTGGCCGAGGACGATGACGAATTTGAAGACGGCGCACAGGCCGCAAGGCGCCTGCTGGCCGCTTTATTAAAAAACGGGGAGGCGGATTAAAATGACGAATTCTTTCTACGAGGCCACCACCACGGTTTGCAACCGGTCGATTCAGGAATGGCAGGCGTCCGGAAAAAAGATCGTCGGCTATACCTGCTCCTATGTTCCCCCGGAAATCTTTTACGCCGCCGGGATTCTGCCGGTCCGCATCCGGGGCATTGAAACCGAAGGAACGGATATCGGCGACGCCTATTTCGGACCTTTTATCTGCTCTTTTCCCAAGTGCATCCTGCAACTGGCCGGCAAGGGCAAATACAACTTTTTAAGCGGCGTCATCATCACGCCCGGATGCGACGCCATGCGCCGCCTGGATGAGTGCTGGCGCAAAGCCGGGGAAGACTATCCGGGAATCGTGCCGCCCTTTTTCTACTATTTCGACGTCCCCCACAAAACCCTGCCCCACGGCATGAAATGGTTCAAGGAGGAGCTTCTGGCCCTTATCGCCGGGGTGGAGCAGCACTTTTCGGTCACCGTCGACACCGACGGGCTGCACCAGGCCATCGCCCTTTACAACCGGGGCCGGATGCTGCTCAAGGATATGGAGGAGATCCGCACCCGGCCGGAAGTCCCCATCACCGGAACCGAAGCCTTTGCCGTGGCCGTGGCCGGAACGGTTCTGCCCCGGGACCTGTATACGGAGCAGCTGCAACATCTCCTGGAAGACCTGAAAACCCGGCCTTCGGTATCGACCGGCAAAAAACGGATTCTGGTCATCGGCAGCATCAGCGACGACATTCAGATCGTGGAACTGATCGAAAAAAACCCCGCCGCCATCGTGGTGGCGGAAAACCTCTGCTTTGGCGTACGTTACGAAGGCAACCGGGTGGCCGAGACCGGAGACCCGGTGGAGGCCATGGCCGAGGGGTACCTGGGAGAGTGCACCTGCCCCCGCATGTTCGGTAAATACCAGGAGCGATTGGCGATCCTGAAGGCGAAAATCGACTCGGCCGCCATTGACGGCGTGATCATGCAGAACATCCGGTTCTGCGACCTGCACGGTTCGGAACACGGTCTTCTGGAGCGCGACCTTGAAAAGGCGGGCATACCCTGCCTGAAGATCGAGCGGGAATACGGCCCGCTCACGGACACCGGCCGCATGCAGATGCGAATCCAGGCGTTTCTGGAAAGAATATCAAAATAACCATCCGAACCCGGGAGGCACCCCATGAGAGCGGAACTCAAGGAATATAATTTTGACGCATTGCTACATCGCGGTGTGACAGCCGCGGCAAAGGCGGCCGACGGCACGCCCAAGGAAAGAGATCTTCTGATGCGCTATGCGCCCTACTTCAGAGGGTCCCTGGAAAAAATTCTGAATGAAGGCGAGCCCGGTGCTGTGTTTCTGAAAATGATGGCCAAGTTTTTCGACAACATCATGACGGCCCACAAAAAGGGCAAGAAGATCGCGGCCACCACCTTCTGCTTTTCTCCGGCCATTCTGTACGCCGTGGGCGCCGTGCCCGTGACCTTTGAGATCCTGTCGGCCCTGGCCGGCATGCTGTGGAAACGGGGCGCCTTTGACTACCTCGACTTCGGCTGCGAGGTGGGCCTTACCGAGACATCCTGCTCGTCCCAGCGGGGTTCCCTGGGCGCCTATCTGGCGGGACTGGCCGAAGAACTGGATTTTCTGGTCTGCGACACGCCGGGCGTGTGCGACACCAACGCCAATGCCTTTGCCTTTGCCTCCAGCTACCTGGACAAACCGTGCTATCAGCTCAATTATCCGCAAAGGCTCAATGACAACCGCACCAGTCACTACCACCTGGACGACTACCGGGAAATGATAAAATTTCTCGAAGCGCAGACCGGTAACAAAATGGACTACGACCGGCTGAAGACCGTTCTGCTGGAAGTGGAAAAGCAGGACACCATCATCGCGGACATGGAGGACATGCAGATGCTCACTCCCTGCCCGGTGCCGCCCCTTTACAACATGTTCATCTACGCGGGCCGGTTTATCTGCTCCGGCCTGCCGGAGTTCACACGCGCCCTGGAGGCAATGCGGGACACGGTCCGGCAGAACGCCGAAAAGGGGGTGGCCGGCCTCAAATCCGGCATTGAAAAAAGACGGCTCTACCTGTGCTACATCGACCACTACACCGTGGACATGAACTTCTGGCAATGGCTGGACGACAAGGGCATCTCCCACCTGGGGTCCATTCTTTCCAAGACCTTCATGGAAGGAACGGCCTATTCGGCGGACCTGGAAGGATCGGTTTATAAAATGGACACCAGCTCCGAAGAGGCCATGCTCAACTCCATCGCCCAGCTCAACGCCCGGCTCCCCATGGTCCGCTCGATCCGCGGCCCCTACGACCAGCCCAACATGTGGCTGGACGAAACCATCGCCGTGGCCCGGGCGTACAAGGCGGACTGCATTATCTACAACGGCACGCCGGGATGCCGCAACACCTGGGGCATGGTCAAGCCCTTTGCCAGGGACCTGGAGAAACTGGGCTATCCCACGTTTATTATGTATGACGACGCTTTTGACGACCGGGTGGAATCATGGGAAAGCACCCGTGCCCGGCTGGAAGAATTCTTTACCGTAAGGGGGTTGTTATGACCATTGTCGCCGGCTGTGATGTGGGCTCCCTCACATCCAAGGCCGTTATCATGAGACAGGGCAAAATTCTCGGTTCAAGCATCGTCCGGTCCAAGGCCCGGCCCGAGGTCTCTGCCCAGGCTGCCATGGACCAGGCCCTGGCCGATGCCGGCATTGCCATGGACCAGGTGGCCTGGTGCATAGGCACCGGCTACGGACGGGATAAAATTCCCTTTGTCAATGACGCCCGATCGGAGATCGCCTGTCACGGCAAGGGGGCCCACTGGATGGCGCCTTCTGTTCGGACCGTCATCGACATCGGGGGCCAGGACTGCAAGGCCATGAGGCTGGACGATACCGGCACGGTGGAAAATTTTATCACCAATGACAAATGCGCGTCGGGCACCGGCCGGTTTCTGGAAGTCATGGCCGACGTGCTGCAGATCGATATTAATGAACTGGGAAACCTGTCCGCCAGGGCCCGCTCGCCGATCATGCTGGCCTCCACCTGCACGGTGTGGGCCCAGGCCGATGTGATCAAGTATTTGAATTCAGGGGTTTCAGTGGAAGATATCGGCGCCGGCATCAACAGTGCCATGGCCAAGCGGGTGGCCATCCTGGCCAACTCGGTAAAAATCGAAAAAGAGGTGGTCATGACCGGCGGGGTGGCCAAAAACGCGGGCGTGGTGGCCACCCTGGAAAAAATTATCGGCCAGCGCCTTCGAAAGATCCGCAAGGCCGATCCCCAACTGGCCGGGGCCATCGGCGCGGCGGTGTTCGCCCTTGAGAAAGCCGACGGCAATAACAAGGAGGCATCATGATTACAGCAGGCTGCGACATCGGGTCCCTTACCGCCAAGGCGGTTATTTTAAAAGACGGGAAAATCATCGGTCAGAAAGTGATCCGCGTGAAAGCCAACCCCGGCGCGTCCGCCGACGAAGTCCTTGCACTGGCGGCCGAAGCGGCCGGTATCTCCCGGTCCGACATCACGGCCACGGTGGGCACCGGCTATGGAAAAGAGCATATCGACTTTGCCACCGTCACCTCCTCTGAAATATCGTGTCACGCCAAGGGGGCCTGGTGGAGCCTGCCCTCGGTCCGCACCATCATCGACATCGGGGGCCAGGACGCCAAGGCCATTCGCATCGACGAGCAGGGCAACGTGGCCCGCTATATCTACAACGACAAGTGCGCCGCCGGCACCGGCCGCTTTCTGGAGGTGATGGCCAGGGCCCTGGAAGTGGACCTGGCCGACATGGGGGCGCTTTCGGCGCGCTCCACGGAAAAAATCCGCATCTCCAACCAGTGCGTGATATTTGCCGAAACCGAAGTGGTTTCCCTGATCAACGAGGGACGGGAGACCTGCGACATCATTCGCGGCCTTCACCATGCCATGGCCAACCGGGTGGCCTCCCTGGCCAAAAGCATCGAGGTGCATGAGGATGTGGTGATGACCGGCGGAGTGGCCAAAAACAGCGGCATGTTCAACGCCCTTTCCGAAGGGCTGGGCGTTGCCGTCAAGGCCCTGCCCGTGGATCCCCAGATCAACGGGGCCCTGGGCGCGGCCCTGTTCGCGGCCGAACTGGCGAAAGGGAAATAAGAATTCAAGGAGCCGGGGATTTGAGGCGGTAAAAAATGAAACACTCCGAGCACCGGCTTTTCTCCTGTTAAAGGCAGTGCGTTAAAACACAGGGAAACGAACAGTAACGCATCTCCCCGCCCGTTGCAGCGCAGCCGAGCGCAAATGCTTGTTTCGGGAAAAAGCGGGCAGGCTGTTTGAGCACCGCGAAGCAGGCGAGTTCCGGCCCGCGCCGAAAAAAGCGTTTGCGCGAGGGAAGCCACGCCTGTGGCGCGGCAAGCCAGAGGCCAAGCTGCAGGGCATGTTTCTTTTGGTACTTTTCTTTGCGCCGAAGAAAAGTACGCAAAACTGTCATTGCGAGGAGCAAAGCGACGAAGCAATCTTGCGGCATACGCATCCGGCAAAGATTGCTTCGCCTGCGGCTTGCAATGCCCGTCGGTTTCGATACCGATACCGATTTGGATAGGGAAAAGAGAGAGAACCATGGGCCTGTTTGACGACCATATCGCACAAATCCGCAAATTCATTGACTCGCGGCGGCAGCGGCCGGACGTAACGGTCGTTGCCGCCGATGACGTGCCCTCCTGGCCCATGGGCGACAGCCGCAGCCTGGTGCTCTCATCGGACACGGCCGTGGAGCTGGGCAGCCCCAAAACCGCGTCCACCGCATTTCTGGTCTGGACCGGCGACACAAAGGCGGTCCGCCACGGCCGCGTCACCCTGGTCGGCCCCGACATTCCAGAAGAGACCCGGAGCCTTGTCCCTTTCGGCAAAACTGTTCTGGTGAATGTTTCCGGGTTTGACGAGGCCAACACCTACGACCGGTTCCGGGAAATGGAGATGGCAAAGTACGACATCCATCCGGCCGGATACATGATGCGGGCCGTGTCCCAGTACCAGCGGGAGTGGAGCCGCATCAGCAAAAAGGCCAAGGCCGGCGGATTTTCCCTGCCGGTCCTGGGAAAAGCCCTGATTGAAAAACTTTCGGCCCTGCCCTATGTGCATGGCGCGGAGGTGATATTTGTCACCTCGTCCGCGGATGACGTGACCGCGTTAAAGGCCGTGGGCGAAAGCGTAGGCAAAATAACCGGCGCCATGAACAAGATGGGCGAGGAGATGGACCTGGACTGCGATTCCTGCGAATACAGCCCTGTATGCGACAGCGTGTCTGAATTAAGAAAGATGCGAAGCGCCATGCAGCAGAAAAAAACGGGGGCGCCCCCTGATGCCGAGAAAGACCCCCACCCCCTTTGACGCCCTGCTGGAGGAGCCGGTCAATGCCCTGGCCGAGCAGGCCATTGACCAGGGCCGCATCGCCATCGGCTACACATGCAGCTACGTGCCGTCGGTCCTGCTGTCGGTGCCGCCCCTGTTTCCCAAAACTCCCGGCTTCTAAGAGTAAGGACTTACCGCCATGGATATAAACCCATCCGCCCCATCAGGCAAAACCATCCTCTTTGCCGTATGCGGCAAGGGGGGCGTTGGCAAAACATCGATCAGCGCCGCCCTTGTCAAGCTGCTGTGCGACCGTCCCGGCGCAAAGGTGCTGGCCATTGACGCGGACCCGGCCGTGGGCCTGGCCTCGGCCCTGGGCATGGCCCCCGGCCGTACCATCGACGACATCCGCACGGCCCTGATAAAGGATGTCCGTGACGGATCGGGGATGGACAGGCAGGAACTGCTTTCCCGCATCGACTACGACGTGTTTGAGGCCATCGAGGAAAAGGGCAACCTGGGATTTCTGGCCATCGGCCGGCCGGAAACCGAGGGGTGCTACTGCCGGGTCAACAGCTTTTTAAAAGAGATCATCAACACCACGGCCCACCATTTTGATTTTGTGGTCATTGACGGCGAGGCCGGTATTGAGCAGGTCAACCGCC
>JAXHVI010000094.1:0-2799 GCA_034189195.1 Thermodesulfobacteriota bacterium | reverse complement strand
CAACCTGGACATTTCGGTGTCCAGAATTCCCCAGGACGGCCGCTTTACCGTGAAGATCGAGAACAAGGAGATCAACATCCGGGTTTCCACCATTCCCACCATTTACGGGGAAAACGTGGTGCTGCGGCTCCTGGACACCTCCGGCGGGGTCTACACCCTGGGCCAGCTGGGCATGACCGCCGAAGACCAGGAAAAGCTCAAGCGCAACATTCAGAAACCCTACGGCATGATCCTGGCCACCGGGCCCACGGGCAGCGGCAAAAGCACCTCCCTGTTTGCCATGATCAACCGGATCAACAGGCCGGAGATTCACATCATCACCCTGGAAGACCCGGTGGAGTACCGTATCGAAAAGATTCGCCAGGCCCAGTTGAACCGGCGGGCCGGCATGACCTTTGCCAGCGGGCTGCGGTCCATTCTGCGCCAGGACCCGGACGTGATCATGGTGGGCGAAATTCGCGACGGTGAAACCGCCCAGGTGGCCACCCAGGCGGCCCTTACCGGCCACATGGTTTTCAGCACCGTTCACACCAACGACGCGGCCGGCGCCATCACCCGGTTTGTCGACATGGGGGTGGAGCCCTTTCTGGTCTCGTCGGTGATGCTGGTCTCCATGGCCCAGCGGCTGGTTCGCAAAGTGTGTGAAGACTGCGCCGAATCCTACCAGCCACCCCGGGACGCGCTGGTCTTCATGGGCCTGGAAAACGCGAAAAATGCCACGTTCAAGCGGGGAAAAGGCTGCGCCTACTGCATGAACACCGGCTACAGGGGCCGCACCGGTATCTACGAGATTCTGGAGATTGATGACGATGTACGGGAACTGGTCGTGTCCCGGGCCACTTCCCACCAGATCACACGGGCCGCCGTCACTGCCGGCAAGCTTCAGACCCTGAAGCAGGACGCGGCCCGCAAGGCGGCCCTGGGCATTACCACTGTTGAAGAGGCGGCCAAGGGCGTAATGGGATAGGTTGATATGACGCTTTACACCTACAGCGCGCTTACTGAAAGCGGCAACAAGATCACCGGGCAGATGGAGGCCGACAACGTGGAGGGCGTCTCCCAGTCCCTTGCCCTGAAGGGATACATTCCCCTGGATGTCAGGCGGAGCACCCGGCAGCGGGGAGACCGGCTGAACGCCATTATGGCGGGGCTTCTCTCTCCGGTGCGGCCCCGGGACGTGGCGCTGTTTACCAAGCAGTTCAAGACCATGCTGGTGGCCGGGGTTCCCATTATCAATATATTTCAAACCCTGGAAACCCAGACCGAAAACCGGCAGCTGCGCAACGCCATCATCGAGATGGGCCGGGACATCAAGGAGGGCTCCAGTCTCCACGAAGCCTTTAAAAAGCATCCGGCCATCTTTTCGCCGCTTTACTGCAGCATGCTCAGGGCCGGCGAGTCCTCCGGCTCCCTGGTGGACGTGGTGACCCGGCTGATCTACATCATCGAGCACGAGGCCAAGGTCAAGGCCGACATCCGGTCCGCCATGTTCTACCCGGCCATCGTGGTCTCGTTTTTGGGTTTCGCCTTTGTGATGCTGCTGATGTTCGTGATCCCCAAGTTTGTCGCCATTTTCCAGCGGGCCGGCATTGATCTGCCCCTGCCCACGCGGATCTGCCTGGTCCTTTACACCTTTCTTTCCTCGGCCTGGCCCTATCTCCTGGTGGTGGCCGTGGCCGGCGGGGTCCTGCTTTTCCGTTACGTGAAGACCGAGCAGGGCCGGTTTGTAAGAGACACGGTGCTGCTGAAAATTCCCCTGATCGGGGACCTGGTGTTAAAGGGGGCCATGTCCCGGTTTGCCAGCATTTTTTCCATTCTGCAGTACAGCGGCGTGGCCGTGCTGGAGTCCATGTCCATCCTGGGAGATACCCTGGGAAACGCCGTGATCCGTCGCCAGATGGCCAACATCAGCGACCGGATTCGGGAGGGCCGCGGCATTTCCGAGCCCCTGCACCGGGCAAAATATTTTCCCCCCATGGTGATCAACATGATCGCCATTGGAGAAGAGTCCGGCAACCTGGAGGACATGCTCTTCCAGATTTCGGTCCATTACGACTCCGAGGTGGAGTATGCCACCAAACAGCTGGCCGATGCCCTGGGCCCGTTTCTCACCGTTGCCCTGGCCGTGGTGGTGGGGTTTTTTGCCCTGGCCATTTTTCTGCCCATGTGGGATCTGACCAAGATGATATAACGATGCTTGCTTCTTTGAAATGATTTGCTATAATGATGCAACTTTACAGAACAACAACCACTATTCGGACAACCAACCATAAAAGGAGTGTGCCATGAAAAGATTTGAAAAAAAATTTCTGGGAAACCAGGGCGGGTTTACCCTGATTGAAATCATTGCCGTGCTGGTGATCCTGGGCATTCTGGCTGCCGTGGCCGTGCCCAGGTTCATGAACCTGACCGATGATGCACGGGAGAAGGCCTTGGAAGGGGCTATTGCAGCCGCCTTCTCCAATGCCGCGCTTTCATACTCAAGGTTTATTTTGAGACACTCAGTCGCGCCGACCGATATTACAAACGACGGTGATGATTATTTTTGGGGCACTGCCACAGGCAGTGAAACTATTGAGGCAGATCTGGGCGACTACACCGCGGAATATGAATATAACGAGGCCGACACAGCTGACGACCCTCCCACGGTGACGATAACAGTAACAGGAGAAGATGGTTCTAATTCTACCGGGACCTTTAATCTACCGTAACCGGCGGCCACTGTCATAGAAGACCAGTCTTTATGTTTCCCGGCGATGGCGTTGAACCCTGCAGGTTAGCGCCATCGCCTTTTTATTT
>JAXHVI010000093.1:0-2447 GCA_034189195.1 Thermodesulfobacteriota bacterium | reverse complement strand
GGCCCTGCGCATGGAAGACTACTATGGCGCCCCCCAGGACATTGAGTGGGCCATTTCCCGGGAAGGGACCATCTACATGCTTCAGTGCCGGCCCCTTCAGCAGATGGATACCCTGAAGATCGATTATCCTGGGGCCCTTGTTCAGAAGATTCAGGAGAACCTGCTGATATCCGGCGGCACCCTTATCTGCCCCGGGGTTGCCGCCGGGAGGGTGTTTATCGTCCATAATCCTGACGACATGATCCATTTTCCCCAGGGCGGAATACTGGTGACCCGGCAGGCGTTGCCTGTGTGGGCCTCGCTGCTCAACCGGGCCTCCGCCGTGCTGACCGAGCACGGCACCTTTGCCGGCCACCTGGCCAATGTTTCCCGTGAATTCAAGGTGCCGGCCATTTTCGGCCTGCACGGTATCACCACCCTGGTGAACAACGGAGACGAGGTGACGGTGGACACCGGCCGCTCCAGCGTGTACCGCGGTATCATTGATCTGCCGAAACCGGTGGAGACCGCCGGTAAAAGCATCATCGAAGGAAGCCCGGTGTATCAGCTGCTGCAGGAGGTCAGCCTGCACATTCTTCCGTTGAATCTTCTGGATCCCTATTCACCGGACTTCAAGCCTGAAAACTGCAAAACCTTTCATGACATCACCCGTTTTTCCCACGAAAAATCGGTTCAGGAGATGTTTAATTTCGGCAGGGACCACAATTTTTCCGAGCGCTCCAGCAAGCAGCTCTACTACAAAGTTCCCATGCAGTGGTGGATACTGAACCTGGACGACGGAGTCCGGGAAGGGGCCGGCCAGGGAAAGTATATCCACCTGGAGGAGATCGCCTCCATTCCCATGCTGGCCCTGTGGGAAGGGATCGTGGCCGTGCCCTGGGACGGCCCCCCGCCCATCGATAACAGGGGGCTGGCCTCGGTGATGTTCCGTTCCACCACCAACCGGGACCTGGCCTCCTACAGCCGTTCCGCCTACACAGAGCGCAACTATTTCATGATTTCAAAGAATTTCTGCAGCCTCTCCTCCCGGCTGGGATACCATTTTTCCATAGTTGAAGCCCTGGTCAGCGAGCGAACCACTGAAAACTATATCAGTTTCCGGTTCAAGGGCGGGGCCGCGGACAGCCAGCGCCGGATTCGGCGAATCCAGTTTATCGCCGATATTCTTACTCAGCATGCTTTTCGGGTGGAGCTGAACCGGGACAACCTGGTGGCCCGGGTGGAGGGATTTGAACTGCCTTATATGCTGGAAAGGATCAGGATTCTGGGGTACCTGCTGCTTCATACCCGTCAGCTGGACATGATCATGTCCAACGAATCGGCCATTGCCTATTACCGGCAAAAGATCGACAGGGACATTAACAGCACGGTCCTGGCCGGTTCCACCGGATAGGGCGCGGTCCGGTGGCCGTTCCTTTTGACCCGGCACGCTCTTTGCTGATGTTTCTGGTTGGGTCGATGCGTCTTGACGGACATATAAATGATCTGTAATATCCTTTTTTGCCCGGCGGCCGGGGCACTGAAAAAGCATCTGCCCGCACACAGGGGCCAACCTTGCGCAATGAAAGTGAGGCGGAAGTGGAACCATCAACAGACGTTGCCAGACGGGAGACAGGCGTTTCGGCGAGACCTGCCGGTAAACAGTCCGATGCCTACTATTTTCAGTTGACCCGGCGACTGATACTGACGGTCATCGTGGTCTCCTTTACGCCGATGATCATGGTCATCGCCATTCTCCTGCACCAGTTCCACGCCTCCTATCATGAAAAGACCTACGCCCACCTAAACGAGGTGGTGTTGAAACACAAGCAGAACATCGACACCTTCCTGAAGGAAAAGCTGGCCAATATTCATGAATTGACCATCACCACCCCGGTGATGACCCTGTCGGACAAGATGCTGCTGGAAAGGGAGCTTCAGAACCTGAAGACCGCCTATGGCGATGTGTTTGTTGACCTGGGCGTGGTGGACGCGGCCGGCCGGCAGGCCACCTATGCCGGTCCCTACCAGCTGGATAACGCCTTTTACGGAAAAGCCGCGTGGTTCCAGAAGGCGATCTCTCAATTTTACTACGTCAGTGACGTGTTCATGGGGCTTCGGGGAAGCCCCCATTTTATTATTACCGTGCGGCGATACATCAACGACGTTCCCTGGGTGATCCGGGCCACCATTGATTTCAAGGCGTTTAACACCCTGGTGGAAAACCTGCGGCTGGGCCGTACCGGGTTTGCCTTTATCATCAACCGCAACGGTGAATTTCAGACCCGCCCCCCCCTGGGCGGTCTGTCGGAAGACCTTCGCTATGAGGAGATAACCAGCCGGCTGTCGCGGTCCCATGAAAAGGTTTTGATATTTGAGAAAAAGGATGCATCTGGAAATAAGAGTATTTATGCGGTGGCCGGCCTGAAGGACAACAACTGGCTTCTGGTGCTCAGGCAGGAAAAACA
>JAXHVI010000092.1:0-19466 GCA_034189195.1 Thermodesulfobacteriota bacterium | reverse complement strand
ACTTTTGGTTTCGCTAACGAAACGTCAACGCCAAACGGCACCTCGTAAAATGGCTTAAAAAGTTTTAAAAAGTGTGATCTGGCCGATTCGGATGCAGGCGAAATGATGGCGTCAAACCCTGTTTGGTGTAAAAATCGAATTTGCTTTATAATCCTTTTGTAAAAGGATCGGGGTGTGTTGAGGGGGGGGGACCTGATATCAATCAACCATTTGGGAGCAAGTATGCCGGACAATTTGCAGATTATCGGCAACAGGAAGTAGTAAGGCATCTCATAGGTATGCACAATATCGGGCCGGTGCTTGGCAATACAGTCTCTGACAACGCGGAGACGCTGAGAAAAGGATGGTGTGGTATATTCTTCTATGGAAAACTTATCATCATCATTTTGATCAAAGACAATATCCGTTGAGCTATAGCCCTGCATGAATGTAAAACTGATTATGTTGACGGTGTGCCCGTTTTCAGCGAGCACTTTCGGAAACATATATGAAGCCGCACGTCCCTTATAGCCGAAAGGCCCCTGGCAGATAAATAAAACTGATATTTTTTGTGGGAGCGCCATTTTTTTACTATCAAACCAAAACGTTTTGTGCGTGCAGGGGGGAACAGCAGCTCATCTTTTATGGGTTACGATGCCTTATGTTTGTTGATTGCCAGAGCGGGAAGTATCCTGTTGTCCGGCCGAATTTTTTTTCATGTAAAGCAATGTGGAAACATTCCAAACGACAAGACTGGTGGTGGACGCCAGTGCGGCGCCATAAATGCCGAAACGCGGGATGAGAAGAAAGTTGGCGCCGATATGGATGCCGGCGGTAACCAGCATTATGTTTTTAAAAACATTCTGGTTGTCGGTCATATTCATAAATAGGCCGTTGGCTCCTGAAGCCATGCTGATAAAATAGCCCACCAGAAGAATAATAAGCGGCGGGTAAGCTGCCGAAAACTCATTGCCATACACATAACGCAGGATATAACCGCCAAACAGCAGCAGCACAAGCACCATGGGGCTGGTGACCAACAGAACAAGCTTGGTTGTTTTCTTGGCGACATGAAAAAGTTCGTCGGTTTTTCCGGAATGAAAAAGCGCGGAAAATTGTGGGGCCGCCATGGCGCCGGCCGCCTGTAAAATATAGGTTGTTAAAATAGATAAGCGAACCGCCACGGCATAATAGCCGACCTCCGCCTCTGATTTGAATATGCCGAGTATGATAATGCCGGTTTGACTGATAAGAAAATACATGGTTGCTGTCAGCAGCATGGGCCAGGAGAGCCGCAGAATCTCCTTGAGCGGCATTTCGTGGATATTGTCCGTGGGCCGCATTTGTTTCTTAAAGTTCCGGTCCATTATCCCGGTGCCTGCAACAGCGGTAACGGCAATGGCGGCAAACATGGCATAGACCGGATTGTATGGGTGAAAAAAAAGAAATGTGACGGCCACAAGAATGGTAAGTTTTGAAAGAAACGGCAGAACCTGCATGAACGCAAACAGTTTGACCAGGCGAAGGCCCCTTACCGCCTGGGTATTGAGCTGCACAAGGGATTGAAACACAACAAAGCAGGCGGAGATGGAAAACAGGAGAGACAGGTTGGGCTTGGAAAAAATGGTGTTTGCGATAAATTCGGAGAAAAGAAATAAGACAACACCCGTGAGAACAGAGACGCTCAGAACAAACCATTGAGTCTTGCGATAGACCCGAAAAGCAGAGGCAGGGGAATACCTGGCGATATGTTCGGGGATCAGCCTCAATATGGCGGTACTGGTGCCCAGTACGGTGAAAATCGTGGTCAGCAGGAGGAAGGAGTTGATAATTGCCACCGTCCCCAGGATGTCGGCGCCATAGAATCGCGCCACAATGATACTGTTGGCCATGCCCAGTGCCGCGGCCGTCAATTGCGCGGAAAAAGACCAGGCTGATCCGGTGAGGATCTCTGAAAAAAGTTTGTCGGAAAAGAGATTGCGGCTTTTGTTTTTTATGAATTTCATCATTGGGTTTTCAGTAATAACGGGGGGAGACTTTTTCAATCATGCAACCGGCTCGTTGGCGTGGACATTTTTATTGGCTGGCAGTCGGCAGGCGAGGTACTGTAAATAGCGTCTGATTTTGCCGGTGACGTACCAGCGACCCGATGGCCGCGGTATCCGGGACGTCATCCTCTTTTCGGTTGTTGTCCTGTCGGTTTCGGTGTCTTCCAGAATCAGGCGGATGTCGGTCAGCAGAGGGGTGTTATCGATCTCCGCGATAATTTCCGGGGGAAGTTGTTCGCGAATATTGTTTTTGTATTGGATTTGCGGTCGGCCGTCCGCGGCACCTTTCTGACGGTAATCGGTCACCGCGACGCCGGGGGAAATGCTGCCGGCAGAATTGTCAAGATTATATGAGAGCAGGCGCCTGGCGGAGTCCGCGCCGAAAAGGGTGTGATGGCGTTTTTCCCAATAGTGTGATTGGCCCGGGGAAAAAGAGATACCCAGGGCATGGCAGAGACTTGCCAGCTTTTTTTCTGGGTTTTGAGCCAGATCCGCGTAACGGATGGATACCCAACTTTTCATCAGGCTGAAGTAACGCAGGTGGTAATTGATATAGGATTTTTTCCACAATTTTTTTTTACCGCGTTTCAGGCAGGAAAAGGCGTATTCTTCCGGCGTTTTCCAGATCAGAATATTCCGGACGCATAAGTTGTGGTGCCGACGATCTGCCTTAACTTGATCCTTAAGCCATACCAGGTCTTTACTGGAGTCCACGAAAATATTGATGCCGGGAAGGCGGTCGCACATGGTGGGCCAGAGTGCTGCTTCCCCTTTTGATCGTACCGATTCCCAAATGGCGCAAGCCGGATCCCCGCAAGCGCAGGCCGGATGAAAGTGGTGGGGCCGGTAAGGTCGGAACAGAGCATTAATTTCTCCGCAGGAGAAGACGCCTTCATGATTTGACAACATGAGGTCCAGCATGGTGGAACCGCTGTGGGAAGTGCCCGCGATTCTGAAGATATATTTGTTGCTGCTGTGGGCGTACATCTCTTTGTCGGTGTTAAGGCTTCAAAGGTGTTTGCTTTACAAGAGAATGCGGCATCAATGCCTCTTTTGGGCGGTACGGTCTGGGAAGGAGTATGAGGCGTTGGTACCGCATTATGGACATTATCTTGCCGCTTTAGACGAAAGGCAGTAAATCACAACCGGACTTCGTTTTTTTGCCGGATGCCGGCAAATAGCGTTGCGTCTAGAACAGGGCCAACAGGTCGTAACCGACCAGAAACCCCAGCCAGATCGTATTCCTGGACGCGGAATCATGAGTGAAGTTATAATCTGTTGTCTGGTATTGGTAGTGGGCTTTCAGCCAGGTGTTTTCCCCTGTTCTCCAGGTAAGAGCAGAGGAAATGGACCAGGTGTCCTGATCTTTCCGGTTACCGACCACATCACCTTCCTCTTTTTCGGTTTTGTAATAGCCAGCAACATCAATGATAAATAGAAGTGATTGATACATCAGATCCAGATCGATCTGGTTGGTTTCCGTCACAGACCCGTAGACTGAGGGTCCGTATTGGCGTGCAAAGGCCAGGGTGGCGGTACTGTTTTCCGTCCAGGCTTTTTTAAGGGAAGCAAAGGTGATGGTGTCCCATCCGCTTGTTTCATCATCAATAATGTATTGACCGGCAAAAAACGGCCCGGCAAATTGCTGGACCCGGGCCTTATATTCTGATTGCGAGTACCTTCCTCCGGCCCAGGCGTTGAATGTCACTGTTTGGGTGAGAGGATATTCCAGACCCAGCCAGACATCGTACTGGTCTATGATGTGTTCGACAACATCTTCGATGGTGGTGAGGATACCGGACTGTGTCTGCCGGGGTTCAGCCTCGTAGTCGTATGTTTTGTAACCTGTCCTGAGAAACAGGCTGGCCCCTGGCTTGGACAGGCGTCGCGTTATCCCTATTTCAGCCTGGTTGAATTCATAGTCGGGATATGCGCTGTCTTCAAACGTTTCTTCGGCGTATGTGAAGTTGAAATCAAGCATGAGGTTTCTTGTCATGTCCCGGTAGTATCCAGGTGTAATGGAAAAGTAGTCCCGGTCATAGCGGTCACGCCCGCTTCCCCTGTATTCACTGCCCAGGGTACTGGCTTTTTTCAGTAAACCGTTCAGGGTAAGCCCGGAATAATACGTTGGCTTATACTCATGGTCCAGGGTATAGCTATGGTGAATGTGGTCTCGCTCGGTTTCTTGGCTGTAAAAGTACCCGACCCACTGGCCCTGGATGGTTGTGCTGGTGGTTCCGGTCTTGTGGTCCAATTCAAGCCCGGGTTGGACGCAGGTATAATAATCGTCGATTTTATTATTTGAGTTATAGTAAACATTGTCGTCATATGCTTCACTGACAAGCAGTGTGGCGGTGAGGAGGCTGGCAGGCTCTCCGGCAACGCTTTCCGCCGGGTGGAAAAGGCAACAGAAAAGCACCGCGTGCAGGAGCAGCAGGCACTTCAAAAAAACCATCCTGTGGTATGAGCGGTCTTTTTGTTTCATGGCGGTGGCCCTGGCCGGGGGGGTGCCCCCCGGTTAATTATCGGCCTTGTTGTTCAGTACAACACCGAGCAGATTTGCGTTCTTAAGCAGACCAAGCGCCTTGGTAACCTGCTTTTTCTGTGTTCTGCCCTGTTCGACCACCAGGATAACGCCGCCCACCAGTTGAGAGAGAATCAGGGCGTCGGCTTTTTCCAGAACAGGCGGAGCGTCAAACACGATAAGCCGATCGTCATAGCGATTCTTGATCTCATTGATCAGGGCCTTCATTTCCGGAGCGCCGGCCGCTTCTGAAACCTCCGGCAGCATATCCGGGCTGCCTGGAAGCAGGGTCAGGCGGTTGATGCCGGGGTTGACCAGAATGTCGGAAATGGGAATGCCGCGCACCAGGCAATGGGCCAGGCCCTTGTCCAGTGAAAGGCCAAATATCTTTTGCACGGCCGGAGTGTAAAAATCCGCGTCCACCAGCATGGCGGTGTGAACCGCATCTTTGGCCAGGCTGATGGCAAGGTTGGCGGCTGTCAGGCTTTTCCCCTCGCCACTGCCGGGGCTGGTGACCATGATCGTGTTCAGTTCCTGCCCTTTTATTTTATGGAATATCTGGGTCCGCAGAATCTTGTACTGCTCGGCTGCGGGAGAGTCTTCAAACAAGGCGGCCAGTTTATTTTCACGCAGGACCTGCTCGGAAACATCAATAACCTGTGTCTGCGTGTACTGGACGGACATCGCCAGTGTTGAACCGGAAGGTCTGTCACGGTTTTTTACAGGGCCGGCAACGGTTTTTTTTTCAGCCGGCGCGCTGGTTGACGCGTCCCGCGCAAGGTTTTTCATGTCCGCGTCTTGCATGAAACCGTTGACAAACTGGGCCATGTTGCATTCCTTTTTTTAAATAAGTCGTTTGAAAATGTCTATCAGCAGCACATCCAGCGGCCTGTAAAACAGGTGAACGGCCAGAACCAGGAAAACAATACTGCCGATGGCGCCGGCAGCCAGAGCGATAGTCGTGTTGCGTTTTCTGTTCCGCGGGCCTTTTGTCAGATCAATGTGCGGAATCACCGCCAGGGCGGTGTCACCGGTCAGATGGGCCATGACATTTTCGGACCAGATGGCCTGATCGGACAATTCCTTGATATAAGCGCTGCCCAGGCCGGCTCCTATACTGAGCATAAAGCCGATCAGGAGAAAAACGGGCCTGTTTGGCTTGTATGGTTCTTCAGGCGTGACCGCCGGATCGATAATGGTAAACCGCTCGCCTTTCTGCCCTTTTTCCAGGGACTCGGCGGTCTGGGCATCCATCAGCTTGTCGAACACTTCCTGGTATCGCTGCTGGGCGTCATAATAGTCCCGCTGCAGTTCATTAAACCGGGCCTCAACCTGGGGGGCCAGCGCCATCCGGTCTTCAAGCTCCGCGATCCTGGAACGCATGCGCTGGCGCTTTGCCAGAAGGGTTTCTATCTCATGCTCGGCGCTGGCAATGTCCGACATGACACTGATATAAGCTGGGTTTTTCGGCGCAACGGCTGTTTTGACGGGCAGCCCGCTGCTGTTTAGGGCGGCCTGGGCGATTTCCTGTTGTAACAGCGCGATGGATTGTTTCAGGGCGACGACATCCGGGTGTTTATCCGAATATTGGCTCTGGGCCAGCACCAGTTCTTTTTGCAGGTTTTCCAGTTGCTGCTGTTTCATGTCCATCTGGTCGTCAACGGATACCTGCTGCTGCAACGCAGCAATCGTCTGTTCCATGTTTATGAGATCGGGGTGCTTGGGGGACAGCGTGGCTTTCAGCTCGGTATACCGGGTCTGGAGATATTCAAGCTGCTGGGCGGCATCGGCAAACAGACCTTCCGGCCCCTTGATGCCGGGAAGATCCGGGTCGATGCCGCTAAGCTGAACCTCAAGCTGAATTTTTCTTTCCCTTACGGCGGCCAGGTCCTGCTCCAGGGATTCCAGTTCTTTATCCAGTCGCTGGAACTCCGCAAAATTCATGGCTTTCAGGTCGGGCATGGCGTCAAAGTGCTGGTTTTTAAACTCCGCGATCTTATTCTCCTGCCGCTTTATGTTCTGGCGCAGCATTTCAAGCTCGCTGTCCAAAAAAGTGGTGGTCACGGCGGCCATCTCTTCCCTGTTTTTCAAATTTTCTTCCAGGTAAAGCGAGGCCAGCCGATCAGCCACTTTCTTGACTTTTTCCGGGTTTTCCCCTTCAAAGGAAAGTGTAAAAGCAATGGTGGCCTCGACGGGACGCCCGGTGCGCTGGTCAACCACATCGGCGGTAATGGATTCCAGATGGATGTGGTCCCGCATCATTGTGATGATCTGTTCTGTTGTCTCCTTTGCCCGTTCGTCTTCATAAAGATTGAACTGGTCGATGATTTCCAGCAGCTTGCTTCGGCTCATCACCCGCTGGGTAATGGTCTGAATCCGCTTTTCCACGTATTCGGTGACAGTGGACTGGACATAATTGCTGGGGATTTGCTGGCCCTCGATGAGAATGGTGGTTGTGGCCCTGTAGACGGGGGGCAGGGAAAACGCGATGATCAGGCTGGCAAGAAAAACCACCACAGTCGGAACCAGCAGCCAGTACCTTCTCCGCCGGATGATTGTCCAGTAATCGCCAGGCGTTAATTCGTTGAACGCCTGCTGTGTGTTGTTTTGCATGGGCACTCTGTCAGTTAGGGGGGTTGCTTCTGTGTTTTTATATGGAGGACTAAAGACCCTTGTTGCTTTTGACTCGACTACGGTACGACCACCACGTCCCCGGGTTGAAGATGAATATTCTGTTCCAGCTTCTTCCCTCTTTTTACTTCGTCGTAGCTGAAGGGGATTTTCTCCTGATGATTGCCCTTTGTTCTTAAAATAAGAATCTCGTCACTCCGGGCAAAGGTGGCCAGCCCCCCCGCCAGCGACAGGGCCTGGATCACATTGATGGTTTTTCCCATGCGATATTCGCCGGGCCGGGGCACCTGGCCGATAATGTAAATTTTATAGTTGTTGGCCTGGTTGAGCATGACGGTCAGGTTGACGCCGGGGATATATTCACTTACTTTTTCCGTCAGTTCAATTTCAATATCCCGGACGGTGCGGCCGCCGGCCATCACCTCGCCGACAAGGGGGAAGGAAATTTTCCCGTCGGGCCGGACAATGACTTCCCCGGTGAGCTCCGGATTTTTCCACACGGAAATCGTTAACACATCGTCCGGACCCAGCCGGTAGTCATTCGCGTCCGCCGGCATTACCACCGGTTCATTGGACGCCGGCGTCCGGGAGGGCTGCGCCTTTTTAGACGGCCATGTGGAACAGCCGGCCGAAGCGATGACAAAAGCCAACATTATGAAAAAAATGGCGGCCGGTTTTGCATATGACTGAAGCCTTCCGCTGAATCGGCTGTTATGGTTATATAAATCAGGTATCGTCATGTGGCCTGCCTTTCGCTTACTGGCTGCGCCGTGCATACAGCTCCGCCCCTTGGGTTACATTTATCGATGCAGACAAGGGGGTTTGTCCCGTTTGCCGGCAACCTGTTCCCATTTCGTTTTCATCCATAGATGTAAATTTTTCTCAAATCGCTGTGTCAAACCGCTGGCGCCCCCTGTGGGGCGCACAACAGTACGCTTCCACACAAACACTTTGCCTGTTTGACATTGCGAATAAATTCACATTTCTGGATATGAAACAACAATGCGTGTCACCCCTGCCAGCGGGATGGACACCCATCTATAACGTGGAATTGATTTCTAGCGCCCGATTGTCAAGAAAAGATAAGGACAATGTTAAAAAACCGTTCAGAAAACAAATTGATTCAAATCCACAATTTATTAAGGTCTTTCAGGTGGGCTGGATATTAAAGGCCGCGGGAAACGGCCCGGATAAAGAAGAGGAAAGCGTCTTTCTAAAAATTCCGTCTAAAAAACCGCGGTTTTCCGGACGTGCCGCACCCGGCGATTGCTGCCTTACAGGTGCATCCGCTGCTTATAAAGCCGCAGGCTGTTGGAGACCACGGAGATGCTGCTGGCCGCCATGGCCAGGGCCGCCAGCATGGGATGCAGCTGGCGCAGCAGGCCGGGAAGGGATTCAAAGGGATACAGCACCCCGGCTGCTACGGGGATCAGGACCACGTTGTAGCCAAAGGCCCAGAACAGGTTCTGCCGGATGGTGCGCAGGGTCTGCCGGCCGATGGACAGGGCCCGGCCCACCCCCTCCAGGTTGCCGGAGGAAAGAACAATGTCGGCGGTTTCAATGGCCACGTCCGTGCCGGTGCCGATGGCAATGCCCACATCCGCCTTTGCCAGGGCCGGCGCGTCATTGATGCCGTCCCCCACCATGGCCACGCGGCGCCCCTTCTTCTGAAGGTCTGCAATGGCCGCCGCCTTTTCCTCGGGTTTCACATCGGCCATCACGTGATCGATGCCGGCCTGGGCCGCTATTTTTTCCGCGGTTTCACGGTTGTCGCCGGTCAGCATCACCACGTGCATGCCCATGTCCTTAAGCTGCCGCACCGCGCCGGCCGATTCGGTTTTGAGTCTGTCGGCCACGCCGATCAGCCCCATGGGACGGTCATCAATAAACACCGCCATCACGGTCTTGCCCTGTGACCTTAATTTTTCCATGTCGGATTTAAGGCCGCCCAGGTCCATGCCCAGGCCTTCAAACCACCCGGGCTTGCCCACCTTCACGTTCCTGTCCCCCACCCGGGCGGACACCCCCATGCCGCTGACCGACTGAAAATCCTTCATTTCCGGCAACTCCAGAAACCGGTCCCGGGCCGCGGACACCGCGGCCTTTCCCACCGGATGTTCCGACCCGGTCTCCACGGCCGCGGCCAAAGCAAGAAACCGGTTTTCGGTGTCGCAACAGGTCTTGTTAAAAAGAACGTCCACTACCACGGGCCGGCCTTCGGTCAGGGTGCCGGTCTTGTCCAGTACAACCGTGTCCAGACGGGCCGACATCTCAATGGCCTCGCCCCGTCGAAACAGAATGCCGGTTTCCGCGGCCCGGCCTGTGCCGGCCATGATGGCCGTGGGCGTGGCAAGCCCCAGGGCGCAGGGGCAGGCAATCACCAGCACCGCCACCAGCCGGATCATGGCGGGCACGAACTCGCCTGTCGCGGCCCACCAGACGCCAAAGGTCACAAACGCGATCCCTATTACCGCCGGCACAAACACCGCCGCCACCCGGTCGGCCATGGCCTGAATGGGGGCCCGGCCGGCCTGGGCCTCCTGGACCACGCGAATGATCTGGGCCAGCACGGTCCGGCTGCCCACGGCTGTTGTCTCAAAGTGCAGCACGCCGTCGTTGTTGATGGTGCCGCCCACCACCTTGTTGCCCGGCGCTTTTTCCACGGGAATGGGTTCGCCGGTGAGCATGGACTCGTCCACCGAGGATCGCCCATCCCTGACCACACCGTCGGCTGGAATACGCTCGCCCGGCCGCACCACCACCAGGTCTCCGACTCCCACGTCCCCGATAGCAACAGGGGTTTCAACCCCGTTTTTGAGCACGGTGGCGGTTTGCGGCCGCAGGCCGATCAGTTTTTTAATGGCGCCGCTGGTGCGGCCCTTGGTCCGGACCTCCAGAAGCTTTCCCAGCTTGATCAGGGTGATGATCACGGCCGCCGTCTCAAAATAGACATGGTCCCCCAGCACCGGAAAAATCAGCAGGGCCGTGGAATAACAATAGGCCACGGACGACCCCATGGCCACCAGCACATCCATGTTGGCGCTTCTGTTCTTCAGGCTTTTCAGCCCGCCGGTGTAATAATCCCACCCGGTGTAAAACTGGACCGGCGTGGCCAGGACCAGAAAGATCCAGTTCATCAGGGGATGGTGGCTCCAGGCGCCCAGCAGGCCGAAATCCCGTCCCATGGAAAGCACAAACAGGGGGATGGTGAAAATCGCGCCCACCACCAGGTGCCGGGTCTGAAGGCCGATGGCCGCCTCCCGTGCCGCCTGTTCCCGGTCGTCTCCCTCCTCGCCTTCAGTCACCGGCAGGGCCCCGTAGCCGGCCTTTTCGATGGCCGCCACAATGCCATCCGGAGAAAGGATATCCGGATCATAGGTCACCGTGACCCGTTCGGTGGCAAAATTCACCGACGCGCTGGCCACGCCGGCGGTCTTTTTATTCAGGGCCCGCTCAATATTGGCCGCGCAGTTGGCGCAGGTCATGCCGGTTACGGCCAGGGTGGTGGTTTTTTCGGTCATGGGTCTTTTTCCGTTTCCCGGAATCCGGCTCATGCGGCCGGGTAGTTGATCTCTTCCAGCACGGCCCTGATTCTCTCCAGTGTGGCGGGCGGGGCCCAGTCAACGGTAATGGTCTTTGCCGCCGGGTCGCCCTGGGCCCGGGCAACACCTTCGATCTCACCCAGTTCACGGCTGATGGTCATCACGCAGTGGCCGCAGGTAATGTTGGGAATGGTTAATGTGGTTGTTTCCATAACAGCACCTCCGTTATTTTTCAACGGTCTGTTCGGTCTTCTCGACCTGGCCGGCTTCTATTTTCTTGTCTGTCACCTGACAGGCATTCCGCATTCAGGTGGAAATGCCCATTTTGGGCAGAATCACCAACTGCATGAGAAAATAGACCGCGATAATGCCTCCGAAAATCAATATCTCTTTCATGCCTCCTCCTTTTTTACAGGTGTTCATCGGTTGTCTGTTTTTAGAATATAAGACCAGTCTAACATAAAGCAACTGTTTACAAAAAAAAGGAGAAACCGGCACCTGGCCATCGTAAAGAACCTGATTGATCAACCGATCGAACGGACAAAGCAGCTGCTGCAGCACCAGTCGGCCATGATGGGCAAGGTGGAACGGGCCATGGCCAGGTCCAAACGATTGGAAAAACTCAAGGCCATGGCCGGACAGTATGAAAAGACCGTGCCGCCGGAAACGCTGGACAAGGGACTAAAGTCCCTGCTGAAAATGATTCGGGAAATGTGAAAAAAAAGAATAAGGTATTCCGCCGTTTTATTCCGGATCACCCGGTCAAGCCGGGTGATGACGACGTGGGGGGGCCGGATTGAGGATCTTTTCCAGAATGATCTGGGTGATCAGGTAGGTGGGCTTGATTCCCTCTTTTCCCATGCTTCCCGAGGCCAGGGTCTGGCCGCTTTCCAATGGATTGTCCGACGCATAATAGGCGTACCGCACCTTGACGGTGCGGGGAATGTGCTCGCGAATCATGGCCGAGCCGATGGCCTTCTGGTAGTGGCTGCCCTCCATCTCAAGGCCCACGGCTTTCCATGAGGAGGACCGGAACCGCTGCAGCAGGTCCCTGTTCTGAAGGCTGGTGCCCACCACCGTGACCATGGGGCCTACATAGACGGGAATATCGGTTGTAAAGTCTTCCCGGGTCAGATCGTTTTCAAAAATATAGTTGCCCGAGGTGCCCTCCATCACATGGGCCGTGGCCAGCATGATATCGCCTTTTTTGCCGTTGAGGGTGCCGGCCTTGCCCATGACCGAGATGGACCGGATGTCGAACCGGACCTCGCGGTCCCGTTCCTGATAAGGTTCCAGCAGTTCGTCCATGGTTTCGAAAGCCTGAATGCCGAAGGCGTAATCCATTACAAAGATCACCGGGGCCCGGCCTTCCGGCCATTGGGTATTAAAGCGCAGATCCGGGTGAAAGGTCAGGTCGCCGATTCCGGCGGTGTCGATGATCTGGCAGTCGATGTGGGTTCCGGACTGGTCGGGCAGCTCGTAAAACCCCCGGGACAGGGCAAATTCCCTGATCCTGGGGTTGTCGTCCCTTGACGCTGCGATGTGTTCAAACACGTTCATGCACTGGCGGTCCGGCCCGGCGCCGCACAGGGCCGCGTACCCGTAAATCAGGTTGCGAATGCTGTGCAGGTTGGCGCTGATGATATGAAGGGGCCGTGTTTCAAAACCCAGTTCGATCAACCGGCGCTTGATGTCGCCGGCCCATTTGCGGCTGTAAATCTGGTTGCCCAGAATTTCCTGAAGCGACGGAGTAAAAGTGACCAGCAGTTCTTCTTCCCGGGATGACTGCTCCTCGGCCACCCTTCTGCCCAGGCTCAGCACGATGTTAAAAAAGACCAGCTTTCTGTCTGCCGTGGCATAGCGCTCCAGGTATTCATGGGTCTCCCTGGTTTCATGCATGGTCCGGCCCAGAAGAATGCTGAGGTTCCACAGGGCCTTGTCCAGCTCCGCCGTGGAAAGATCGCGATTTTCGGCAACCGTTGCTTCCAGCCGCTTCCATTCCAGGGTGACCTCCCCGTTGCGGTCGTGCATTTGCCGGAAAATCTTTTCCGCCTCGTTGTTTAAAAAAGTGATGTGGGTCAGAAGATCGTAGATTTCGCTGTAGCCACGGGTGATGACAAAACACATCTCCTTGTCACCGATGCGGTAGCAGGCCCGCCGTCGCTTGGGCGGTACAATCAACTCAAAGGAGGTGTCAACAAACTCCTCCTGGGCCGTGAGAATGATGCGGTTGCACACCTCCACGCCCATGGGCAGACGGTCGAGCACATATTCCAGGCCTTTTAGTTCGATGATCCGGGGATCGGTCATGGAGCCGTAAATTTCCGGACTCAGCATACGCAACGCTTGGGTCAGGGTCCGGCCCGAATCGCCCAGGGGCTTGTAATAGCCCCGCAGGGTCAGGGCATCGATGATGATTTTTATGGCCCGGACCGCGTTGCGGGCCTTCTGTGACTTGGTCAGGTTCTCCATGGTTGTCTCCGAAAAGGTTCCACATCGTCGGTGTCGACACAGATGGAAACCGCCTGCCCCATAGCCCCCACATTCACAATCACACGGTCTTTGCCTTGAAGACGGATAAACATTCCTTCAACACCCGAAAAAGGGCCGCATACCACCCGCACATGCTCGCCGGCCGTAAAGCAGGGGCCGGTCTGAATGGGGTCATTGGCCTGTACAATAATCCGCAGGGACTCAATCACAGGCTCTTCCACCGGCACAGGCTTGTCCCGGTTTCCGATGATCCTTACAACTCCGACCGTTTTTAGCACATCCAGCCGTTCGGGCGGTGAGTCGCCGGTTTTCACAAACAGATAGCCGGGAAAAAGCGGCGTACGAATAAACTGCTTTCTGTCCCTGCGCCGGCTTCTGTGGGTAAGCATCGGCAAAAAAACTTCTTTTGCTTTTCGGGCCAGTCCTTCGTAAACCACATTTTCAAACCGGCTCCTGGTATGCACCACATACCATGCCTGGCATACTTCATCCATCATAACCACCTGGAACTGTAAGCGATTGCCATTTTACAGGCCATTTGAATGACACCCGCAAACGGCATCAATCACCTTCAATTAAAAAATTGATAAAAATTGAATTTTTATAACTATTCGACCGTCTTTGCAAGTCACAAATAGCAACGAACCAGATCGATTTCCTGTTCCCAGATGGAAGCGTCCGTTGTTCCCGGGATCAGGGGCATGTCGTCAAACCGGTTATCGTTCATGATCCGCCGGAACACGTCAAACCCCAGGGCGCCCTGCCCCAGGCTCTGGCGGCGGTCCACTGCCACCGGGATTGTTCCGTTTCAACAGGCTTGACAATACATTATGCAGCCGTATAGACTCCCCCCATCAAAAATGACCGGGCGACAGATAACCCGAGGTTCAACACGTTAAAAACGCAAATATCCGGAACGCGACAGAGGGAGACAACAAAACCATGACACATGTTCTCAACATTTTCAAAATCGTCTGGCTGTTTTTCTGGCTGACTGTAAACACCCTTGTTCTGTTTGCTCCCATTGTCCTGGCCGCCATACTCGGCAGAACCGGCAACCTGGCCTTTTCCATCACCCGGCTGTGGGCCATGGGCATTCTGGTGGTGACCGGCACGCGCACAACGGTGCGGGGAAAGGAAAACATCGACAAAGGGCGCTCTTATATTATCATCTCAAACCACCAGTCCCATTTCGACATTCTGGCCATTGTGGTGCGGCTGGGCATTCAGTACCGGTGGATCATCAAAAAGGAGATCCGAAAGGTTCCGCTGTTTGGTTACGCGCTTCATGCTTCCCGGAATATTTTTATTGACCGGTCCAACAGGCAAAGCGCCATTTCCTCCATCAATCACGGGGTGGACCGCCTGCCGCCGGGAGTGGGCGTGCTTTTCTTTGCCGAAGGCACCCGGTCTCCGGACGGCGCCATTCGGGAATTTAAAAAAGGGGGGTTTGTCACGGCGGTGGAAAAGGGGCTGCCCATTCTGCCGGTGACGGTCAACGGCAGCCGAAAGGTGCTGCCCAAGCACCGGATGGTCTACCGGTCCGGAAAAATAGAGGTGGTGGTGGCAAAGCCCATTGAAACCACGGGCTACACACCGGAAACCATTGACTCGCTGGTCAAACAGACACGGGATGCCATTATTGCCAATTTTGACCCGGACTATCCGCGACGGGAAGGATAAAAAAGGGCACAACGGTAAGTAAGATCAGGGCGCCAGGTCCACGGCATACTCGTCGATGAACCGTTCAAGGGCAAGCTTCTGAATGGGGTTGAGCTGGTTGAAGCTCACGCACAGGGTGCGAATCCGTTTGGCGCCGGAGAGGTGCCCCACCTCGAAATCCATCACGGTTTGAAAAGGAATGCGCTCCACCTTGATGCCATGACCGGGCACCATGATGGACATCTCCTTGACATTGCTTAACAGGTTCTTTTTTTCAACATACTGAACCGCCAGGCCCTTCATACCAATATCCTTGATGGGCCCCAGCTTGACGTGAACCGGCCTGCCCAGTCGCCAGAAAGAGGGCTTCACCGCCAGGGCCAGGGCCCCGTCTTTCAGGGCAAACCGTTTCCACCGGCGCTTGTTTTCCGTACGTTCAGGTTTTTTTGCCATGGTACCGCATCCTTCACACAAAAACGTTTCGGTTTCGGCCGGGTCCTCCAACCCCCTGATTGTGTTTCACAAAGATGAGAGACAAAATAGCACGGGCAAACACCCCTGTCAATCATCCTCTATTTGCCGGGCTGACAGACAGGGCCGGCATGAACCGTTTGTGTAAAATCGTTTTTGAACATTTACCGGCCGTGTTATAAATAAGACATTCCGTTCAACCTTTGGGATGGTTCAATTTGCTTTATTCAAGGAAAACCGCCTTATGAAACCATCTTTTGCAGTTGTGGGCGGCGGCCGGGTGGGCACGGCCCTTGGCGTCAACCTGGCGCGCGCCGGGTATCCGTGTATCGGCGTGGCCTGTACCACCCCGGCATCGGCACGAAAGGCGGCAGATATTATCGGAGAAGGTGTCGCTTCGATCCTGCCATGGGAAATCACGCCGGCCGCGGATATTGTGTTCATCACCACGCCGGACAGTGCCATTGCCCGTGTATGCGAACAGATCGACGCGCACAAGGGGTTCGCACCGGAGGCTGTCGTGCTTCATTGCAGCGGCGCCCTGCCCTCCACCATTTTAACGGTCACTTCCGGCAAAAAGGCGGCAGCCGGCTCTCTTCACCCGCTGCAGAGCATTGCCGGAAACGATCCGGGCCGCAATCCGTTTGCGGGCATCGTCATGGCCGTGGAGGGCGCGCCCAGGGCCGTTGATGTGGCCACTGCCATCGGCGCCGACCTGGGCGCCACCTGTTTTACCATTCACACCGACGCCAAGATGCTTTACCACGCCGGCGCCGTGGTGGCGTCCAACTACCTGGTTACCCTGTGCGACGCGGTTTTCTCCTTGCTTGAAGCCGCGGGGATCAACCGGGACCACGCCTTTGATATCATGGGTCCCCTGCTTTACGGCACGCTTGAAAACATTAAAACCGTTGGTATTCCCCAGGCCCTGACCGGGCCCGTGGCCCGGGGGGACACCCCGATTATCAAGGCCCACATTCAGGAAATAAAAATCCGGAAACCCGACCTGCTGCCGGTTTACCGGGTAATGGGGCTTCACACCATCAACGTGGCAATGGCCAAGGGCACCATCACCGAGGCCCGGGCAAAAACCCTGCGTAAAGTATTTGACGCAAACGGCCGGTCCGGCGATTAGCCCGGCCGCGGCAGCAGCCGGGAGGGGATTTCCGTGGTCCTGCTCAAACAACATCACATCATGTTCGTGGTCTTCACGTCCTTTGTGTTGAATTCGGCCATCTCACCGGAACGACCGGTTGTTTCTTAACACGAAGAACTGGAAGGGCACAAAGGTCACGAAGAGGGCAGCGCTCCGCTTACACCTGCTTATAAAACGCCGCGATGGAATCCACCACATACTCCAGCTGCTCATGGGTCAGCTCGGGGTAGATGGGCAGGGCCAGGGTATGGGCCGCGGCATGCTCGGACACCGGAAAATCGCCTGCCTGATAGCCGAGATAGGCAAAGCATTTCTGCAGGTGCAGGGGAACGGGGTAGTAGATTTCAACGCCGACCTCCCGCTCCCTTAAAAAGGTCACCAGGTCGTCCCGCCGTTCGGGCACGGATATCACAAATTGATTGTAGATGTGGCGGGACATGACATCCGCCGGCAGCCGAACCTGTTCGGTCAGGCCGGCGGCCTCAAACAGTTTGCGATAGGCGGCCGCGTTTTGCCGCCGCTTTTCGGTCCAGGTGTCCAGGTGTTTGAGCTTGATGGAGACAATGGCCGCCTGAAGGGCATCCAGCCGGAAATTGCCGCCGATAAAGGAGTGGTAATACTTGGGATGGGAGCCGTGGGCCCGAAGGATCCGGACCCTTTCGCACCGCTCCCTGGACCGGACCGTGACAACACCGCCGTCGCCAAAGGCCCCTAGGTTCTTGGAGGGGAAAAAGGAGAAACATCCGAAGTCGCCCATGGCGCCGGCCCGGCGGTCTTTATATTCAGCACCGATGGCCTGGGCCGCGTCTTCGATCACCGCCAGGTTGTGCTGTCCGGCCAGTTCAAGCAAAGGATCCATGTCGGCGCACTGGCCGTAAAGATGCACGGGAATAACCGCCTTGCACTGGGCGCGGGCCGCCTTCGGCAGTTCATCAATGGTTTTGGCAAGGGCCGCCATGTCCATGTTGAAGGTGTCCGGTTCAATGTCCACAAACACGGGAATGGCACCCATGCGGGCGATAACGCCGGCAGTGGCAAAAAAGGTGTAGGGTGTGGCCAACACCCGGTGGCCGGGTTCGATGCCGGTGGCCATCAGCGAGACCAGCAGGGCGTCGGTGCCGGATGAGACCCCCACGGCATAACGGCTCTGCGTGTACCGGGCGATATCCTGTTCCAGGGTTTCCACGTGGGGACCCAGAATAAACATCTGGCTGTCGTAAATCTCGGACGTCACTTTCAGTGCCTCGTCCCGAATGGTCGCATACTGGCCTTTTAAATCAAGCAGCGGCACCTTCATCATGGGGTTCTCTTTCTATAGTGTGTTCCATTAAAACTCTTTCTCTTCGGGGCACTCCATTTTTCCGCGCCGGGCATCAGCTTGCAGGAGACCTGGACCGCGCTGTAACCCAAAAGATCGTTGACCTTGTCAAACAGCGCGGCATCTGAGTCCAGCTTCATGGTGTCTGGCAGGGCAATCAGGGTGCCCGCCTTTCCGGGCGGCGCCGTGATGTGCAGAAAGGCGTTGCAGGCGCCGGTATGCTGCTTGAACACCTCGTGCAGCTTTCGCAGGGTCTGCTTGTCGGTTTTCACGGGATCAATGGTGCAGTGGACGCTGGGCAGCCATACCTCTTCGGCCCGGTCCAGGGGCACCACCCGCTCGGCCTGAATGGCGGTGGACACTTCGCTGGATTCGAGCTTTCCCTGGACAAAGACCAGGGCGTCTTCGGCCAGAAACCCCCGCACCACCTCGAACAGGTCGGGAAACACCACCACCTCAACAGTGCCGTACATGTCTTCGATGGTGACAATGGCCATCTGGTCGCCCCTTTTCGTGGTCTTTCGGTTCACCGCGGTAATGCCGCCGCCGATGATCACGTTGCTCTGGTCCGCTATTTCCTTTAAGGTCAGGGCGTCGGCATTGGCGTATTTCCGCAGCACATCCCGGTAACCGGCCAGGGGATGACCGCTGATGTAGAACCCCAGGACCTCTTTTTCAAAGGCCAGCCGCTGGCGGTCGGACCACTCCGGCATCTCCGGCAGGGTCGGCGCGTTGAGGGCCGCGTCAGCCCCCGGCATGTCAAACAGGCTCATCTGGCTGTCGTTCTTTTCCCGCTGAACCGTCTGGCCGTGGGCCAGGGCGTCTTCCAGGACCGCCGCCATCTGGGCGCGGCCCGCGCCGGTGGAATCCAGTGCCCCGCACTTGATCAGGCTCTCCAGCACCTTCTTGTTGACCTTTGTCAGGGGAACCCGTTCGCACAGATCAAAAATCGAGACAAACCGGCCGCTGGCCCGCCGCTCCTCCACAATGGCTTCGATAGCCCCCTCGCCCACGTTCTTGACCGCCAGCAGGCCGAACCGAATCCTGTCGCCCACCACGGAAAAAGCCACTTCGCTTTCATTGATGTCCGGCGGCAGCACCTCGATGTCCAGTGCCCGGCACTCGGCGATAAATTTAACCACATCAGTGGTCTTGTTCGTTGAACTGGTGAGCAGGGCCGCCATCAGTTCCACGGGAAAATGGGCCTTGAGATAGGCGGTCTGAAAGGCCACCAGAGCGTAGGCGGCGCTGTGGGACTTGTTGAATCCGTACTCGCCGAAAAACTTGATCTGTTCGTAAAGGGTTTCGGCCTTGGCCTTGTCGATGCCCCGGGCCAGGGCCCCTTCGATGAAAATGGCCTGATGCTCTGCCATTTTGGAGGCGATCTTCTTGCCCATGGCCTTGCGCAGGTCATCGGCGCTGCCCATGGTGTACCCGGCCACGGCCTGGGCGATCTGCATGACCTGTTCCTGGTAAACGATAACGCCGTAAGTCTCTTTTAGAATCGGCTCCAGTTCGGGGATCAGGTATTCCACCCGCTTGCGGCCGTGGCGGCACTCCACGAAATCGACCAGCATGCCGCTGCCCATGGGACCGGGCCGGTAAAGGGCCACCAGGGCCGTGATATCGGCAAAGGTGGTGG
>JAXHVI010000091.1:0-13451 GCA_034189195.1 Thermodesulfobacteriota bacterium | reverse complement strand
GCCAAAGGGCGTGACCTTTGTCCGGAACGGCATCAGCACCACGACCACCACGAAGTAGCGTTTTATTGCAATCATCACCAGACAGGAACGGGAGAACACCATGGATCAGGCTGCGGTAGATGATGGGGATGCACCTGTCCTTTCCTCATTTCTCCGGCATTTTCCTTGGCCGCCGCAACCAGGAGATGGAGCCTGTTCAGGAGATTGACCTCGCTGTGTCCGGCGTCCATGTCGAGGAAGAGAAGATTTGCCCGGGGATAGCGTTGCCGCAGCCGCCTGGAAACGCCCTTTCCGGTAATGTGATTCGCAAGGCAGCCGAACGGCTGCACGCAGACGATATGGTTGATGCCGCATTGCAGCATGGCGATCATCTCCGCCGTCAGGAGCCAGCCTTCGCCGGCCTGATTGACCGGGCTGACCGTTCGGCTCGCTTCTTCCGCCAGTTTTCCAAGGCCGGCGGGTTCCTGGTAATAGCGGAACGGTTTCATTGCCGTCTCCACGCGCCGGAGGAGATGGCGGACATAATAATCCGCCATTGCACAAGCGATGCGAGCCTTCACGGATCTTTTCTTCAAAAAGGCGCCCTGGTTGACAGCTTCGTTGGTGAAGGCCTGCAGGAAAAAACTGAGCAGGGGCGGCACCCTGACCTCCAGGCCCTGCTCCAGAAGCCATTCCACGATGCGGTTATTGGCAAAGGCGTTGTACTTGACGTATATTTCGCCCAGTACGCCCACAACAGGGATCGCGGCATTCACCGTCTCAATGGAATTGAATTCGGCGACGGCTTTCTTCAAGACGGTGAGAAGAGAATCAAAATCCGCCGGTTCCTCAGCGATCCGTTCAAGATATTTCCGATGAACGGCGCCGGCCTCTCCCTTGACGATCTCGCGGGGAACCGTTGCATGATGCAGCCGCATCAGGGCGTCGGCAAAAATCAATTCAAGGGTCAGTTTTTTGAGAAGGGCCTTCTTGTCGACCGGAAGGTCGATTTGCAAGTCCCCGCCGGCAACGGACATGGACAGCACCCGGGCCTTTCCGTAGCCTGCGCTTTGCAGCGCTTTTTCCATAAGGGGCAGGTAATTGGAAGCCCGGCACTGGCCGAAAGTTTGGGGGAAAACAATGGTGGTCTGCTCGGGATCGTATTGTCCGGACCGGAACGCCTTAATGATGTCGCCGATGATGATAACCGCGGGATAGCAGAGATCATTGTTCACATACCGGAGCCCCAATTCCACGGATTGTCTGTCCGGCGGCGCCAGAACTTCCGCGGGCCACCCGCAGGCCGCAAAGGTCGGGGCCACCAAAGGGGAATACATCGGCGAGACCCAGGGGACGATGATTTTTTTTCGCTCTTCTTTTTTTCCGCGCAGGGGGCATGAGAGAAGCGGCGCCGCGCAATCCCCGCCTCCGCGGTCTGCTTCCAGGAGGGAACGCAGGCGTATCTTCACGGCGCCAAGGTTTGTCATCTCGTCGATCTTGATCAGCGTATAGGACTGATTCTTCTTTTCCAGGATGCGCCTGGCTTCGTCGGAGGACAGGGCGTCCAGGCCGCATCCAAAGGAGGCCAGTTGGACCATGAACATGTTGTTCTTATTCCTGACATATTCCGCCGCCGCGATGACGCGGTTGGCATAGGCCCACTGGATCAGGATCCCGTTTTGCCGCAACGGCTGCAAGTCGTTCAAGGGAAGCGCGTCTTCCGTCACGACATCGACTCCGTAACCGGCCAAAAGCTCCGGAATGCCGTGATTGATCAGGGGATCAATATGGTACGGCCTGCCGGAGAGGACAACGATCCGACTGGCCTGCCTTTCGGCTGCCGCAATGAGATTGTCTCCCATCTCACGAACCCGTTTTTTGAAATCGCTCTGAACCTTCAGTGCCTGCCTGACCGCCAGACTGGAGGTCAGGCGTTTTACGCCGAACGGCTTCACGAAATGGAACAGCTGTTTCTCCAGCAGGGCGGTGTCTTTAAAACTGACGGCGGGCGAATCCAGGGGAATCCCGTAGCGTCCTTCCGGATCGGAGGCGCTTCTGATCACGTCGGGGTACCCTGTGACAACCGGGCAGTTGAAGCTGTTGCATGAGGACGGATGCTCTTTCCGTTCATATACGACATTGGGATAGAATATCCGGTCGACCTTCCGGTTGATGAGATCCATGATATGTCCATGCGCCAGTTTGGCGGGAAAGCAGATATTGTCCGACATGACGTCATGGACACCCTGCTCGAAGAGTTCCATCGTTGACGGGGACGACAGGACAACCCGAAAACCGCAGGCCGTAAGATAGGCGCTCCAGAAGGGAAAATTTTCATACATGTTAAGAGCGCGGGGAATCCCGAAGGAAAGGATCGGCTTTTCTGCCGGTTCAAGAGGACGATCAAAGAGCAGTTTCGCCTTGGCCGCCGCCAGATTGGCGCCCTTCCTGCCGGTTTGAGCGCGGTTACTGAAATGGTTTTCGCACCGGTTTCCCGTAAAATAACTGCGTCCGTTGGAAAAGCGGATCCTGACAATCCGGCACTTGTTTTCACATCCCTTGCAGTTCAGGAATTCCCTGTTTCCCGTCCCTGATTCCGGGGACTGGAATCCGACAAAACCCGACGGCCCGGTTTTCCCCTGGAGATAATTCTCCCGGGCGGTTATGGCCGCGCCGTAGGCGCCCATGAGTCCGGCGATATCGGGACGGACCACATCTTTTCCCGTGAGCATTTCAAAGGCCCTCAAAACGGCGGGATTGCGAAAGGCGCCTCCCTGGGCGACAATGTGATCGCCGAGCAGCTGCATATCCGTCAGCTTGAGGACTTTGTAGAGAGAATTTTTGACAACGGCATAGGCCAGTCCCGCTGAAATGTCGGAGATGGATGCGCCCTCGCGCTGCGCCTGTTTTACCCTGGAATTCATGAAGACGGTGCACCTGGTTCCCAGATCAAAGGGAGCGTTGCCTTGACAGGCGAGGTCCGCAAATCGGGCCACGTCGCAATTCAGGGAGCGGGCAAAGGTTTCGATGAAAGAGCCGCACCCGGAGGAACAGGCATCGTTGACTTGAATATCGGAGACCGCATGATTCCTGATGAAGACGGCCTTCATGTCCTGGCCGCCGATATCGAGGATAAAAGATACTTGCGGCGAAAACGTCCGCGCGGCCCTGTAATGCGCCATCGTTTCGACGACGCCGTCATCGATCCCGAAGGCCGCCCTGATCAGATCCTCTCCATAGCCCGTGACGGCCGTTCGTGCGATTCCGATTTCAACGCCGGCCTTCATTAAGGTTGTCCCGAACGACAGGAGGCCGGATCGGACCGCCTTTACCGGGTCGCCGTTGTTGGGACTGTAGTGGCTGAGTGCGACCCTGTTCCGCTGGTCCATAAGCACGATCTTGGTGGTGGTCGAACCGGAATCGATCCCCAGGAAACAATCTTCTCCGTTCAGGTCGCGAAGGTCCGCCTTTTCAACGACATGCCGTTCATGCCGTTCCCGCCATGCAAGAAACTCCTCTCCGCTTGCGAAAAGAGGAGGCAGCGTTGCCGTTTCTACCCGCACCTTTTGGATCTTTTCGAGTTTCTTCAGGAAATCGGTGATGCGGGTCGCGGAGGCCGAGTCCGAAGAACACAGGGACGCCCCCAGGGCGGCAACCAATTCCGGATGGGCCGTTGCGGCGATATCCGCCTTTTCGTCGAGCCCGAGGACATCCACGAAGGCGCGCCGCAGCCCCGGGAAGAATCCCAGCGGCCCGCCGGCGAACAGCACCTTTTTCTCCACACGCCTTCCCCTGAACAATGTGGCCGCCGTCTGGAGCGCGACAGCGTGAAAGGCGGAGGCGGCGATGTCCGCCTTCGGCACGTGATTGCTCAGAAGGGATTGGATATCGGTTTTGGCAAAGACGCCGCACCGGGAGGCGATGGGATGAACGGCGGCGCTTCTCCGGGCCAGCAAGTCGAAATCCTCCATGGATACGTCAAGGAGAACGGCTATCTGATCGATAAAGGCCCCGGTGCCGCCCGCGCAGATCCCGTTCATTCTGATGTCAGGCGGGGATCCGTTTTCGAAGAAAACGACTTTTGAATCTTCCCCCCCGATCTCGATAAAGGTCTTTACTTCAGGAAATCGGCGCCTGATCAACCGCGATGAGGCAACCACTTCCTGGATGAAGGGAAAACCGTAACTTTCGGCTGTTCCCATTCCGGCGGAACCGGTAAAGGCCGCTGTGATATTCACATCTCCCAGGATGGACAGGGCCTCCTCCAGCATTACCCGCAAGGCCTCGATCGTCCGGGCATGGTGGCGCCGGTAGCGAGAAAAAACCGCGTTCCCCTCCAGGGTGCAGATGACGAGTTTTACTGTCGTGGAGCCGATATCGATCCCGGCTTGATATCTATCCTGCACGAAACTTCCTCACCAAAACGATGCAATCCTTGATGCTGCAACACGTGTCGACGAAGCATACCACCCAGGATTCGAGATAGCGGGGCGGCATGAGTGTCAGCGGCCACATGTGCTTTCTGATGATGTCCTTTTCCTTCTTGTTCAGATCCGCGGTCCTGACCGCATTTTGCAGTGCTATCTTGGGGTGCCTGTAACCGTGCAGCCTCGGTCCCTCCGTTGTCCAATCGTAGAAAAAAAGATCGTGGAGCAACGCCCCCCGCGCCGTTGAGGCGTAATCGAGCGAGAGCGTTTTGGCCGCGGCGTAACTGCGCCAGGCCACCTCCAGCGAGTGTTCCAGGCGCGTGTTGAATCCGTGATGCCTGAACCCCGAGAGGCGCTGGACGTCGGCCGTATCGAGCAAGGGCGCCAGTATGTCCATGAATTCATCGTGGCTGACGGAAAGGGCCGCTTCTTTTCCGCGTGCCTGCAGAACGACTGAGAGATTCCAAATAAAATCAAGGAACAAAATAAAACAGATCGGAAACGTAACGGCGGACATCCAACGCGGGTCGCAAGACCGGTAAACAAAAAGGGACAGCGGCAGCAGCGCGTATTCGAAGAAAAACGCCAGCAGGACCCAGTAACAGGAATATTTCAGGCAGACATGGTTTTTGAAACAAAGCGGTTGGCCCGAGTAATCCCACAGCGGTCTTTTCAGCAAGCCGCCGAAGAAAAGGCCGACAGCCAGTTCGATTCCCGTGGTTATAACGAAGTAGGCCAGACCTTTTGTCAAGAACGCCATGCTCGTGAAACATGAAGCGTCCAGAGCCCTGATCCCCGGGAAAACCAGGGCGATGAAGTATGCGGCGTAAGGAAAAATCGCGCCTTGCTGAAAGGCGGTGACGACAGGGGTCAGAATCACCGCCGCCGTCCCGTAAAGGGGAAGATAGGGACCCTTCAGAAAACCGGGGTTCACGGGTTTCTTCTGCGCCGTTGACCGGTAAACGCATTCAAGCCCCCATCCCGCAATGGAGAAAAATGTGAACAGGAACAGAAAAAGGCGGATCGGATCTTCAGGCATAGGGGCCTCTCTTCGCGCTTAAAATTCCGTCGCACAGGATGTTGAAAAGTTCATTGAGGTCTGCGTCGATTTCGGCATTGTCGGGGTCCAAAAGCCAGGTGGACTCGAATCCTCTCATGGCATAGACGATCGACCGCGCCGTGTGTGGACCGTGGCTATTAAAGACCCCTTTTTTAGCTCCATCGCTCAGGATAGTCTGGAGAATGGCCGTCTGCGCCAGGAACAGGTTTTTGCGGACGTCGCCGGCGCGGGGAAGATGCCGGTGGGGGAAATCAGAGCGAAGATTCAGGATATCGGCGGCTTCCTTTACCAGCCTGAAACTCGTGAAAATAAAGGCGCGAAGTTTTTCTCCGGGTGACTTCACTTGCTCAACGACATCGGAGATACGGGAGGCAATATCGCTGACTTCCCGGTTTAGGACCTCCATGTAGACCCGGTCTTTGCTCCCGAAATAGTTATAGATCGTCGCCTTTGCAACCTTTGACAGGCGGGCAATGTCCTCCAGATTTGTTTTCTGAATCCCGTATTTTTTAAACATCTGCCGTGCTGTATTGAGGATCGAATCCACCTTATCTTTTTTCATGAGCCCACCTGGTAATAGACTTTTATACTTTTTTTGTTTAATAGTCCATTTGCATGCTGATGTCAACAGGCTGTCCAATCAGCCGGACCCGCCTCCTGCCTTTGCCGGCCAGAGCTTTATCGGCTCGGCCTTTGGGCTTGGCACGGACCGAATAAGCCGCAGAAGCGTTTGGGGATCGGCCACATCGGTAAGATAGGACTTCCCGTCAGCGGCCGGGGCCTTGTCGTTTATCATACATAACCTCCTGTTCTTTCCATAGATTTCGTGTTGACCACCAGGACCACGTTGCTTTGCGTCTGTTCCAGGATCAAGACGATGCGGTCGAAGAGGGACTCTGGTTTGGTTGCCGGGGCGTTGCTCTTGGGTTTACGCATCGCTCAAGGAGCAAGGCGACAAAGCAATCTCATGGCATATGCATTTCGTCGGAGATCGCTTCAATTTTCCGGCCCTGCCGGTTCAAATTCCATCACCTTCAGTTGAATTTTGCCGATGATGCCCATCAGGTCCAGCAGCCCTTCGCCGGTGCCGCCGGCCAGGCGGATATGGGTGACGTCCGCCGGAAACTGGCCGAAAGCCGGGTCCGCAGTGATCCATTTTCCCACATAAAGTGTGTTCCAGGCGTGGTAGAAGAATTTTCCATCCAGGTAGACCAGCCCGGTTTCAATACCTGCGGGAATGCCCGCAGCCCGTGCCAGGGCCGCCAGGAGCACGGCGTGTTCGTTGCAGTCGCCCTGCCGGGTGCGAAGGGTGGCAAGGGCGTTGGGCAGGGACACCACCGGCCGTTTTTCAATTTCGGTGTAGACCCAGTCGATCAGAGCCTGTGCTTTTTTGACAGGTTCGCTGTGGTCTTTTGTGATGCGGGCCGCAAGTTCGGCAATGGCCGGATCATCGGACTGGACAAAGGGGTCTGCCAGCAGAAAGGGCGCCAGCCGGCCGGCCGGAACCCGGTCCCCCCGGCCGTAAAGCGACTCTTTTGTGATGGTCAGCACCTGTCCGTCAAACGACTGGCGGGCTGAAGCGATCCGGTCCGGATCAATGTCGATGCCGCTGATTTCCACTGCCAGCCATTTAAGGGCCGAAGGATTGTCAAACCGGACCCCGGCATCCACGGCCACCAGATACACCAGGTCCGCGGCGTCTTCTGACAGGCCGGCGATGGCGTCGTGTTTTTCGGCCTTTACAAGGGTGAGCCCCATGAGGCCGGACTCTTTTACCACCTCGCCGTCCTCGCTGAGCCAGGCAAACTGCTCGGCCTGCTTCATTTGCATGTGAATTTTGGTGGTAATCCGGTCAACACCCAGCACCTTGATGGTCTCTTTTCCCGCTACCGTGACCGTGACCGGTGTGGTGGCCATGATGGAGGGGTCGAACATGGAAAAGGTCATGGATTCGCCCGGTGCCATGCTGGAGTTGGTTACGGCGTGAAGAACACCCGACGGCAGGTAGGGGGTCTCATGCAGGGGAATTTCAAAGGACTGGGTCTTGCCGTCGGCCGTGGTGTTGACAACAGCCCGCCCATCCGCCACCCGTCCCTGGGCGGAAAAGGAGAACCGGCCCGAATCCATCTTGAAAGAAAACGTGTCCACGGTCAGGTCCGGGTGAAGCACGGCCGAGGTGTTCAGTTTGACCGCGTGGCGCATGCCCATGGCCGTGATGTTTAAAAAAACGGTTTCAGCAACCGCATAGCCGTCGGTTGTTTTAAACAACCGGGAGTGGGAATAGCCGATTTTTTTGTCGTTCTGCAGGACACTCATCCACGTGTCCTGCTCCGGCAGCACCTGGCCGGCCGTCGGCCCGGGCCGGGAGGGGGCTGTCAGGCCGGAAAAAAGGCCGAAGCGCATGCCCAGCAGCACGGCAAACAGGCCGGCCATCAGAAGGCCGGCCATCCAGTAGGGTTTCATGGGGTTTTTCGGCATGGGGTCTCCTCAATCAAAACGGTTTTTTTGAGTTGAAACAACACGTCATTGAGGAGTGGAGCGACAACGCAATCTTGCGGCACACGCATCCCGGTAAAGATTGCTTCGCTTCGCTTGCAATGACGCCTTAAGCCGGTTTGTGTTTTAGGAAACGATTTGTCCATGTCGAAAATCCAATGAGAAATTCGGGTCAGACAATGCGCTTGAATGCCTTTTCAATCCCGCTTAGGGGCCAGAAAATCGCGGTGGGCCGGCCGTGGGGACAGTGTCGCGGGTTGTCGCAGCCGTCCAGCCTTGCCAGCAGTGCCCTTATTTCCGCCTCGGAAAGCCGCTGGTGGGCGCGGATGGCCCCGTGGCAGGCCATCACGTGCAGCACGTCGTCGGTGAGGGTGTCAGGGTCCGGGGCAAACCCGGTGTCTGCCAGTTTTTCCGCGATCTCGGCCACCATGGGGCCAACGGCCGCGTCGGCCAGGACGGCGGGCACGGCCTTGATTACAAAGGCGGTGGGGCCGAACGGCTCGATCTCAAGGCCGATGGCGGCAAAGGCGTTCAGCAGGGGCTCAATGGCGGCCGCGCTTTTGTGGGTCAGTTCCACGGTTTCCGGCACCAGCAGGTTCTGGCCGGGGAACGGGCGGTTTTGGCCCCGCTGCTTCAAGGCTTCAAACAGGATGCGTTCATGGGCCGCGTGCTGGTCGATCAGCACCACCTGGGCGTCGGCCTGGCAGATAATATAGGTGTTAAACACCTGTCCCACCACGGCCAGGTCGGAAAAGCGGAAAAACGACTGATGACCGTCCGAAGAAACGGGCGTTTCGAGCGGCCGGGGCTCTGCATCCCCGGAAAGCCGGGGCCGGGCCGGGGCCGGCGGTTCACCCCCCGCATTCGCAAAAGAGGGCCTGGGCAGGGGCGTGGTATAATGAAACACCGACTCGCTGACTTTGGGCGCTGGCCTGACACCCGGCAGAGAAAAGGACTGTTTCGGCCGGGATGGCTTTTGTCCGTCGCTCCAGGGCGGGGCGGAGTTTATGGTCCAGGCCCCGGCCACCGCTGTTTTCAGGGCCTGGTAGACCCGGCGCTGGTCGGCAAACCGCACCTCGTTTTTGGTGGGGTGAACATTGACATCCACCCGGTCAAAGGGAATGTTGATAACGATGGCGGCCACGGGAAAGGCCCCCTTGACCAGCCGGCCCCTGTAGCCTTCAAACAGGGCGTACTGAAGGCCCCGGTCTTTTACGATCCGGCCGTTTACAAACAGGTGAATCTTCTGGGAGGTGCTGCGCGTCACCGCCGGAGAGGAGGTCCATCCGGATATGGTGACCGTGTCGTCGGTATAGGCAATCGGCGCCATGTGGCCCCGGGTCTGGCTGCCCAGAACGTCCGTGACCCGCTCCAGGGGGTCAACGGTCCGGGGCCAGTTCTTCACGGTTCGGCCGTCCTGTACCAGCTTGAAGTGAATGTCGGGCCGGCACAGGGCAAAGGCGGCCAGGGTGTCGGCAATGTGGCCGGTTTCCGTGGCCACGGCCTTTAAAAACTTGCGCCGGGCCGGGGTGTTGAAAAAGAGGCGGCCCACCTCCACGGTGGTGCCCGGGGGCGCGCCGGTGTCGGCCACGTCGGTGATGGTGCCGCCGGAGACCCGAATGCGGGTGCCGGTATCGGCATCGGCCGGCCGGGTGGTCAGGACAAACTCGGACACCGACGCGATGCTGGGAACGGCCTCCCCCCGGAACCCCAGGGTGGAAATGGCAAACAGGCTTTTTTCATCGGCAATCTTGCTGGTGGCGTACCGCTCCAGGCAGAGCAGGGCGTCGTCTTTGCCCATGCCCGATCCGTTGTCGGTCACCCGGATCAGGGAGCGGCCCCCGTTCTGGATTTCCACGAAGATGGCCGAGGCCCCTGCGTCGATGGCGTTTTCCATCAGCTCCTTGACCACCGAGGCGGGCCGTTCCACCACCTCGCCGGCAGCGATCTTGTTGGAAAGGTGTTCCGGAAGAATCCGAATCACGGCCATGTGTCGTTTCCTCGTCCGAAAAGTGTCATGCGATATGCAGGCAGCCTGAAAAGTTTATGTCAGCAGCCGCCGGCCTTGCCGCAGACAAATTTTTCCAGAAAGTCGGCTTCCAGGGGAGAGAGGTCAAACATGAGCGTGGCCTCACCGGCAATGGCCAGGGGCGGTTTTTCCGGATGTTCCCGCCGCTGTTCATCAACCCAAGCCACCGCTTTTTTGATGCGTTCGCCCTCGGGCATTACGGTTGTCATGATTTCTTCTCCTTATTATAAGGCCGGTTTTTTGTTCGCGATGTTTACGGCCTGCTCCAGGTTCCAGGCGCACCGCACCAGGGCCGGTTCGTTAAAATGGCCGGCGATGAGCTGCACCCCGATGGGCAGGCCGGCGCTGGAAAACCCGCCGGGCACCGACATGCCGGGCACGCCGGCGAGGTTGGCCGAAAGGGTAAAGATGTCGGACAGGTACATGGTCAGCGGGTCTTCGGTCTTGGCGCCCAGTTCAAAGGCCGGGGTGGGGGCCACCGGCGACACGATCACGTCGCAGGTTTCAAACGCCTTTTTAAAATCATCGGCGATCAGGGATCGGACCTGGGAGGCCTTTCGATAGTAGGCGTCGTAATAACCGGAAGAGAGACAGTAGGTGCCGATGATGATCCGCCGCTGGACCTCCTTGCCGAACCCCCGTGACCGGGTGCGGGCGTACATCTCCAGCAGGCTGTCGGCGTCAGGGGCGCGGAACCCGTACTTGACCCCGTCGTACCGGGCCAGGTTGGAGCTGGCCTCGGCCGGGGCAATGACATAATAGGCGGCCACCGCGTATCGGGCATGGGGCAGGGAGACCTCCACGCAGGCGGCGCCCTGTGCCTTCATGTGTTCGATGGCCCGGTTCACGGTATCGGCCACCTCGGGATCCAGCCCCTCGGCATTGATGTACTCCCGGCACACGCCGATCGTGAGGCCGGAAAGCCCTTTTTCGCAGGAGGCCGCGTAGTCCGGTACCTCCCTGGGCACCGAGGTGGAGTCGTTGGGATCATGGCCGGAGATGGCCGAAAGCAGCAGGGCGCTGTCGGTTACATCCTTGGCCAGGACCCCGATCTGGTCCAGAGAGGAGGCAAAGGCCACCAGGCCGTACCGGGAGACCCGGCCGTAGGTGGGTTTGATGCCCACCACGCCGCAGTGAGAGGCGGGCTGGCGGATGGAGCCGCCCGTGTCCGACCCCAGAGCGCCCAGGCACATGTCCGCGGCCACGGACGCGGCCGATCCGCCGGACGAGCCGCCGGGAATACAGGCCAGGTTCCATGGGTTTTTGGTGGACCCCAGGGCCGAATGCTCGGTGGATGATCCCATGGCAAACTCGTCCATGTTCACCTTGCCCGTGATCACGGCCCCCTGTGCTTTAAGCTTTTCAATCACCGTGGCGTCATAGGGGGACATAAAGGTTTCCAGCATGCGGGAGGCGCAGGTGGTGCGAATGCCGGTGGTGCAGATAAGGTCTTTGACGGCAATCGGAATGCCGGTAAGCGGCGCGATGTCGCCGCTCTGAATGCGTGTGTCCGCGGCAGCGGCAGCGGACATGGCAGACTCCCGGGCCAGGGTGATGTAGGCCCCCACTTTTGGCTCCACCCGTTCGATGCGGTCAAACACCGACCGGGTCAGCTCAGCGGAAGAGATCTTTTTTTTGTCCAGCAGTTGCCGGGCTTCATGAATGGTTAATGCGTAAGGTTCCATGTCTGTTTGTGTCTTTTGCTTTTATTTTGCCGTCATTCTATGATTTTGGGCACGCAAAACATATTGTCCGCGGCTGCCGGTGCGTTGTTGAGAATCTTTTCCACAGGCTTTCCCTCCCGGACCGTGTCCTGGCGAAAGGCATTGGTCAGCGAAATGGCATGGGCCATGGGCTCCACGTTCTCCGTGGCCACCTGGTTCAAGGTGTCCACATAGTCCAGGATTTCGCCGATCTGGGCGACAAAGGCGTTGATGTCGGTCTCCGCGATATCCAGCCGTGCCAGTTTTGCCACGTGGCGAATGTCATCAGGCGTGATTTTCATGTTTCAAACCCTAATTCTAAAGAACCGCTGACAATTAAAACTCACCGCGGAGACGCAAAGACCGCAAAGTATGGCGTTTTGTTTCGCGGGAAAGCGATCCCTTGTTACGCGCAGCGTTCATCTTTTTCTTTGCGTGCTTTGCGTCTCTGCGGTGCAAAAATAAAAAACAACTCCCAGAAATCAAGTTTTTTGGCATGCGAAGAAACCTCAATTGTTAGAGGCCCCGCTAGCGGATAAACACATCTTAAGTTTTGCACAGGGTACCATGAACCTCTTTTTTACAAAAGAAGGATTGTGATTGCAAAACAAAAGGCACACGGGTTGCCTGATAAACATTCAAATTCAAAATCGGGATCGGGGTATGCTATAATGACAAGACCATATATGGAAGGTAAATCGTGCTGAAGACAATCAAAGCCCTGCTGGCGCCCCGAATACTGTCGTTTAAAAACCGGATTTTTCTGTCCGGAAAGACCCGGGCGGCGGTATTCGGCGCCGTTGGCCTCGTGCTGTGGGCCGGGGTGTTTGCCGGCGCTTTCCGGGTGCTTTCCTATTTTGAATCCATCGAAGACCTGGGCGATATTCTGGCAAACAAACTGCTTTCCATGCTCTTTGTGGTCATGCTCTCCCTGCTTGTTTTCAGCAGCATTATTACCACCCTGTCCAAGCTCTATCTCTCCCGGGACCTGGACCTGGTGCACTCCCTGCCGGTGGCGGCCCGGCACCTGTTTTTCGCCCGGTGGATCGAAAGCACGGCGGACAGCTCCTGGATGGTGGTGCTTTTTGTGCTGCCGGTGTTTCTGGCCCACGGCATTGTTTACAGCGCCGGTCCGCTTTTTTACCTGGCCGTGGCTTTGTTTCCGCTGATGCTGTGCATCACATCCTCGGCCATCAGCGCCACCGGCATCGCCGTTGTGGTCAACCTGATCTCCGCCTCCCGGTTGAAAACCATTTTCGTGTTTCTGGGGCTTTTGCTGTTTGTTCTGCTGTATGTCGCCTTTCGCATGATGCGGCCCGAGCGGCTGGTGGATCCGGAGATGTTTGCCACCACCCTGGTGTATCTGAGGTCCCTTAACGCCCCGGCCCCGGCCTGGCTGCCCAGCACCTGGGCCTATGACGGCGTGACCGCCGCCCTGTCCGGCAACACCGGCGCCCTGCTGTTCAACCTGCTGCTGAGCGGGGCCTGTGCCGGAAGCCTGGTGGTGTTCATGCTGATTGTTGCCGAGGCGGTCTATTTTTCGGGATTTTCCAGGTCATCCTCCGGGTGGGCCGACCCAATCACACCGGAAGGTACATCCCATCGCACGTATCGGGACCGGTCCTGGCCGGCCTTTCTGCCGGCCCACGCCCGGGCCTTTTTCGTAAAGGAGGTCCGCACCTTTGTCCGGGACCAGTCCCAGTGGTCCCAGCTGTTTCTGATCGCGGCCCTGGTGGTGATCTATATTTACAATTTCA
>JAXHVI010000090.1:0-7836 GCA_034189195.1 Thermodesulfobacteriota bacterium | reverse complement strand
CTAGGAAAAGCGATTGTAAAATAACCACCATAATTCTGGCTCGGCAACAAAAAGGGGATGGCCGGATGGAACATGCGGGATGAAGATAATGCTTTCAGCAACCAACCGATATTTCCTGCCTGTTTTTCTGGTAGGTCTCGGGCTGGTTTCTATCAATCTTTTTGTATATTTTCAGATTCTTGATTTCAGTATGGTGTATTTTGAAGAGGAAGAGGCATTCATTGTTTTTGCCGACGGGGTGACGCTTAATAATATTAAAAAAATCTTTATTGACGCAGCAACCTCAAAAAACTGGTATCAACCGATAGCTGTCGCAAGCTGTATGCTGGATGCGGAGTTTTTTGGGAGCGCTTTCGGTCCAAGGCACGTGGTTGATCTGTGCCTGCATATTGGCAGCGCGTTAATGCTTTTTCTGTTTTTCAGGATGGCGACAGGGATTGCCTGGTCCAGCGCGGGGTTGGCGGGTCTGTTTGCCGTTCATCCCATAAATGTCGAATCCGTGGCCTGGGTGGGGCATCATGATGCCGGCCTCACGCTTTTTTTTCTGTCATTTTGTCTTGTTGTCTATTTTTATTATGTGCGCTCCCCTTCTATCACCAGATACCTTATTTGTTTTGCGTGTTTTCTTCTCGCCCTGTTTTCTCATCCAAGGATTCTTACCTTTCCTTTACTGCTGATGCTGCTTGATTTCTGGCCGCTTTCCCGAATAAACAGGAGGGCCTGGAGAAGTCAAGTACTATCCAATGGACAGGCATCCTTTACGTCGACCCTGCATATCAGAGAAAAAGTTCCTTTTTTTTGCATGAGCCTTCTGATGGTTGGACTTGGGGGGATTAGCGAGTTGTCTACGTTTTCCTTAAGCCGTGAGTCGTTGTTTTCAGAAATATCATTGATTCCGAAAATACTGGTTTCATATGGTGCCTACCTGTGGCGAATCGCTTTATTCACAGGCGTGGAAAGCAATCGCTACATTATACCGTACTCGATTTCTACCTGGCAGGCTGTGGTTTCTTTGATGGTAATGATTACCATCAGTATCTGCGCTTTTCGATTGGCAAAAAAAGGACATTTCTACTTTGCCGTGGGATGGGCGTGGTTTTTGATCGCCATGGCGCCCTGCGCACTGGTGAACGCGGCGACAAATAGTCTGTTTGCCGATCGATACGCATATCTCGGCGCCATCGGCATTTTTATCATTTTTGTATGGGGTGTTCCCAGGATGCTGGAGGCATTGGGTGTGGCTGGTCCCCTGAAAAGGATAGCCGTCATAGGTCTGAGCTGTCTTGTCCTTGCCGTTTTGATGCATACCGCCCGATCGCAAGCAGGCCATTGGCGCGACAGCCTTTCTCTTGTCCGTCATACACTGGCGGTCGTTCCGCCGGAACGGATATCCCACGAAAGTGTGGGGGCGGTTTTTCTGGAAAACAACGCCATCGAAGAGGCTGTCCACCATTTTTCCATGGCCTTGCGTTCTAACCCGGATTCGGCCTCCGTTCATGTTAATATCAGCTCGGCGTTGATAAGGGCGTGTCAACCGGAAAGGGCCATTTACCATTGCAAAAAAGCGCTTCTCATAGATCCTGAAAATTCGGAAGCCCGTCATAACTTTGGGAACGCGCTTCTTGACCTTGGGGACTGTGATGGCGCTATTACCCATTTTCGAAGGGCTTTAGAGCTACATTCGGCTTCCTATCAGACGTATAATTCCATGGCAGTAGCATTACTTTGTAAAGGGGACAAGAAAAACGCGGTTGCCTTTCTGAAAAAAGCACTTGTCATTTATCCGGCTTATGAAACCGCCCGGAAAAATTTGGACAGAATAACGGGTGAATATTGAGTATTCCAGGGTAACCGCAACTTTCACAAAACAGTCAAAGACAATCGTCCCTTTGGTCAGGAGCCGGTATCGGCACGAATCGATCCCCGGTTCCAGGAAAAGTAGATGCCGATCAGGCAGAGGCCGCAGCACACGGCAAAGCCCAGCCGCATGGCCTGCAAAAAGGCGGCGTGGGTTTCCGGCGTGATCTGGACGTCGCCGATGAACAGGGCAAAAAAGAGGGTGGCAATGGCCATGCTCAGCATCTGGCCGATCAGCCGCATGGTGGCCACGGTGCCCGAGGCCAGGCCGTAATGGGCCGGCGCCACGCTGCTCATGATGGCGTTCATGTTGGGCGAGGAAAACAGGGCAAACCCCAGGCCCAGGAGAAGCAGAGTGGCGACAATACGGGAAATGCCGGAACCGCCGTTCAGAAGGGCCAGCAGCAGCAGCAGGCCCGTGGCGCACAGGGACATGCCCAGGGATGCGATGGCACCGGGTTCAAACCGGTCCGAAAGCCGGCCGGCCAGAGGGGAAAACAGGGCCATGACCACCGGCTGGGTGATCAGGACAAGGCCGGCGGTCTGGGGTGTCATGGCCTTGATATACTGAAGGTAGAGGCTCAGGTAAAAGGCCACGGCAAAGGTGGCGGCATAGTTGATCAGGGCCGCCAGGCTGGAAAAGGCAAACCCCCGGTTCTTCTGAAACAGGGCGATCTCCACCACGGGAGAGGCGACGTTTAGCTCCTGCCGGATAAACGCGCAAAAACAGGCCACTGCCCCGACCAGCGCCATTACTCCTTTTATCCCCGGCATGCCGGAGAGCCCGGCCATCAGCAGCACCAGGCAGAAGCCATAAAGCAGCGCGCCGGTGATGTCCAGGGGCTGGCCCGCGGCAGGGGTCCATTCATCCCTGATCATGGTGGCGGCAAGATAGACCGAAAGAAGGCCCATGGGAAAGGTGGCCAGAAACAGGCTGCGCCAGCCCCACAGGGCCGACAGATAACCGGCGGCAAAAGGCCCGGTGGAGAGCCCGATATAGACCGCGGCCACGGTGATGCCGATGGCCCGGCCCCGTTCCGATACCGGAAACACGGCGGCCACGATGGCGATGCCCGTGGTGGAGACCATGGCCGCCCCCACTCCCTGAAGCATTCGGAGCCCGATCACCATCCAGATCGTCGGGGCGCAGGCGATCAGAACGGTGGCCACGGTAAACAGGCCGATGCCGTAAATAAATATTTTTCTGCGCCCGGCCATGTCCGCGATCTTGGCTACAGGCACCAGCATCACGGCGGTGGAGAGCAGGTAGGCGTTGGCCACCCAGCTCAGCAGCACGGCGCCGGCGGCAAAATCAGTGCCCATGGCCGGCAGCACGATGTTGACGCCGGAGACCATGAACGGCCCCATGAAGGTGGTCACCGTAGCCACGATCAGCACGGCCCGTTTTGATGTTCGCAGAGACTCCATACTTTTTATCCGAAACGAATGCGCCGGTATGAGTTCCATACCGGCGCATTGATTGACGGACTGTTCACCGCAACAGGGTTATTTCTTATCGGCTGCGTCTTCGACCGCGCATCCCTGGGCCAGCTGGCGAAGCCGTTCGTACCGCTCGTTGTACTCGGCTTCCAGTTTGGCGGTAAGTTTTTTCGCCTCTTCGGGAAAGGTCTTTTCAAGGGCCGCATACCGTACCTCTCCGGCCAGAAATTCCCGCAATGTGCCGTTGGGGGCCCTGGAATCCAGGATAAAGGGGTTTTTGCCCTCGGCCTTGAGCATGGGGTTGTACCGGTACAGGGGCCAGTAGCCGGATTCCACGGCCAGCCGGGTCTCTTCCTGGCTTCTGCCCATGCCTTTTTTAATGCCGTGGTTGATGCAGGGGGAATAGCACATGATCAGCGACGGGCCGTCATAGGCTTCGGCCTCCAGCATGGCCTTGAGGGTCTGCTGCTTGTTGGCGCCCATGCCGATGCTGGCCACGTAAACGTATCCGTAGCTCATGGCCATGGCGCCCAGGTCCTTTTTGGCGGTTTTCTTGCCCGAGGCCGCGAACTTGGCGATGGAACCGGTGGGCGTGGCCTTGGAGGACTGGCCCCCGGTGTTGGAATAGACCTCGGTGTCGTACACCATGATGTTGATGTCTTCGCCGCTGGCCAGCACGTGGTCAACGCCGCCAAAGGCGATGTCGTAGGCCGCGCCGTCTCCAAGAAAGACCCAGTAGGACTTTTTGGTAAAGAGTGTTGCGCCCTCCAGTATTTTTGCCAGCAGGGGTTTTTTGGCGTGTTTCGGCAGCAGGGCCTTGAGCTGGTCCCCGTACCGGCGGGAGGCCTTGGCGTCTTTCATGTTTTCCAGCCACCCGGTCATGGCCGCTGCCAGGTCGCTGTCCACACCGGTTTCCAGGGCCTGGCGCATCAGGTCGGCCAGCTGGGCCCGCTGCTGGGTGTGTCCCAGAAACATGCCGTAGGTAAATTCCGCCGGATCTTCAAACAGGGAGTTGCCCCAGGTGGGACCGAAACCCTCCCTGTTGGTGCAGTAAGGAATGGACGGCGCGGAACCGCCCCAGATGGAGGTGCAGCCCGTGGCGTTGCCGATGACCATGCGTTCGCCGAACAGCTGGGTCAGCAGCTTGGCATAGGGGGTTTCCCCGCACCCGGCGCAGGCCCCGGAGAACTCCAGCAGGGGCTGGGCGAACTGGCTGCCCTTGAGGCTCTCCCTGTCCAGCAGGTCGTCCCGAATGGGCAGGGTCAGGGTGTATTCGTAGTTTGGAATTTCGGTGCCGGTCTGGGTGGCCAGTGGCTGCATGACCAGGGCCGGCGTCTTGGCCGGGCATACGGCGGCGCAACTGCCGCACCCCATGCAGTCCAGGGGGCTGACCTGAACACGGAAGGCATATCCTTCAAGTCCCTTGCCCTTTGCCTCAATCGTGGTAAAGGCGTCCGGGGCCTTTTTCACCTCGTCCGCGGTGAGCAGCGCCGGCCGGATGGCTGCGTGGGGGCAGACCAGGGAACACTGGTTGCACTGAATGCAGTTTTCGGGAATCCACTGGGGCACCTTGATGGCAATGCCCCGTTTTTCATACCGGGTGGTGCCCACAGGGAAAATACCGTCGGGCGAAAAGGCGCTTACCGGCAGCTTGTCGCCCTGCTGGGCCAGCATGGGCCGCATCACCCTGGTGACAAATTCGGGCAGACCTTCGTCGGCAGCCGCGGGAATGTCCGCGTCGGCCCAGGAGGCCGGGTATTTGATCTCGACAATGTTTTCCAGCGTCTTGTCCACGGCGTCGCAGTTCATCTTCACGATGTTGTCGCCTTTTTTGCCGAACATCTCCCTGATCTGTTCCTTGAGATAAGCAATGGCGTCTTTGACCGGAATCACGTTGGCCAGCTTGAAAAAGGCGGTCTGCATGATCATGTTGATGCGTCCGCCCAGACCCAGCTCCCCGGCGATTTTCACGGCGTCGATGTTGTAGAACCTGAGCTTTTTGCGGGCAATGGTGCGCCGCATGGCCGCGGGCAGCTCGGCCTCCATCTGCTCGGCGGTCCAGTCCGAGTTGAGCAGAAAGGTGCCGCCGGTCTTGATACCCTCCAGCAGGTCGTAAATATGGACATAGCTGGCCTTGTGGCAGGCGATGTAGTCCGCCGAATCGATCAGGTAGGTGGACTGAATGGGCTTTTTGCCGAACCGCAGGTGGCTCATGGTAACCCCGCCCGACTTCTTGGAGTCGTAGGCGAAATAGGCCTGGGCGTACATGTCGGTGTGGTCCCCGATGATCTTGATGGCGCTTTTGTTGGCGCCAACGGTGCCGTCGGCCCCCAGCCCCCAGAACTTGCACTGGATGGTGCCCCTGGGCGCGGTGTCCAGGGTTTCGGTGACCTCCAGGGAGGTGTTCGTTACATCATCGGTGATGCCCACGGTAAAATGGTTTTTGGGGGCCTTCTTTTTCATGTTGTCAAACACCGCTTTTACCATGCTCGGCGTGAACTCCTTGGAACTCAGACCGTAGCGGCCGGACAGGATCAGGGGCGTCTCCCGGCGTTCCATGTAGGCGGTGCATATATCCGTATACAGGGGGTCGCCCAGGGCGCCGCGCTCCTTGGTGCGGTCCAGAACCGTGATTCGCCTGACCGTGTCGGGAATGACGGCAAACAGGTGCTCGGGAGAGAAGGGCCGGTACATGCGCACCTTGACCAGGCCGATTTTTTCGCCCTTGGCCTTCAGGTATTTGATGGTTTCCTCAATGGTCTCACAGGAGGACCCCATGGAGATGACGATATGTTTTGCGTCCGGCGCGCCGGTATAGTCAAAGGGCTTATATCTGCGTCCGGTGAGCTTGCTCACCTTTTTCATGTAGGCGGCGATGGTCGCGGGGGCCCGGTTGTAATAGGGGTTGGATGCTTCAATGGCCTGAAAATAGATGTCCGGGTTCTGGGCCGTGCCCCGCAGTTCCGGCCGTTCCGGGTTTGCGGCCCGCCGGCGGAACGCCTTGACCGCGTCAAGGTTGACCAGCTTGGCCATGTCCGCGTAATCGATCATCTCGATTTTCTGAATTTCGTGGGATGTGCGGAACCCGTCAAAGAAATGGACAAAGGGAAGGCTGGTTTCAATGGCGGCAAGATGGGCCACCAGGCCCAGGTCCATGGCCTCCTGGACCGATGCCGACGCGATCATGCAGCAGCCGGTCTGGCGCACCGCCATCACATCCTGGTGGTCGCCGAAAATGGACAGGGCATGGCCGGCAATGGACCGGGCCGTTACGTGGAGTACGCCGGGCAGCAACTCCCCCACCATTTTATACATGTTGGGGATCATCAGCAGCAGGCCCTGGGAGGCGGTAAAGGTGGAGGTGAGGGCCCCGGCGGCCAGGGCGCCGTGGACCGATGCCGCGGCCCCGGCCTCAGACTCGAGTTGCCTGACCAGAAGCGGATTGCCGAAAATATTTTTTCTGCCGTTGGCAGCCCATTCGTCGGCAACTTCACCGATGGGTGAGGAGGGGGTGATGGGGTAGATGGCTGCAACGTCACTCATGGCGTATGCCACGTGGGCCGCAGCGGTATTACCGTCGACTGTTTTCATTTTTCCCATGTGCTACTCCTTGTGAAAAGCGGCGGTGTTCTTGATTAAAAAATACTTATGCCTCGAATTTTCCATATTTTTTGGACAGTTGTCGATCTTAGCCTAAAAAGTGGGATGTGTAAACAGATATTTTTACATTTCCGGTTTTTTATGCGCCTGATTTCACGATTATGGTACGGCCTTGGTCGATGGCCGGCGGAGAATGGAAAATTTGATTGACAGGAGAAAATCTCTGGCATATAGATATTTCGTATGCAAGATAAAAATATGAAAAACAGCCATATGCTTGATGATGCGGATGACCCCCGTTCCTGCGTCTGTTTTCTTTTGTCCAGGGCCGCCCAGACCGCCCAGAAGCATCTTCGTGCCGCCCTGGAACCTTACGGCCTGACCCCGGCCCAGTACCTGATCATCGAATGCCTGTGGCTGTCGGACTGCATGTCCCCCAAGGTGATCGGTGAACTGCTGCGGTTTGATTCCGCCACCCTTACCGGGCTGGTGGACCGGCTGGAGCGGGCCGGCTTTGTATTCCGCCAGCCCGACCCGGATGACCGGCGGGCCATTCGCATCTGCCTGACCGACAAGAGCCTGGGCATGAAGACAGAACTCCGTGCCCTTCGTCTTCATGCCAATAAAGAGATTTTAAAGGTTTTTCCCAGGCACCGGCAGGGTGTATTCAAACAGGCACTGATGGCCCTGATTGCGGCTGAGGACGCCGTGCCGGTGGCCGGGCAGCCGAACAGCAAAAGATGATTCACGGGAATGCCTGCGTCTAAAGATTATCAACCCAGATAAACAAGAGGTCTGCCATGCCATCATTCAAACACCTGTTAGAACCGATCACCATCAAATCCATGACCCTGCCCAACCGGATCATCATGCCGGCATTGACGGTCAACGTGGCCATGGGCGAGGTCAACGATGCCGCTGTGGCTTACTACGAACGCC
>JAXHVI010000009.1:0-2365 GCA_034189195.1 Thermodesulfobacteriota bacterium | reverse complement strand
TTTCCGCTGCAATCCTGCCTATGGAGATAAAAAGAAACCGCCCACAGGCGGCTGTCTGGCTCGCTGATGGCCGTTTGCAATCAATCAGATCAAAGCGCTATGAGTTATATCGAATATCCAGCTTTTAAAAGTATCGTTGACAAAAAGTGCCGGGTTAGTTATATAGTTTTGTTTATATGAATAAAATACCCGACAGGCGCGGGCCGCCTGCTTGGGACGATATATAGGGCCGGGGTGTGCCGGAGGAAATGAATGACGATCATCAACAGTCTGCTGGATACTGAGTTTTCCAAGCTCACCATGGCCCAGATTGTTCTTCACATGCACCCGGATGTGATTGTCCGCTATCGGTTTGAATCCAAAAACAAGAAAAAAATAGGCCATATACAGGAGATCAATCAGGAGATTGACCACCTGTGCACCCTGCGGTTCAAGGACGAAGAACTCGACTACCTCGATTCCCTGAATGTCTTTAAAAAAGACTTTATCGAATACCTGCGGCTGGTGCAGTTGAACCGGAAATACATCACCGCCGAGATCGACAACAACCGCCGTCTGCAGATAGAGATCAAGGGCCCCTGGATTTCCACGATCTTCTTTTCCGTTCCCGTGCTGACCATTGTCAGCGAGATCTACTCCAAGTACCAGAGCATCAACGAAAAGGGCTTTCACAGCGTGGAAGACACCCTGGACACCGGTGAACAGCGCCTGGCCAAGAAAATCGAGTACCTCACCACGCTTTTAAAAACCGGACAGCTGTCGGGATTCAAGTTTGCGGACATCGGCACCTGCTTCCGCTACTCCCACTACTGGCAGAGCGTGGTGATTGAAAAGCTGAAAAAACAGCTCCGCTCCTACCTGTTTGTGGGCACCAGCAACCCCTACTTTGCCATGAAGCACAAGCTGGCCCCCATGGGTACCATGAACCATGAATGGCTGATGGCCTACCAGCAGCTCGGCACCCGGCTGCAGTTGAGCCAGAAGACCGCGCTGCGCGACTGGATCACCGAATACCACGGCGAGCCGGGCATCTGCCTCTCCGACGTGGTGGGATTCAACGCCTTTCTCCGGGACTTCGACCTCTACCTGGCCAAGCTTTTTGACGGCTGCCAGCACAACAGCGGGGATCCCACCTCCTGGTGCGTCAAGCTGATTGAGCATTACGACAAGCTGGGCATTGATCCCAAAACCAAGACCGCCGTGTTCTGCGACGACATGAACTTTGAGACCGCCATTGAAATCCATGAAACCTTAAGCGAGATGATCGATATCACAGCCGGCATCGGCCGGGACCTGATGCACGACCTGGGCATACCGCCCCTGGATATCAACTTCAACATGGTGGAGTGCAACGGCGGCCCCGTGGGCAGCATCGGCGACGACGCCGGCAAAACCCGGTGCGATGATCCCCGGCACCTGGCCGCCCTCAAGGACGTGTTTCACATTGACACCTGATTCACCCGCTGGCTGCAGCGTCGCCCCAGCCACTTGAAAAACGCCGGGCAGGTTCTGTTTTACCCCTGTCCCGGTTTAAAGCAATCGACCTATGCCTCTTTTTTCTATTATAGTACAGCGGCTCTTGCTGCCGGTTCTGTTGCTGGCGGTTGCGGGATGCACCACCCCGCCGGCCCCGCCGGTTTATGTCGATTTGGACACGGCCGCGCCCTTTGACCGGCTTTGCGCAAAACTGGAAAAAGACGGATTTGACGGCCGTGTCCTGCGGCGGTATTACACCCATCCGGATGTGGCCTTTGAACAGGACGGCACGGCCCTGTTTTTTCATCACAGCGAATCAAAACTGAATTACGATCAGTTTTTAACCACCGCTTCCCTGAACCGGGCTCGGGAGTACATGCAGGCCCAGGGCCGGTGGCTGACGGCGGCCCAGAGCGCCTACACTGTGGACAAAGAGGTGATAACCGCCATTCTTCTGGTGGAAACCCGGTTCGGCGCCTACCTTGGGACCCGGCCGACCTTAAACATTCTCTCTTCCATGGCCTCCCTTGCCGACCCGGCCATGGAGGCGGAGTTCTGGCAGTCTATAAAAGAAACCACGACCTTCACACAGGAGGCCTATAACAAGCGGGTGCGGGACAAATCCAAGTGGGCGTATAACGAACTCAAGGCGTTTCTGACCTACGTGGAAAAAGAAAAGATTGAGAACCCCGTTTCCCTGCAAAGCTCCTATGCCGGGGCCGTGGGAATCTCCCAGTTCATGCCCAGCAACATTCTTACGCTGGGGAGAGACGGCGATAACGACGGCCGGGTAGACCTGTTCACCCATCCGGATGCCATCTTCAGCGTGGCCGCCTTTCTCTCCCACCACGGCTGGAAACCGGGACTGGACCATCAGGCCGCTTATAAA
>JAXHVI010000089.1:0-2724 GCA_034189195.1 Thermodesulfobacteriota bacterium | reverse complement strand
AAAATTGGATTCAAAAATCAGACGGCTGAAAAACCACTATATTGTCTGCGGATACGGCCGCATCGGACGCGTACTGGCGGCTCACCTTCGGGAAAAGCCGATTGGCATGGTGGCCATCGACGGGAATCCCGACCTGGTACCGGCCATGGAGGCCGATAACGTGCTTTACATCTGTGCCAGCGCCACAGAGGAAAAGACCCTGATACAGGCGGGAATTAAACATGCGAAGGTGTTGATCGCAGCCCTGGCCACGGACACGGACAACGTGTTTCTTGTACTCACGGCCCGCCAGTTGAACTCCGACCTCTTTATTATGGCCCGGGCCAGCCATGAGGCGGCAAAATCCAAGCTGCGGGCCGCCGGCGCCGACAAGGTGGAGTCCCCCTACGACATCGGGGCCCACAACATGGCCATGCGGGTGCTGCGGCCAACGGTGACCAATTTCCTGGAACTGGCCCTGGCCCGGCAGAACAAACATATTCAGATGGAGGAAATTCCGATTCTACCCGACTCCCGGTTCTGCGGCCTGGCCCTGAGCGAATCACGCATTCGGCAGGAGTTTGACCTGATCGTCATTGCCATCAAGAAATCAGACGCTTCCATGATTTTCAACCCCTCGTTTGAAGCGAAAATTCACGCCAACGACACCGTTATCGTTGTGGGCAGCACGGAAAACCTGGAAAAATTCGGAAAGGCCGCCATGGCGGCATGACAGAAGAAGCGCCCGCCGGTTTTGCCCGTACCGATACCGGCAGACAGGATCACCTGGAGAGGGAGGACGCTGACCGGCGTCACCGACAGGCAACGAAAGGGCAGGCAGGCCGCTATATCTTATAAATCACACGGCTCTCGGTGATGATGATATCCACGTGCCGGTCAATGGAGCCCTTGGGCACCTGGGCGATGATCTGGTCTTCAAAGGCCAGGGAGACCTTACGGGTGGTGGCGGGCAGCTTGGGAATCAGTTTGTCGTAATAGCCGGTGCCCAGGCCGATGCGGGCCCCTTTTTCATCAAACACCAGACCGGGTATGATGGCGATTTCCACGCTGTCGATGGGTACCACCCGGCACCGGTTGGGATCGGCCACGGTTTCACCCTTGGGGCCGGTGATAAAATCAGCGGTGGGATCATTGAGCTTGAGCAGCCGAAGATCCTTGCGGTTGGTGTCGTCATAGGGCACCACGGCAACCTTGTTGCACGAAAAACAGTGCGTTATAATGCTGCGGGTGTCCACCTCGCCGGGTTTGTTAAGGTGGCAAAACACCACCCGTGCTTCCATGAAGTTGGCAAAACCAAACAGCCGGGTCAATATCTGCCGGCTTTTCTGAGAGAGCTCATCTTTTGTGAACGCACCGATTTTTTTTACCACACCGGCGCTGAGCCCCTGTTTTATTTCCTTGACATCATCCATGACCTACCTCTATATGCTTTTATTCATTTTTCTATACATTGATTGAAAGGTTTTCTATCACAATTCTGGCATCCTGTCAACCATTAATAATCATTGACTAAAACATTCAGCCATGATACCAACGAAATACTTGAAAACCGTTGCCGGGCGGCCCACCAGGGCCGGTTTAGACAAAACTCGCTTAAATGATTCATAAACAGAATTGAAAGCCCATGCTTGACAGCCGATTTGTAAGAGAACAGGCCGACAGGATCAGACAGGCCCTTGAACATCGAAATGAAGACCCGGCCATGATTGATGCTTTTCTTGGGTATGACACGGCCCGCAAGGATATTCTGGCCGAGATCGAAGCGCTGCGGCACAAACGCAACGTGGCCTCCGACACCATCGCGCAGATAAAAAAGGCCGGGCAAACCGCGGATGAGCCCATTGCCGCAATGCGCGAAGTATCCGCAAAAATAAAGGAATTGGAGGCCCTGCTCGCCGAAAACCAGGAAAAGAACGACGCCCTGCTGATGCGCATTCCCAATGTGCCCCACGCATCGGTCCCCATTGGCCCGGACGAGAACGCCAACGTGACGGAAAGAGAGGTGGGCACTCCCCCGGCATTTGATTTTTCCCCCCGGCCCCACGAAGAGATTGGTGAGGCACTGGGTATTTTTGATTTTGCAAGGGCCGCCAAGATCGCCGGTGCCCGGTTCCCCCTGTACAAGGGGGCCGGCGCCCTGATGGAGCGGGCCCTGATCAACTTCATGCTGGACATTCACACCACGGAGCACGGCTACACCGAGTGCCTGCCCCCGCTGATGGTCAATGCCAAAACCATGACCGGCACGGGCCAGCTGCCCAAGTTTGAAGAGGACCTGTTCAAGCTGGAACGGTGGGGCTTCTACCTGATACCCACGGCCGAAGTGCCGGTGACCAACATCTTTGCCGACGAAATTCTCAACGAAGCCGACCTGCCCATCAAATACACGGCCTATACTCCCTGTTTTCGCTCGGAAGCCGGTTCCTACGGCAAGGACACCAAGGGACTGATCCGCCAGCACCAGTTCAACAAGGTGGAACTGGTCAAGTTTGCCCACCCGGAACACTCCTACGACGAGCTGGAGAAACTGCTGGCCGATGCTGAAACCATTTTGCAGCGCCTGGGCCTGGCCTACCGGGTGATCACCCTCTGTTCCGGCGACATGGGATTTTCCGCAGCCAAAACCTATGATATCGAGGTGTGGTTTCCCGCCCAGAACCGGTACAGGGAAATCTCCTCGTGCAGTAATTTCGAGGACTTCCAGGCCCGGCGGGCCAACATCCG
>JAXHVI010000088.1:0-13093 GCA_034189195.1 Thermodesulfobacteriota bacterium | reverse complement strand
TCCACCCGGTGGCTCTTTCTGCCGCAGAACCAGAACCGGCCGTGGTTGTCCATCCATGCCAGGTCTCCCATGCGGTGCCAGAAACCGTCGCCGTCGGGTATCTTGGCCCCTGCCGTGTCTTTCGGCCGGTTGTAATAGGAACGGGTGACCAGGTCTCCCTTGACGACAATTTCCCCCACGTCACCCGGCGCCACCAGAATATCGTCTGACCATGCTTCAATGGGCCTGTCTGAAATGGTGATCAGCTCCACCTCGATACCTTCCAGGGGCCGGCCCACGCAGTTGCCGAACCCCTGCTCGCTCATCTGCTTGGTCTCTGTCAGTATCTCCCGGCTGCCGATGGAGATGATGGGAACCGCCTCGGACGCGCCGTAGGGCGTGTGCACTTCGGCCGCATCGGTCAGGGCCGACGCGAACTGCTCGATGTTGGACGGATGAACCGGGGCACCGGCCGACACCACCCGCCGCAGGGACGGCAGGTGAATGTTGCGTTTTTTGCAGTAGCCGCCCACCCGGTTGAGCAGGGCAGGGGAGGCAAACATGTTGGTTACCCCGTGGTTGGCAATGCCCTCGAGAATGCGTTCCGGGTTGACAAAGGCGGGTTTGGTGGGGTCCATGTCCGGAATCACGGCGGTCATGCCCAGGGCCGGGTCAAACAGGGCAAACAGCGGGAATGTGGGCAGGTCGGTCTCGTCGGAACCGATTTGAAAATGGTCCTGAATATGCTGAATCTGAGCGTCAAAATTGCCGTGGGTGTAGACCACACCCTTGGCCGGGCCGGTGCTGCCCGTGGTAAACAGGATGGCCGCGGTTTCGTCTGCCAGGGTTTCGGCTGTTTTATAATCCGCGGCGCCCGAGGCACGGATTTGGTCCAGGGTGTGGCCGCCCCAGAACCAGCGCCTTCCCACGGTGATCCATGTTTCAACAGTTTTGAAGAATTTCGGGTAGATCTTTCGCACCACATGGGCCAGGGGAATACCGATAAAGGCCTGGGGATCGGTTTCGGCAAAACAGCTCACCATGCGTTTTACCCCCATGCCCGGATCCACCACCACCGGCACGATGCCGGCCTTGAACAGGGCAAAGACTAAGGAAAAAAAGTCCAGGCCGGGCCGCACCATGAGAATGGTGCGGGTGCCCCGGCGAATGCCGGCCTTTTCCAGGCCCGAGGCCAGGCGGCTGGAGTCGGCGTCCAGCTGGGCAAAGGTGAAGTGGGCATAGGTGACCCGTCCGGCCCGGTCCCGTCCCTGGGGCGCGATCACCGCTTTTTTGTAGGGATGCTGCCGGGCCATCTGCGTCATGCGGGCCGCGATATTGATCACCGGGTTGTGGTTGTCTGATGCCATGGTTTTTATTTTCGTCCGCCTGTTTTTGTCACGGATGTTTTTTTAAAAAAGCCTCGATCCGGTCTCCCACCTGTTCGGGCTCGTCTTCCAGCAGGTAGTGGCCGGCTGTTTCAAACCCATGGCTTTCGGCATGGGGAAAGCGGCGCTGCCACTCGGCAAGATAGTCGGTGTCAAACACAAAATCGTGCAGGCCCCAGCAGATCAGCATGGGAAAGCGGGCGAGACTGTGCAGGTTGTCGTCCAGAAACCGGCCCGTTTCAAAACTGGGGTCTTTTTCAGACAGGGCGATGTCCTGGACAAATTTCAGCGTGGCGATCCGGTTGGCCCAGCTGTTGTAAGGGGCGATCAGCCCGGCCTTTACGTCCGGTGCCAGCTTTTTTTTCGGCGCCATGTAAAGGGCGGCCCTGGCAAAAAGGTTTGCCCCCAGCACCGCGGGAACGGCAAAGGGCGCAATGTGGCGCAGGACGCGCAGCCGGGCCGGAATGGGTTTTCCCGGAATCTTTAAAAACGCCGCCGTGTTGGTGATCACCACCCGCTTGATTTTTTCAAGGTTTCGCAGGGCAAAGGCGCACCCGATAAACCCGCCCCAGTCGTGCACGATCAGGGTGATGCCGTCAAGATTCAGATGGTCGACAAGGGTTTCCAGGTCGCTTACCCGGTCGTCAAGCCGGTATCCGTATTGGTCGGCCGGCGGCTTGTCCGACAGGCCGCACCCGATATGGTCCGGGCACACCACCCGGAAACTCGGAGAAAAACGTTTGACCAGTTCCCGGTAATAAAAGGACCAGGTGGGGTTGCCGTGAAGCATGAGCAGGGGCTGGCCCGCGCCCTCGTCCAGGTAGTGGCAGTTCCAGCCGTGAACCTCCATAAAGTGGGAATCAAAGGGATACAGATGGGCAAAGGGCGTTTTGTCTACTGGTGTCGTCATTACCATTCCACCCCCAGCATGAGGCAGTTCAGGCCGCTGCCGATGCCCAGAAACCCCACCAGGTCGCCGGGCTCCAGAAACCCCCGCTCGTCGGCAATGGCCGCGGTCATGGGCAGAGAGACCGTGCCCATGTTGGCCAGGTAGGGATAGGTGGGAAAATCCTTTTCCGGGGCCACGCCGATGGCCTTTAAAATGGACCGCTGGTTGGCCTCGCCCACCTGGTGGCAGATCACCTTGTCCGGCCTGTTGTCTGAAAACCCGAGTTCCTGCCGAAAGGCCGCAAAGGTTTCGGTGCCCAGCACCACGCCGTTTTTCAGCACGCCAACGGCATCGGTTTCCATTTTGTAAAACTGGCTGGCGGCCCCGGTGTCCGGCCCCCAGATGCAGAGGCGGTGATGCCGGGATGCGTTGCGCACCACCCCGCCCAGCAGGCGGTGGCGCCGGTATTCAGCCGCCGGGGCCTGGCTGCCGGTCATGGTCAGGGCCACGGCCCCGGAGCCGCCGGTGAGCACGGCCATGGATCGTTTGAAGGATTCCATGTCGCATTCCCGGTTCATTCTGTCGATGGTCAGGTCCACGATCTGGCGGGCCGACTCGCAGGAGACCACCATGCCGGCCTGAATCTGGCCCAGCTCAATGGCATTGGCCACTTCGATCATACCGGTCATCACGCCCAGGCAGGCGTTGGAGATGTCGTAGATAATGGTACGGCTGTCTAACCCCAGACCGTCTGCCACGGCGCAGGCCGTGGCCGGCTCCAGGTTGTCCCGGCACACCCCGCAGTAGACGATCATGCCGATGTCCGACGGTGAAAGGCAGGAGGCGGCCAGGGCTTTTTTGCCGGCCTTGAGTGCTCCGGTATACATGGGCTCACCCGAATCCCAGAACCGGCGTTCCCGAATCCCGGTCAGGGCCTGAAGCTGGCCTCTGCGCAGGTTGAGCCGGGTATACAGCGGTGCCAGCCGCTCTTCCAGCTCCTCTGATGTGATCACGTTGGGCGCCAGTTCGTAACCAAAGGCGTCGATATGAACAGTCTGGTAGCGCATCGTGGGGCCACGTCTCCTTTGTGATCGTCGGTTCCGGGTAAAAACAAGCGCAGGCCGCCTTTACAAGAGGCGGCCGTCTGGAAAACCTATAATTTATCAGGCATGGTTGTCAAGGGCAGTGTCGGCCGGCTGCTGCTGCTGTTTCTCCCTGGAAAGGCGCTCCAGCACCACCACCAGGGCAAAACCGGTTGCGGCCAGCAGCAGGGCCACGGCCAGGTCCCGGTCGGCCTGGGGCAGCACGTTTATTTCCCGCAGCACATGAACCTTGTCCCGCAGCACCATCACCTCCAGGGGCTCTTTCCAGGGCCATATTTTTTTCATGGAACCGGCCATCAGGCCGGTGAGAAAGGCCATGGTGACATTGTGCCACCGGGTCAGCAGAAAGTTGAGTACCCGGGAAAAAGAGAGAATGCCGGCCACGCATCCCGCGCAGAACACCGTGATGATCAGCATGTTTTCCGGCAGCACCGGGTTTTTGAGGGCTCCGGTGATAAAGGCGTATTTTCCCAGGATCAGCAGGATAAAGGCGCCGCTGATGCCCGGCAGAATCATGGCGCAGATGGCGATAAACCCGGAAAGAAAGACAAACCACAATGCCTCGGGTGTGGAGACCGGCACCAGGCTGACAATGATCCAGGCGGTCGCGATTCCTCCGGCGCAGGCCAGGGCTTCACCGGTCCGCCATTGGGGGACCTTTCTGCCCACCACCAGGATGGAGGCGGCGATCAGGCCGAAAAACAGGCTCCAGGTAAATACCGGCTGGTGTACCAGCAGATAGTGCATCAGCCGTGCGATGCTGACAATGGCCGTGGCAATGCCGGCCAGCAGCACCACCAGGAACCGGGCATGCATGCCGGACAGGGCGTCTTTCAGGTCAAGGGCCAGCAGGCGCCGGGCCGCGCGGGAGTCGATGGATTTGATGGCGGCCAGCAGTTTTTCGTAGATGCCGGTGATCAGGGCAATGGTGCCGCCGGACACGCCCGGCACCACGTCGGCTGCGCCCATGCACAGGCCTTTTAAATAGAGAACAGCCGCCTGTCGCGGGGTGTCCGGGCCGGGGCTGCTGAAAAAGGCCGCCTTCCATGTGGGGATCGTTTTACGCTGCATCAGGATTCTGCCTTTTTGGGTGGCGGGTTGTTGTATGTGTGATCAAAACGGGGGGCATGCCGGCTGTGGATCTTCGGTTATGGGCGGGTTCTTTTCCTTCATGTACCGGAACCATGTTTTTAACACGGCATGGACAAGGGTGGCCAGGGGAATGGCAAAGAACAGGCCCCACAGGCCCCATATGCCGCCGAATATCAGCAGGGCCACGATAATGGCCACCGGGTGCAGGTCCACCACCTCGGAGAGCAGGAGCGGGGCCAGCAGGTTGCCGTCCAGGGCCTGAAGGATGAGATAGCCCACCACGATCCATGTAAAATCGGGGGAGAGCCCCCACTGGAAAAAGGCCACCAGGGCAACGGGAAAGAACATCAGGGTGGCGCCGATGTAGGGCGCCAGCACGGAAAGGCCCACGGCCAGGGAGATCAGAACGGCAAATTTCAGCCCCAGGGTCGCGAACAGGGCATAGGCGGCGGTCCAGACAATCAGAATTTCCCATATCTTGCCGCGCACGTAATTGGCGATCTGCTGGTTGACTTCGTTCCACACTTCGGCGGCCAGGCGGGTGTTTTTCGGCAGAAACAGCTTGAGCCAGTCCAGAATTTTGGTTTTGTCTTTTAGAAAGAAGAAGATCAGCAGCGGCACCAGGATCAGGTAAACCACTACCGTGATGATGCCCCGCACCGATGCAATGGAGATGGAGACCAGATGTTGGCCCAGCTGGGTGATTTCTGATTTCAAGAAGTTTACAAACTGGGTGATCTGCTCCTGAGCGATGAGTTCCGGATACCGCTCCGGAAGCCGCATGAGCTGTTTCTGGCCGTTGGCTATCAGGGTCGGCAGCTCCTGGAACATATCGGCGATCTGCCGGGAGAGCAGGGGCAGAAAAAAGACGATCACTGCCGCCATGCCGGCCAGAAAAAGGGTGAAAACCGTTACCAGGGCGATCATGCGTGAGACCTTCAGCCGCTCCAGCACGTTGATCAGGCCTTCGAGCAGGTAGGCAATGACAATTGCCGCAATCACCGGGGCCAGCATATCGCCCATGGTGAGCACCAGTACGAACCCCACCACAAGAATGGTAAACAGGATGATGATCTGGGGATCATTGGCATACCGCCGGTACCACTCTTTTAACATTCCAATCATGCGTTTTTGCTTCTGCTAAGTGCTCTGTGTCATAAATTCGGTGACGTATTTTATGCTGCCATTTTCTGTTTGGCCTCGAACCCGGCGACTATGTTTTTCAAGTCCTCACGGGTGAATTTCCATGAACAGAGGCTCAGCTTAACCCGGATATTTCATGAAATATCCGGGGTCGATTTTTAAATCAACCCCCGTGACTTTGTTTTCTACCATGGCGCCACGTCAAAATAGAGCTTTGCGCGAAACCCCTTGCGATTGTGCAAAGGGATATACGGCCCTGCATCATCCCGGCTCAGTCCGGTCCCCCGGTTTTCGCCCCAGTTGTCGTCCGATTCAATATAACGAAGCGTCCACTGGCCCTTATTCGGCACAACTTTCAAGACGATTTTGTCCCGGTAGAGATTTTCATCCGGAATGCGCCGCTTTTCCGACAAAATACCATCCACCCAGAAATCCGTGCTGCGCACGGTAAGATCCACGGTAAAGACCATGGTTTTACCGGAGGTGATTTTTGAAGAGTCCAGAAAGACACTTCCCAGTACGGGATATCTCGGTGCCTGCAGGCCGGCACGCTCCGGATAAAACAACTCGTCATAGGTTCTGAATACGGCCGACGCATGTTCGGCACGCCGGTCGCTGAGCGGAATCGCCGCCCCACCTCTTGGCATCATGGTGCATTCGAACAGGTAGGAGCCGCGCACCTGTTTCTTGGCGTCATATTCCCTGCGAATGGACGGCGGCAGGGGCAGGTCTTCCGGCACCATGCGCAGGATCACCCGGTGGTCGCCGAACAGAAAACGCACCAGGTTCTGGTATCCTTCCTGTGAATTGACCATGCCGTAATGACCGCTGTGGCTCAGATGGCAGTACACACGGGGTGCGCCTTCCACATAGGCGTTTTCAGTAAGCACCAAGCCGTCGCTGGCCGGGCCGACGGCCAGGCGGACAAGACTGTAGTCCCGGGAGTTGGTGCCGACCAGGCAGAAAAACCGCTCCTCCGGAAACTTTCCATCCAGATGATTGACCTTGCCGTCACGCGGTTTGAGATCGAGGAATTTGGCAATATTACCGCGATTAAAGTTGCTGATGTCCCATAATCCAAGAATCCCCGGCACATTGATCCCGCCGATCTCAATGCCGTTATGCGGCGTTCCATAAGTGAATACCTTGTCAACACTTTGCTTTGCCACCCTGCTGCCCACCTTATCGTTCTGCAGCAGGCAGCGGCATATCAGGCCGCCCATGGAGTGGGCCACGAGATAGACCCTGAAGGCACGTTCGGCCTTCGGGTCTCCGCCGCAAACATGTTGTCGCACCTTTTCAATCAGATCGCTCAGCGACCTGGCCGCTTCCACGATGCTTGAGCGCCGGCCTTCCCCTGTTTCCGCCTGTTCATAATAGCGATGAATGATGATGCTCTGCTGGGGTATACGGTCCTCACGCATTCTGCCATCCAGGTACACGTCACTATATCCATATTCCTTCATCAGCCGGATCAACGGGGATTCAAATATGTACTGTAAAAACGATCGATCATGTGATTGCCTTATCCGGGTCGAACCGAGGTTGAAGCCCATGTAGGGTGTGTTCGCCGTATCTTCAATTTCAGAATCCCGCATGGCAAAACCACGGACATAGATGATTGGATGCAGCCTGGGGTGCAGTTTCATGGTTTATTCTCCCGCGCAATAGTTTTGAGTTTCAACTGAAACAGGGATTGTATTTTTCTACTATCAATGCGGGCGAATGAAAAGAAAAAAATAATGATGGATTATATTTTTATTGTTTTGGTCGACATGCTGAATGCTGTATAGAAAAGGCTGGTTTTCAGAATATCGTCCAGCCGTCCCTGATGGTAGAAACATCCCTCTTCATCCTGAAGGCCAATATCGCCGGTGAGAAACCAGTTGTTCTGAAAATGGCCGTCGTACCGGGACCGGTCGCCCCACAATCCCACCATCATGGCCGGCCCCCGGACTTAACGGCGAGCTGCCCGATGGACAGGGCCGGCAGTTCCCAGCCGCTGTCGTCCAGCACGGCGGCCTTGATGCCGGGCAGGGGTGTGAGCATGTGGCCCCCGGATTCGGTCTGCCACCAGGTGTCGATAACGGGGCACCAGTCGCGGCCGATATGGTGGTGATACCAGCGCCATGCCCCGGGGTTGCTGGGCTCGCCCACCGTGCCCAGCAGCATCTGGCTGGAAAGATCGTGCTTCTTCACATGGACCTCGCCCTCCTTGGCCAGGGACCGAATGGCCGTGGGCGCGGTATAAAATTTGTTGACCCGGTATTTTTCCGGTTCCACCTCGTCGGCCAGGCCGCAGACAGCGACGACATTGCTTCGCTGTATCAGCGGGATCGACTTTGCCGGCGATTCAGAAATTCCAGCTGCCGGGCGATGGTTTCCGCCCGTGGCATGGACACACCGGCCGCAGCGGCCGTTGCAATAGGCAGCCGGTAAATCTCCTCGACCTCCAGCTCCCTGCCGGCTTCAAAGTCAAGCATCATGCTGGGCCGGTAGGCGACCATGTTTTTTGTGGCGGCAATCATGGTCTCGATAAAATTTTCATCCAGAAGATGCCCGCAGGCTTTGGCGCCGGCCACCACCTCTTTCATGATGCCGCGCACCAGTTCAAGGGCCGACGGGTCGGCCATCAATTGATCCGTGGTGGCGTTTAACACCACGGTCACGCCGTTAAAGGCCATGTTCCACACCAGCTTCTGCCACCGGGCCAGGGCCAGGTCCTCTGCCAGGTCCACCGAGATACCGGCGGCCGAAAACGCATCAGCCACCTGCCGCAGTTCTGTCGTGATGCCGGCGGCCGCGCCATCGGCCCGGTACCGGCCCAGACGGACCGACCCGAAATCCAGGTGATGAATATGGCCCGGCCCGATCTTGTTGCTGCACAAAAAACAAAGGCCCCCTATCACCGTGGCATCAGGGACAATATTCCGAATCGCTTTTTCAACACCCAGACCGTTCTGAAGGGCCACCACCACGCCGCCGGGCTTGACCACATGGGGCAGAATGCCGGCCAGCCGATCATTGGCCGTGGTTTTGAGGGCCACAATCACCACGTCGCACCGGGGCATGTCTGACGCGCGGCAATAGGCGTTGACCTGTTTCAACCGGAAACCGCCGTCCTTTGAATCAATGGTCAGGCCCTTTTCCTGAACATGGACATAATCCCCGCGCAGCAGAAAATGGACCTCAAACCCGTGACGGCATAGCAGCCCCCCGTAATATCCGCCCACGGCTCCGGTTCCGATGATGGCAAAGTTCATTGTTTTTTCCATTTCGATCCCGATTTTGATTTCGATCCCGATTTTAATTTGCTGTTACAATCCCGGCCGGTAAAGATAACCGGCGGAAACCGCCTGGCCGTGTATCAGGGCGTTTGCCAGTTCCTGGGCCGAGGCGCCTGTCAGCAGTTCGGCCAGGGAAAACTTTGTCTTTCGTTCCGGGTAGACCTGAACAATATCACCTTTAATGCCGGCCATCCGGCCGGCGGTTTCCGCCGCATCTTCCAGGTTGCCCAGCTCGTCCACCAGTCCCAGTTCCAGGGCTTTTCTGCCGGTGTAGATACGGCCGTCCGCCAGCTTCGCCACCGCCCCGGCTTCCATGTTTCTGCCGGCGGCCACGTCATCAATGAACTGCCGGTGAATATCATCGGCGAACTCCTGAAGAATCTGTTTTTCCTTTTCTTCCAGGTGCCGCACCGGTGAACCGATATCCTTGTATTGACCGCTTTTGATCACCACGGGCAGCAGCCCGAGCTTGTCCATCAGCTCCTGAAAGTTGGTGTAGCTCATGATCACGCCGATGCTGCCCGTCAACGTGCCGGGATTGGCAAATATTTTTTCCGTTGCCGACGCCACATAATAGCCGCCCGACGCGGCAACAGAACCCATGGAAGCCACAACGTTTTTGGTTTCAGCGGTTTTATGAATCTCCCGGTATATCTCCTGGGCCGGTCCCACGGCGCCGCCGGGGGAGTCGATGCGCACCACAACGGCCCGAATGGCATCATCCTCGCGAAACATTTTCAGGTCTTCGATCACCTGTTCAGAAGAGAGTATAACCCCCTTCACCTCCACGATGCCCACTTTTTCGCCGGACTCAAAGGCGGGTTTGCCGGAATACAGGCCCGCCACAACAGAGATAACCGTGGCGGAGCCAAACACGATGGCAGACAGCACCAGGATGAAAAAAAGGAACGGATGTCTTCTGGAAAACATGACTCTCTCCTGCCGGGAATTAATGACCGAATAGATGAACCCAAAATAAAAACCGGGGGCGTGACCATCAGGCCCCCGGTTTATGATTATCCTACAACCGCGTGAAAAAAAGCAAGCCGCCTTTTTCTACGCGTCGGTGTCCGACGGTCCGGCATCATCGTCATTGCCGGATGTTTCGGCCTCTTTTCCGGCAGCGGCCTGATTCCCCTGAAGAGCAAAACCGTTCTGAAGGTTTTCCCGCAGCAGCTCACCAAAAGCAGACGTGGTGCCCCTGGAGTTGTCCACGTAGTCCTTGAGCAGGGTCTTGTCGTCTTCCATGTTGAGCCGCTTGATGGAAAGGCCGATCTTGCGTTCGTCGGCATTGACGTTCATCACCCTGGCGGTCAGCTCGGCGCCCACTTCATACTGGCCCACCGGCGTCTTGATCCGCTCGGTGCTGACCTCGGATACATGCACCAGGCCCTCAATCCCCTCTTCCAGCTCCACAAAAATGCCGAAGTCGGTGACATTGGTCACAACCCCCGACACCTTGGTGCCGATGGGATAACGGTCCCGGACGCTCTCCCAGGGATCGGATTCAAGCTGCTTGATGCCCATGGAGAAACGCTCGTTGGCCTTGTCGATCTCCAGCACAACGGCCCGCACCAAGTCCCCCTTCTTGTAAATCTCGGAAGGATGCTTGATCCGCTTGGTCCAGGAGATGTCGGAAATGTGGACCAGGCCGTCAATATCATCATCAATGCCGATGAACAGGCCAAAATCGGTGATGTTCTTGATGCGGCCTTCGATCACCGTTCCCACGGGGTACTTCTCGCTGATCACCTCCCAGGGGTTGGGCTCCACCTGTTTCATGCCCAGGGAGATGCGCCGGTTGCCGGGCTGAATGTCCAGCACCACGGCATCCACCTCTTCCCCGATGTTGACCACCTTGGAGGGGTGACGGATCTTGCGGGTCCAGGAGATCTCAGATACGTGAATCAGGCCCTCGACGCCCTCTTCCAGTTCAACGAAAATGCCGTAGTTGGTGATGCTCACAACCTTGCCGGTGGTCTTGGCGCCCACCGGGTATTTTTCAGCCGCCGACTCCCAGGGATCCGGGGTCAGCTGCTTCATGCCCAGGGATATCTTTTTCTTGTCCAGGTCAAAAGAGAGCACCTTCAGGGTCACGTTGTCGCCCACGGTAAACAGCTCGGAGGGGTGGCGCACCCGGCCCCAGGAAATATCGGTGATGTGCAGCAGACCGTCGATGCCGCCCAGGTCCACGAACACACCGTACTCGGTGATGTTTTTCACAATACCTTCGACCACCTGGCCGTCGGCCAGTGTCTCCATCAGCTCGGCCCGCTTGGTGGCCAGGGTCTCTTCCAGCAGCACCCGGCGGGACAGCACGATGTTGTTGCGCCGGCGGTTGTACTTGAGAACCTTGAAATCATAGGTCTGGCCCACCATCTCGTCAAAATTGCGAATGGGCCGAAGGTCGGCCTGGGAACCCGGCAGAAAGGCCTGAAGCCCCACATCCACTGAAAAACCGCCCTTGACGCGGTTGATGATCACGCCTTTGATCACACCGTCGTTGTCAAAGGTGTCCTTGATGGTCTCCCAGATCTTGTCCTTTTCAGCCTTGTCCTTGGACAGAACGAGCTTTTCGTGTTCCTCGTCCCAGAACTCGATCATCACCTCAACATCGTCATTGACCTTGACGTTGACCTCGCCCTTTTCGTTCTTGAACTCGTTGATGTTGATCTGGCCCTCGGACTTGTAGCCGATATCCACCAGCACATAGTCCTTGTCCACGGAAATAACCTTGCCCACGACCACCTCACCCTCGGTGAACTGCTTGAAGGTGTGGTCATACATGGCCATGAGTTCTTCCATGCTTTCCATACCGCTTTCTTCGTTTTCGATGTTGTCCGCATCCTGCGTTGTGTTGTTGTCTGCCATTAAAAAAAACCCCCTTACCGGAATTTAAACGGCCCCGCAGGGCCTTTTGATTCGGGAAACCTATCAGTATGACAGGTAAAATGCAAATGAAAAGTCACGCCTTTTTCAAAAATCGACCTGTTGTATGTGGGAAAGCATGGATTGGACAACCTGGTCGATGGAAATCGCGGTGGAGTCCAGTAAAATCGCGTCACTGGCTGGTTTGAGGGGGGCGTGGCATCGGGTCCGGTCGTTGTGGTCCCGGGTGCGAATCTCTTCGGTAATCTGTTCCAGGGTACGGGTCTCGTCCGCGGACCGCTCGTCATAGCGCCGCCGGGCCCGCTCCTCAACAGAGGCGTCCAGAAAAAACTTCACCTCCGCCTCGGGAAACACCACCGTGCCCATGTCCCTGCCTTCAAAGACAGCATTCTTCTCTTCTCCCAGCCGACGCTGAAGGTCAAGCAGGAATTTCCGCACCACCGGCCGGGCTGAAACCGCCGACGCCAGCATGCTGATTTCCGAGGTGCGAATCAGGCCGCTGATGTCCCGGTCCCCGTCAAACAGCCGCGATCCGTCCTCGTTCACTACAAAACGTAATCGAAGTCCCCTGCACAGCCGCTCCAGGCCGGCGTCATCATCAGGGGCCACGCCCTGCTCTTTGGCAGCCAAGGCCACGCCCCGGTAAAGGGCCCCGGTGTCCACGTACCGGTAGCCCAGGCGCCGGGCCAGGGCCTTGCTGACCGTTGTTTTACCGGCGCCGGCCGGGCCGTCGATGGTAATCAGCAGAGGCTTCATTTCAGCACCGCCTTTAACGCCGCCACAAACCGGGCGTTTTCCTCCGGCAGCCCAACGGTTACCCGGATACAGGAAGGATATCCGTAGGAGACCATGGAACGAATGATCACGCCCTGCTTTAACATCTCTTCAAAAACAGCGGCGGCATCTTTTTCAACATCAATAAGAAAAAAATTGGCCTGGGTGGGAAAACAGCAGAGCCCCATTTTCTCCAGCTCGGCATAAAGCCAGGCCAGCCCGTCATGCACCACGGCCAGGGTTCGCTTTAAAAAGGCGTCGTCATCCAGGGCCGCAATAGCCGCCACCTGGGCCAGGGAGTTGACATTAAAGGGCTGGCGAATGCGGTTTAGAATCACCGCCAGATCCGGCGGCATGACGCCGTATCCCACCCGAATGCCGGCCAGGCCATAGGCCTTTGAAAAGGTGCGCAACACCACGAGAGGGCGGCTGTTGTCAAGAAAATCAAAGGCCCGGGCACACTCCGGGTCCTGAACAAACTCGATGTAGGCCTCATCCACCACAATCACCACATCGGAGGGCACCGCCTCCAGGAACCGTTCAAACGCCTTT
>JAXHVI010000087.1:0-6017 GCA_034189195.1 Thermodesulfobacteriota bacterium | reverse complement strand
ATGATTTTAACGATTTCCACCAGCAGAGCGGGCTTGAGGCCGTCCGGGCCGCTATCGACAAGGCGGCAGAGCCCGAAGCCTGCCGGGCGGCAGACCGGGAGCCGGAACCGTTGCCGGATGAATTGTTACCCGTGGCGGCCTTCGACTTCGATCTTTTACCGGACGCCCTGCGACCCTGGGCGGCGGACATATGCGACCGGATGCAATGCCCCCCGGACTTTGTAGGGGCCGGGATCATGGCGGCGCTGGCCGGAGTCATAGGACGGAAAGTTGCAATCAGGCCGCAGGCCCGCACGGATTGGGCAGTTGTTTGCAATGTATGGGCGCTGATTGTCGGCAGGCCGGGAGTTTTGAAAAGCCCGGCGCTTGAACAAGCATTAGCACACGTAAAACGACTTGCAGCCATTGCGGCAGATCAGCACCAGGAGGCGGAAGCCGCTTTTCAGATCGAATCACAGGCGGCGAAACTCAAAAAAGAGGCAGCGGAAAAATCAGCGCGACAGACCCTTGCTAAAAACCCGGACGCGGACCTTAAGACAGTTTTGGCAGTTGATGAGGTGGCCGCTCCACAGCTAAAACGATACATAGCGAACGACACGAGCCCGGCAAGTTTAGGGGAACTCCTAAGACAAAACCCGAACGGCCTTCTTGTTTTTCGTGATGAAGTCGTGAGCTTGCTAAAAAGCCTTGATCGTGAGGGGCAAGAAGAGGGGCGCGGTTTTTATCTCACAGCCTGGAACGGAGATTCACCTTACACTTTTGACCGGATAGGCCGGGGTTTAAACTTGCATATACCGGCGGTTTGCCTTTCAGTGTTGGGTGGAACGCAGCCGGGCCGGTTGTCTGAATATATCCGGCAGGCGGTTAAAGGCGGCGCGGCGGATGACGGCCTTATTCAGCGTTTTGGCTTGCTTGTCTGGCCGGACACAAATGGAAAGTGGCAGGACGTGGACCGCTGGCCGGACACGGACGCGAAAAACCGGGCTTTTAAGGTTTTCGATTACCTGGACAGCCTGGACCCCTTGGAAATCGGGGCACAGCAGGACACCGACCAGGAGGGCGAAGCCGAAGGCCCGCCCTTTCTGAGGTTTGAACCGACGGCGCTTGAACACTTCCAGGAATGGCGGGGGAACCTTGAAAAGCGGTTACGCGGCGAACTGCACCCGGCGCTGGAAAGTCACTTTGCAAAATATCGGAAACTTATTCCTTCCATTGCTTTGATTTGTCACCTTGCAGACGGCGGCACCGGGCCAGTAACCGAAAAATCGACTTTACGGGCGCTTGCATGGAGCGAGTATTTAGAAAGCCATGCACAGCGGGCTTATGGATCAGTGAGTCAACCGGAAATTTCAGTTGCCAAAGCAATTTTGAGACGGATCAAGAAAGGCGACCTGCCGGGATCGTTTGGCAGCCGTGACGTATGGCGGCCAGGATGGGCGAAGTTGACGGACCGGGACCAGGTAAAAGAAGCCCTGCGGCTGCTTGAAGATTATAACTGGATAACCCGGGAGCGCATAGAAGGCACCGGGGGCAGGCCGAAAACCATTTTTCATGTAAACGAGCAGGCGAAGCTATGAGCTACCTGGAAAAATTAAAATCCAAAACAAGCCACCTTGAAGAACTGCCAAAAGTGCCAAAAGGGGTTGAAACTGAAAATAAGGCCACCCCACCTACTGCCAAAAGTGCCAAAACCCCTTTTGACAGTAAAGACAGTTACCGGGGGAGGCGTTTTTCTGAAATAGATTATTGTCCTGCCCGATGCAAACGGACCGGCTTATGCTATGGCCGGGCTTATTTTGAAGGCAAAGCGGACGGATCAGGGCGGATTTGTAACCCGTCCGCTTGCCCCTGGGCGGAGTTGAGAACGAAAGATGCGAACCATTTTTAAAATAAGCGCGAAGGCCGAAATTATCAACCCACCGGAAGGGATACGGCAAGAGGTACGGCAGGCAATGACCTTGCCGAACCCCGATTTTGTCCAGGCGGAAAAATACGGGCGATATACCGGGAACCTGGACCCCGAGTTACGATTTTATGAAGATTACGGCGGCGATGCCATAACTTTTTTAAGAGGTTATGCCCGGCAAGTGGCCGGCATGTTGAAACAGGCGGGCGCGGATTTTACCATTGAAGATTACAGGCGGACCCTTGACCCGTTGCCCTTTGAATTTAAAGGCACATTAAGGCCCTACCAGCAGCAGGCCATTGATGCAGCCCTTGAACGGGATCATGGAACCCTTGAAATGCCGACCGGGGCAGGTAAGACCGTTGCGGCGATTGCAACTATACAAGCCAGACAGCAGCCCACCTTGATTTTATGCCATACCCGGGAGCTTGCCGAACAATGGCAGGCCCGCCTTGAACAATTTTTAAACGTCAAGGCCGGTATGATAGGCGGCGGCAAGTATGAACCTGAACCCGTGGCCGTGGGGCTGTTTCAGACCGTAAGAAACCACTTGGAAGGCCTGCCCCGACATTACGGCCATGTAATAGTTGATGAGTGCCACCGTTGCCCGGCAGAGAGTTTCCGGCGTTGTGTTACCGCCTTTGATGCCCGTTACCTTTTAGGCTTGAGCGCGACCAGCTACCGCAGAGATGGGCTTACCCGCTTGATTTATCTTTTAATGGGCAACCGGGTTTTTAAGATTGACCGGGCCACCCTGGAAGCAGATGGGGCGATTTTAAGGCCGGAAGTTGTTACCCGGGCCACCGGCTTTACATATCAATACGAAGACGATTACCCGGCCATGATCGAGGCATTAATTCAGGACCAGGCCAGAAACCGGCAAATCGTTGAAGACGTAAGGCAGAATATGAACGGGGGCGCGGCTTTAATCGTAAGCGACCGCATAAGCCACCTTGAAATACTTACGGATATGTTGAACGCGGACCGGCAGGCTATTTTAACAGGGCAGACCGCAAAGGCAGAACGGCAGCGCATTGTTAAAGACTTGAACCAGGGGGAAATCCGGTTTTTGTTTGCCACCCTTTCCTTAATAGGTGAGGGCTTTGACTGCGAAGGGTTAACCACCTTGTTTATTGCAAGCCCCATACGATTCAAGGGCCGACTGATTCAGACCGTGGGGCGGATATTGAGGCCAGCCCCCGCAAAAAGGGCCGTGATTTATGATTACCAGGACCCCCGGCAGCCGGTACTTGCAGCGCAGGCAAAAGCCAGGGCGCGGGCGCTTGCCGAAGTTGCCGGGGAAGATATGGGCGGCAAATGAACTGTATATCCATGTTTCATAACCATAAATACAAATATTATCCTTGAGTTAGGCTGATACCATGTTAATATGTAACCATATTGTAACCACAAGGCGGAAATTTAAGCGGTTTTTGTAACAACAAATCCTTGCGAACTTTGATTTGACAAAGCTTTGACGAAAGGGACCCCGGATGCACAAAAGACGACTAAAAAATTTAACAGATATTCGGCGTTTTCTGGCCGCGACTTTGAACCAGCTGGAGCGCGGAGAGGTTGACGAAACGCGGGCTAAAACCGTTGCTTATTGCCTAAATATTTTATCCGGCATTATCCGGGATGGCGATTTAGAAACCCGCATAAAAAACCTTGAAGAAAAATTAGGGGGGCAAAAATGAACTTAAAAAACCGCATTGAGCAGCTTGAACGAATCAGCGTTGCAAACGAGGATTCGGCGCCGAAGGTCATTCTTGTGGATCGGAAGGATGCTCGGAAGAGCGCCACTGACCTGCCGGAGCCGTTCATGGCTATCTTGCCGGGTATTCCGGATGGACCTAACGGCAAGACTTTGTTCCGTGAACCAGATGAGCCTGAGGCCGCCTTCAGGGCCCGGGCCCAGCAGGAAGCAGGCAAAATATTAAAAACCCAAAATTGAAAGGTGGTGAATTATGAGCTTATCCAGACGAATCGACAAGTTAGAGCATCAACAAATCCGGCAGCAGCCGCCACCGTTATTTATAAGGAGAGCCGGGCAAGTGGCCGGGTGGCGCTCCGGTGACAAGGTGGTCACCCGGCGCGACAATGAGTCGGAAACGGATCTGCAAGACAGGGTTACCGCCGATTATGGCGGCGCGATCCTATGGACTTCAATCAAACCAGAAAAGGAGATGAACAATGCAACACAGAACCTTACCCCCACACAAACGGAGCCGTCCGCGAGTAGCTGAGCGCACCTTGAGGTATAGCCAATATCTGGGCGGCCTTGCTTCAATGAAAGTGAAAATCACACGACAGGCGCCTGAACAATTTCCAGGCGGAAAACCACAAAACAAAGGAGAAACTGAAAATGGAAACTAAAATTTCTGAAGTAAAAACTTCAACCACGGAACTTAGCCGGCTACTGGACCAGTACGAGCGGGAAATGGCGAAGATCGACCAGAATTTAAAACCTGAAATCGTCCGGCAGCGCGAGCAGGAAATTAAAGCAGAATTCCAAAAACCGATGGACAGCGCGCGCAGCGAGTTGAACGCGAATCTGGAGGGGATGGAAAAGGCTATGGATTTCTTGCTGGATCCGCACAATTCGGTCCTGTTGATGGCCACTGGCAGCGCGAACCCCGCCACAAACGATGATTTGTTTTTCGCCGGCCTGATTCCCGCGATGACCGAAGACCATTTGCTTTTTTTGGTCAGCGAAACTCAAAGCCCTGCCGTTGTGTTGGCGATTGCCGCTGAGGCCTCCAAGCGCGGCCTGAAGGACAGCGAGGGAAAAATTGACCAGGCAATGGCAAATTTTATCCCGAAGGAAACTATCGACGCAATGGTTGCGACTGGCAAGGAGGGTTTTGAGGTTTTGCTTCGAGACTTGAACGTAACAGGCCCGCAGCACCCCAACCGCGCGGAGCGACAGCTTCACCTGGGCCATCAGATTGATGGCTGGCGGCAGAAGGCCGGAAAGGTGCTCAGCAAAGATGAGTAGCACCAGGGCAAGGGCCGGGCGGCGATTACATAGGGCTTTCGTTCGCCCGGCTTTTTACGTGGCCACACAGCGGCGATCTAACCCACTTTTCCCTTTCACCAATGGTTGTCTATTGGTCAAGCCTCAAAAACTCACTGACGGGCCTGTGAGTAAGTCAACAGGTGGCGGGGGAGGGGCTTTTTCTCTTGACAAGGCACCCTGAATTTTTTTATTCTGGTGGTATCTCAAAACATAAACCGGAGGGGCCGCCGACATGGCCTATTTTTATTCAATGAAAAATTTAACGCGTCTGGAAGCCGGTATCCGTAAGGACCGGGCGGCCCGTTTATGGCCGTGAGACTTCCAGGCGCTTTTTTTATTGGGGGTGTTTATGATGCGCATCATTGAAGGGAAACGTTACAACACGGAAACAGCGGAAAAGATCGTTGATTGGTCAAACAGTTACCCACCCGGCGACTTTAAACGCTGTGCGGAATCTCTTTACAGGACAAAAAAGGGGAATTGGTTTCTGGCCGGCGAAGGCGGGCCGATGTCTAAATATGCTGAGCCTGTTGGGGACATGACTGGCGGCGGATCTGGCATTATACCGCTGACCGACCAGGACGCGCTCCAATGGCTGGAAGACAAAGAATTTGTCGATGAGATCGAGGCTTATTTTTCCGAAAGCATTGATGACGCCTGACCACCAAACACACCAACACCGGGGCCGGCTCCCATCCAAGGGGCCGGCCTTTTTTTTTATCAGGATTCTTTCAGCAGCGGCAACCTTTCTATACCCCCCCCCGTGTGTGTCGAACTTTAAAAAAGCCCCACCAGCAAAGCATTTTCAGGCCCGGCAGCAGGGCAAAATTACCCCGAATTTAGAAGGGGCTTAATATTAGAAACAGGGAAGCCTGCCGGAAGGCAAAAAAAGTTGTTTCTGCTTGAAATGGCGGGCCTTGAGCTTAAAAAGGTGGCAAAACCCGGGTTTTTTTTAACTGCTTACAAATCGGTTACACGAAAAAAAAAGGTTATAACCTGAAGTTATAACCACTTGATTTTATGGTGCCCCCGGCAAGAATCGAACTTGCGGCACATGGATTAGGAATCCATTGCTCTATCCACTGAGCTACG
>JAXHVI010000086.1:0-2111 GCA_034189195.1 Thermodesulfobacteriota bacterium | reverse complement strand
CTGCCGTTGTACCGCTCCAGCTTGGACTCCAGCCGCTCGGACAGGGCCATGGCATCGGCCGTGGCCCCGGCAATGCCCACCACGATCCGGTCGTTGTATATCCGCCGCACCTTTTTGGCGCCGTGCTTGATCACGGTGGCTTCCAGAGTGACCTGGCCGTCGCCGGCCACCACGGTGGCGCCCCTGTGGCGCACCGCCAGGATCGTGGTGCTACGCATGGCCCCGGCAGGGCTATTTTCGTGGGTGGGCATGGTCATAAACCTCCATCAGTTTGTCCATGGACAGATGGGTATATTTCTGTGTGGTGGACAGGCTCTTGTGGCCCAGGATCTCCTGGACGGTTCGCAGGTCCGCGCCGGCGTCCAGCATGTGCGTGGCAAAAGAGTGTCGCAGCGCGTGCGGCGACAGGGAAACCGTCAACCCGCACCGCAGGGCCGTCTGTTTTAAAATCCGGTCCATGGAACGGGTGGTCAGCCGCCCCCGGTTCTTGTTTAAAAACAGGGGGCCTTCCTCCGCGCCGATGCCGGTCTCTTCAAACAGCCGGGTGCGGTAAGCGGCAATCGAGGCCAGGGCCTTTTTGCCCACCGGCACCACCCGCTCCTTTGCGCCCTTGCCGTATACCCGGAACACCCTTTCGTCTGTTTCCACGTGGGCCGCGTCCAGGCCCGCCGCTTCAGACACCCGTATGCCCGTTGAATAGATGGTCTCGAAAATCGCCCGGTTGCGCAGGTCCAGCAGCGTGTCCCCGGTGATGGCGTCCAGCAGCCGGAACATGTCGTCCACAGAGAGAAAGGCCGGAATCTTTCGCCCGATTTTGGGCGACAGCACGGCCCTGGCCGGGTTTCCCGTCATTATGCCCCGTTTTTCCAGGTATCGAAAAAAGGAGCGCAGCACGGAAAGCTTGCGGGAAACCGTGCTTTTATCCATCTTTTTCTTGTGGAGAAACGCCAGGTAGCCGCGGATGGCGATCACCGAGATGTCGTCCAGACACACCGGATGCGCTGTGTCGTCCGAAGGGGACAGAAACGCCAGAAACTCCTTCAGGTCGGCGCCGTAGGCCCGGCAGGTGTTGGGCGAATAGCCTTTTTCCGATGCCAGGGATTCAACAAACGCGTCGGCCAGCGGTTTTGCCGGGTATGCCCCGTGGTCCTTGGACAACCGTCACACTTCCTTTCCCCGGCTGTCGCCGCTACGCGGCCTTTATCGCCCGCCGGGTCTTCTTTTTCAGCTTGCTGATACGGCGCCGCAGCCGGGTGGCCTTGGCGGCGTCATCGGCGCTCAGGGCCGCGGCCCGCTCTTTTTTCAACTCGCGAATGCTGCCCTTGAGCTGTTGGAGCGCGGTCAGGTCTTTTTTAACCTCTTCCACCACGATGCCCCTGGCTTCCCGAATGACGGCCAGCAGCTCTTCCTTTTTCATGCCGTGGGCTCCGGTGATCCCGGGAATGGTTTTGGCCACTTCCCGCAGTTCCGTGGCGGTCATCTTCTCAAGGGGTTTTTCCTCGCCGCTTGCCTCGGCCGGGGCTTGAGGGGCCGTCTCTTCTGCCCCGGTTTCTTCCATTGCTTTTTCTTCTTCCGTCATACTGTCATCCTCCTTGGTGCGCATATGAAAAGATGCTGTTATGATACTAAAAAGTATACTATTTCAACAGAAATTAAAGCCCATGTCAACAGGGGCGCCGAACATTTCAAACAATAAGACCAAAACCCGGTTTTGTACACCATTTATAATCGTAATCCTGTTCTTACTCATACTCGTGGTCATCCCCTTCTTCCCGGCCCATGAATCTCATTATAGTGCCATCACGGGATGAGATGGGAAAATCACTGCCGGCTTGCATAAGCAATCGTTCTTTTTTACAATGTCCCCATGAAAACAACACAATATTTTGATTATACGAGGCAACGGCCTGATCGGGCACAAATTAAACCTGAATGGATTCACTTTGTGATACAATATGCCGAAAGAACGGAAGTTCAGGTTGACGGCCGCATCAAAAAATGGACAAAAATTCAAGAGGTCGGCAAATACCTTCGGGTGATTCTGCTGGAAGACGGCGAGACGGTTCATAACGCCTTTTTTGATCGGTCATTTAAGGAGGATTAAAAAATGA
>JAXHVI010000085.1:0-2266 GCA_034189195.1 Thermodesulfobacteriota bacterium | reverse complement strand
CCTGCCGCGACTGCACATCAGCCCCTACTACCGGCAGGCGATGCGGGGCCGGGCCGCCGGATCAAAAGAGGCCAAAGAGTACCTGCAGGAGAAAATCCGTTCCGCCACCTGGCTGATCAAGAGCATTCAGCAGCGGCAAAAGACCATATACGCGGTCATGAACAGCATTCTCAAGTTTCAGCATGATTTTTTTGAAAAGGGGGTGGCCCACCTCAGGCCCATGATCCTGCGGGATGTGGCCGAAGACATCGGCATGCACGAATCCACCATCAGCCGGGTCACCACCAACAAATACGCCCACACACCCCAGGGCATCTTTGAATTGAAATACTTTTTCAACAGCGCCATCAACCGGACCGGCGCCGACAGCATGGCGTCGGTCAGCGTACAGGACAAAATTCGGCAGATCATAAAAAACGAAAACCCCAAAAAGCCCTTCAGCGACGACAAGATCGCTGACATACTCAAAGCGGCCAACATCAACATCGCACGGCGCACGGTGACAAAATACCGGGAAGCCATGGGCATCCTGTCATCCACCAAACGCAAACAATTTTAAGGAGAATGGTCATGCAGGTAACAGTCACATTCAAGAACCTCGAGGCATCGGAGCACCTGAAACAGTTTGTGTCGGAAAAACTCAACAAGTTCGACCGGCTCTTCGACTCCCCTGCCAAGGCCGAGGTGTTGCTCTCGGTGGAAAAATTTCGCAACATCGCGGAGATCAACCTGACCGGCGACAAGCTCAATATCATCGGCAAGGAAGAGACAGAGGACATGTATGCGGCCATCGACCTGGTCATGGATAAAATAGAAAAACAGATCAAGAAGAACAAACAAAAGATCAAGCAGCACCGGCCGGCCACCCGGAAGGCCGCCAAGCGACCGGAGGATACAGACCTGCCGTAGACGGGCCAGCCTTTCGACCCTTTGCGCCGGGAAAAACCGTCGTCTTCCCTGTTCGACGCGATCTCCTGCCCCGGGTTGACATCGCCGGCCAAGTGACGTATTTTTCCAGCCTGGCATATCAACCCGGACATTTCACAGGGTAACCGGCGGCTGTTTTATAAAGGTAGTAAACATGAAACTTCTGGATGTACTGCGTAAGGATGCGGTTCTTGTCAACCTGGAGGCCCGGGACAAAAAAGGGGTCCTGGAGGAGTTGACCGTTCCGGCGGCAAAAATTTCAGGCATTGAGCACAGCAAGCTGGTGCGCATGCTCATGGAGCGGGAACGCCTGGGCACCACCGGCATCGGCGGCGGCATCGGCATTCCCCACGGCAAGCTCAAGGAGCTGGGAACCGTTATCCTGTGCGCCGGCCTGAGCCGAAAAGGTGTTGACTTTGACGCAATGGACGGTCGGCCGGTCCATATCTTCTTCCTGCTCTTTACGCCGGAAGGTTCCACCGAGTTGCACCTCATGCTGCTCTCCCGCATCTCCAAGCTGCTGAAAAACGATATCTTCAGACAGCGGCTGCAGGATGCCCCGGACGCGGATACCGTGCTGGAGATCATTGAGGAGTATGACGAAGAGCCGTGATCCGCTATGCGCAACTTCATTATTCATATTCTCACTGGCCTGTCCGGTTCCGGCAAAAGCACGGCCCTGGATGTTTTTGAAGATGCCGGGTTCTACTGCGTGGACAACATGCCGGTGGCCCTGCTGCCGAAATTTCTGGAAATCCCGGTCAACACCGCATCGGGCATCTCGGGACTGGCCTTTGTCATGGACCTGCGGGAGCCCGATTTTCTTACCACCCACCCTTCAGTTTTCAGCGATCTCAAGGCCCGGGGATACCGGCTGACCGTTCTCTTTTTTGAAGCCGGGGAAAATGTCCTGATCCAGCGTTACAGCCAGACCCGGCGGCACCACCCCCTGGCCGGGGACAAGGGGCTTGTTTTCGGTATCCGGCGGGAGCGGGAGCTTTTAGAGGAGCTGCGCGCCGTGTCGGACACCATTATCGACACCTCCACCCTGACCATTCACGAACTGAAAATCCGCCTGCTGGCCAGAATCCGCAAAAGCGCCGACCACATGCCCATGCGGATTCATGTCATGTCCTTCGGCTACAAGTACGGCATTCCCCATGACGCGGACATTATCATGGATGTGCGGTTTCTGCCCAACCCCTATTTCGTGGAACACCTGAAGCATAAAAACGGCACGGATGCCGACGTGGCGGCCCATGTACTGCACCATTCCACCGGCAGCGCTTTTTTGGAAAAGTTCTTAAACTTGATTGACTTCCTTCTGCCTTTATACAAG
>JAXHVI010000084.1:0-8196 GCA_034189195.1 Thermodesulfobacteriota bacterium | reverse complement strand
GAATTGTTTGTGATAGTTTACGAAATCGACTCATTTGTTACTCCTTGGCTTGAGTTGTTGGGGCAACTCAAGCCAAGGAGTAACAAATAAATCGTTCAGAAGGCAAAGCCTACTGAACTCTGACCGGGCCCTTAGGGCCAGGGTTTCTACGCTGGACTAAAGAAACAGGATGATTGTCGGGAGGGCAAAAGATCGGGTTTCCTGAAGGTTCAGGAGGAGAGCCGAGCGGTCCCCCGGTAAATGCAGGTGCCGTCGACCCATGTTTGCAGAACTTCCGCCCATGGCCCCTGGTCGGAAATCACGGTTATGTCGGCAGGCAGGCCCGGTTTAAAAAAACCCACGCTGCCTTCTGCGTCCAGGAACCGGCCGGGGCCCGATGTGACCAGGCAAAAGGCCCGCTTCAGGCCGATGCCCAGGACCCGGTCCGCGATGAACGGGGACTGGGGAAGACATTCCGGGTAATAGTCACTGATCAGACCGTCGCACAGGTCTTGCTGAATGGCGTCCCGAGCGGACAGGTGTCCGTTGGAAGACCCTCCCCGCACCATGTTGGGGGCGCCCAGAAATACCTTCAGGCCCTTTTCACGGGCCGCTGCCGCGGCTGTCGCGGTTGTGGGAAATTCGGACGCGGTTACCTTCAGTTTCTGCAGCAGTTCGATTTTTTCCGGCGTGTCATCATCATGGCTCAGCAGCGGCAGCCCACGGGCGGCAATCTCTTTTGTGATTTCATCAATGATCCGCCAGCCATCGGCCTGTCCTTCCCGCTTTTTCCGGGCCATCTCGTCGATTTTTTCATTTGAGAGATTGAAGCTGCCACTATAGTAGCGCCGGTAGGACTCAAGGGTCTTGAACTGGCCCTGTCCCGGCGTGTGGTCCATGATGGAAACCATGTCCACCAGGCCCTCTCGCAGGGTCTCCCGAATGACCTCCGGCCCCCGGATTGAGGAGATTTCATACCGGGCGTGTACCTTGTGACGGACCAGGCCGTTGCCGCCGGCGGAAAACTTTTTGATGGTTCTTACCAGGGCGGCGGCTTCGGCGGGTGCGCGCAGGCCCGCCTCGTTGACGCCGAAACTCAGCGCATGGCAAAAAGTGGTGATGCCGCAGGCGGCCAGTCGCCTGTCCAGGTTCCGCAGGGCAAATTCCTGATCGAACAGGACACCGGGCCGCATCTCGATGCATTTTTCCAGCGTGTCGGAGTGCAGATCCACTAGCCCCGGCAGAATAAAGCTTCCCTGCACATCGATACAGGCTTCTGCGTGCCGTGTGGCATTCTGGGGATTGATGCCGAGAATTCCTTTTTTTGAAAACAGAAGAGCGCCATCAGGGTAAAGGGTCTCTCCGTCAAACAGGGGGCCGCCGAACAGGAGCGTGGTTTTCATTGCTGTGCCTTTTGTATTGCTGCGGTGTTTGGTTTTCAATCCGGGGTGGGCGATTGCCGGCATTATCCGGTCATGTCCGGAGAAAACAGCTCGGACATGATGCTTTCAATGCTTCCCCTGTCGCCGGAGATTGATTCGCTCATGTACCGGTACTTTCTCACAAAAGCCTCGGCTGAAAGGCGACGGAAGTCCGGCAGCGCCAGCTTCAGAACAGCAGTGGGCCAGTCCCACCAGGCGATGGCCCGCAAACCTTCCTGGGTGGTCCGGTCAAATCGCTGCCGAAGGGGCTTTGCCGGGACCCCGACCACAATCGTGAAGTCTGGTACGTTCCTTGTGACCACGCTGCCCGCGCCCACCACCGCGCCGGTTCCGATGGTTATCCCGGGCATGATGACGGCGCCGTGGCCTATCCATACGTCATGACCCAGGCGGACCTTTTTCCCGCGGCGGGCCGCGAAAAAAGCGGTATCGTCACGTCCCATGTCAAACATCATGCTTCGATAGGTAAAATGGTGCATGGCGGCCCTGTCCGTCGGGTGCTGACCGGGGTTGATGCGGACGTGGGCGGCAACGGAACAGAACTTTCCCATGTCGCAGTAAATGACTTCACAGTCGTTCATGACATAAGAAAAGTCCCCCAGGGTCGACTCCGTAATCATCGACCGTTCGCACACTTCGCAAAAGATCCCGAAGGAAACATCCTGGATCACCGCCGAGTCGGCAACTACCGCTCTTTCCCTGAGTCTTTTCATGGTCTGTCTCCTGTCGGTTTCATGGTAATGGAGCGAGTGGCAACAGCCTCCCGTTCCGCCGGGTTGTGAAAAATACCCACCACCGCCACATTGTCGCGCAGGGCTTCCCGAATGATCTCCCGGACGATCTCCTGGTTGTCCGGATCCAGGGAGGCAGTCGGCTCGTCCAAGATCATCACGGGAAAACGGGCGGCAAACCCCCTGGCAATGTTGATGCGCTGTTTTTCCCCCCCGGAAAAGGTGGCCGGGGAAAGGCCCCACAGGCGTTTCGAAATCTGAAGCCGCAGCAGCATGGCAGCGGCCTTTTCCCGGGCCGTGGCTTCCGGCGCACCGCGAAGCAGCAGGGGCTCCATTACCACCTCCAGGGCAGGCACCCTGGGAATGACCCGCAGAAACTGGCTTACATATCCGATGGTGGTTTTTCGGACCGACATGACCGTGCAGGGATCAGCGGCGGCGATGTCCACGGTCCGGCCGTTGTGGCGCACCAGAATGCTGCCACTGCCGGTCTTGTAATTTCCGTAAAGCAGGTTGAGCAGGGTACTTTTGCCGGCGCCGGACGGTCCATGCAGGGCCACGCACTCTCCCGGATAGAGTTCCATGCAGAACCCTTTTAAGACCGGAATGCGGGCATCCTGCTCGTAAAGGTAAAAAGATTTCTCAAGCCCCTGAATACATACTCGCCATTCCATAGGCGTTTCTTTTTTATCCGTATGCGTCATATTCTCAGCACCGAGGCGACCAGTAACTGGGTATAAGCCTGCTGCGGGTCGTCCAGAATCTGGTCAGTGAGCCCGCTTTCCACCACCCGGCCCTCTTTCATCACCATCAGCCGATGGGCCAGGAGCCGGGCCACGGCCAGGTCGTGGGTGACGATAACAAGCGACAGGGCAAGCTCCCGCACCAGGGTCCGCAAAATGTCCAGCAGCCGGGCCTGTACCGACACATCCAGGCCACTGGTGGGCTCGTCCATGAAGATCAGGCGGGGATTTGTCACCAGGTTGCGGGCGATCTGAAGCCGCTGCTGCATGCCCCCGGAAAAGGTGCGGGGCCGGTCGTCGATCCGCCCGCTTCCAATCTCCACGCGATCCAGCCAGTGGGCCGCCTTTTGCCGTATTTCTCCGTAATGCCGGGCCCCTCCGGCCAGAAGGCTTTCCCCGATATTACCGCCGGCGCTGATGTCCATGCGCAGACCGTCACGGGCGTTCTGGTGAACAATGCCCAGCTCGGATCGAATGATGCTTCTTTTCTCAGCTTCCGGTATATTGCAGAAATCCACGCGTCCCTGGCGGCTGTAAAAGTAGACATGGCCCGAGGAAGGAGCCGCCAGGCCGGAAAGGCAGTTGAGCAGGGTTGATTTGCCGGAGCCCGACTCTCCCACGATGCCAAGCACCTCTCCCTGCCACAGGGTAAAATCGACATCCCGGCATCCCGCCCGCGGGCCGTAGTATTTGCTGACCTGTTCGGCCCGCATCAGGGGCCGAAGGCGGGTTGATTCTCTGTCCGTCACTGTTCCGCCCCCTTTCCGGCAACAGCGCCCAGCCCCGGCATTTCTCCATAATATCCGGCATTTCTTCTCTGCTCGCAGAAATCGGTGTCTGAGCAGGCAAAAATTCGTTTTCCCGTGTCATCAATCACGATTTCATCCAGAAAACTGCCGGCCGATCCGCAGAAGACACACCGGGTGTCCCATTTTTCAATGGTAAAGGAATGGTCCTCAAAATCCAGGCTTCGAACCTCCGTCCAGGGCGGCACGGCATAAATCCGCTTTTCACGGCCCGCACCGAACAGCTGCAGGCAGGGCATGCGGTCCATTTTGGGGTTGTCGAACCGGGGAATCGGCGACGGGCTCATCAGGTATCGGCCGTTGACGATCACCGGGTAGTCAAAGGTGGTGGTGATGCTGCCGTGGCGGGTGATGTCTTCATACAGCTTGACATACATGGCACCATATTCGCAAAGCGCGTGCATCTTGCCGGTTTCAGATTCCCTCGGTTCGATAAACCGGAGGGGCTCGGGAATGGGCACCTGGTAGACCACGATCTGGTTTTCCGTGAGCGGGGTTTCCGGAATGCGGTGCCGGGTCTGAATGATGGTGGCCGCCCCGGTGCGCGTGGTGGTCCGCACGCCCGCGGTTTTGGCAAAAAACTGCCGAATGCTTACCGCGTTGGTGGTGTCGTCGGCGCCCTGGTCGATCACTTTAAGGGTGTCTTCCGGGCCGAGAATGGCCGCCGTCAGCTGAATCCCGCCGGTGCCCCAGCCATAGGGCAGGGGCATCTCCCGGCTGCCGAAGGGCGCCTGAAAGCCGGGAATAGCGATGGCCTTGAGGATGGTCCGGCGGATCATTCGCTTGGTCTGTTCATCCAGGTATGCAAAGTTGTATCCCGCCAGCGGGCCTGTGTGTTCAGGACGGTTTGTCGTTTCCATGATGCCGATCTTCTGTTGTTTTCGATGAAAAGTGATTTCGCATTTGCCGCATGCCCGCCATCTCGGATTGAAAATCCACGTAGTGGGGCAGTTTCAGGTGCTGCACAAACCCCGATGCCTCCACGTTGTCGCTGTGACGAAGGACAAACTCGTGGTCCTGCACCGGATAAAGGGGCTCCCCGCCCAGTTCGGACCAGCGCATGGCCCGGTCCACCATGGACATGCTCATGGCCTTGCGTTCGCAACAGCCGAATGTCAGGCCGTAGCCTTTTACAAACCGGGGCGGCGCGGTTCCGTCGCCGGCATGGGCGTTGACCATGGTGCATTCGGTGATGACAATATCTCCGATGACAATGGGAAACCCCAGCTCTTCCGGGGTGATCTCAACGGCCACCGTCCCCATGCGGATCTCTCCCACAAAGGGGTGCTTGTCCGTCCCGAATCCGCGCTGGTAGGAGTAAGCCATGGCCAGCAGAAACCCTTCGTCCCCCCTGGCCAGGTTCTGCAATCGAATGTCCCGCGCCGCCGGCATGCCGAAGGGCTCTCTTGTCAGGTCCCCCACCGGCTGGTCCGGCCCATCGGGCTCACTTTCCATTAACCCGTTTTGTTCCAGCAGTGACGAGGCCCGGCACAGGGGCTCCGGTGGCATATCCTCGGGTTGGGCGCCGAAGGAGGGAGACGGCGGTGCCGTTTGTGTTTTCATCAGGTCGAAATTCAGCAGCCGGTGGGTATAGTCAAATGTCGGACCAAGCATCTGGCCTCCGGGCAGGTCTTTGAAAATGGCGGAGACACGACGACTCACCTGCATGCGGTCGGTATTTACAGGGCTTGAAAAGCCGAAACGGGGCAAGGTGGTGCGATAGGCCCGGACCAGAAAAACGGCCTCCACCAGGTCGCCGCAGGCCTGTTTGATGGCCAGGGCCGCCAGCTCGGGATCGTAAAGAGAGCCTTCTGCCATCACCCGATCCACGGCAAGCCGCATCTGTTCCATGATTTGGGCAACGCTGATTTCCGGAATCTCCGGGTTGCCGCGACGCTTTGCGTCCATCAGCGCATGGGCCGCTTCAATGGCCTTTTCCCCGCCTTTGACGGCGACATACATCTTTTTAGACTTCCTTTATGGTTGTGGTTCGCGGAAGGGCAGCCAGTTTTTCGCCGCAAGTGAAAACAATATCGATGCCACGGGGAAAGGCCATGCACAGGCGGTTTCGCTCTTCCCAAAACCGGAGCGGCAGACCTTTGGGGTTCAACCATTTTTCCCCGTTGATACCCGGACCCTGAACGGCAAAGCCCCCTCGGTCCTCCAGATCCGCCACCTGTACGACCAGGGTGGTTGAAAGATCAGGGCGTTCCGCGGTACCGGAGTCAAAGGTTTGCAGGCGGGGCATCTGCTCGCCGGCGTTGAAAATTGCAAAGAGGGCTGTTTCCGGGGCTGTGACTGTAGGCACACCGCAATGAAACGCCAGCCATCGGCTCACACCGGTTTTCGCGATTGGTTCATCAAGCCACAGGGGTGTGTCAAAGTCCAGCAGGGCCAGGCAGGCAGCGGCCGTACTTTTGTTAACCCCGCCCGGGACATGCAGGCCGTTTTCTACAGACACAATCCGGCCGGGGTGGGCAAGCGCCTCCACAATTTTTCTGAACACCTGCTGGGCGCCGATGACAGGATCGCTAAAGCCCGGGGGTATCGCGCCGGTGTCAATGGTTGCGCGCGTCATTCGCTTCTCACCATGGTAAAAAAATCAACTTTCGTTTTTGCCGCCTGTTCGTTTTCCATGGACTGCGTCGCGGCAAGAACAGTTCGCGCCGGCGCGATCACCTGCTCCATCAGCATCGGCCGGCGCGCCCTGTCCTGCAGAAGCGCGTCCAGGACCGCTGCCAGCTCGGCATGCCGATGGTTTCGTCCCTGAACATAGGCAGTTCCGGCATATCCCTCGTCTGTTTTAACCGTACACCGCGTCAGGGTCATCTCCCCCATGTTGAAGGTGCTGCCGGTGCCGCCCATGCGGCCCCTGACCATCACCATGCCGGTTTCCGGTTTTCGGATAAAGCAATAGGCCGGACGCCGGTCAAGCAGGCGCCACCTTTCTTCCAGCACATGGACGGATGAGCGGGCCAGAACGCCCATCCATTCCCGGCGAATTTCAATTTCAGCGGTATCGGTCATGATTTATCCATTTAAATAAAACGGGCACGAAGTTTGCCGCAGAGATAATCGATGATGCTGACGCTGACAATCACCATGATCATCATGGTGGCCACCTCCCGGTACTGGTAACCGTTGATTTTGTCGAACATCAGAAAACCGATGCCGCCGGCCCCGACAAACCCGAGAATGGTGGCGCTTCTCACATTGGATTCAAACCGCAGCAGGCTGTAGCTGACGATCAGGGGCATGACCTGGGGAAGCACGGAAAAGCTGACCACCTGGCTGGGCCGGGCGCCGCTGGCAAGGACGGCCTCTACCTGGCCCGGTTCAATGGCCTCGATGGCCTCGCTGAACACCTTGCCCAGAATACCGAAAGTGTGAACGGCCAGGGCCATGACCCCGGCAAATGGCCCCAGCCCGATGATGGCCACAAAAATGAGGGCCATGACGAACTCGTTGAACCCCCTGCAGAAATCCAGGAAACGGCGGACCGTGAACTGGGATACCCGGCGGACATAACGGGAGAAGGGGCCCTGCCCCTGGAATATGATCTCAAGCGTGTTGTTTGCGGCAAACAGGCTGACCGGTATGGCGGCCAGCACCGCGAACAGACTTCCCCAGATGGCGATGGCGAGGGTCTCCACCAGGCCCTTGGAGTAGACGAGCAGGCGGTTGGGGTGTGTTTCCGGCGGGAAAAACCCGCCTTTCTTGTCTTTCAGAATGCGCTCATACCGCTCATGGACCATGGCGTCCACAACTGACTTATCCATACCGGCAAGCTGTTCCTCAACGCGCTGCTCTCCCAGCTGATACAACCGGGTGTGGTCAATGGATGCGCCCCTGGCCTGGTACTCCTCACGAATGGCATTGACTGCCTCCTCCTGCATGATCACCCGCTGCATGCGCCGGGCCTGCTCCATGGCCGCGGCCTTGTCATCCTCAGTCAGTCTTTTACCGAACAGGTAGGCAACGGCGTTTTCTCTCTTTTCATAGAGTTTGAAGGGATTGATGCCGATCCACGCCCAGGAGGCGATCAATACTGCTGCCGTGATAAAAACAAGTCCCCCCAGAAGCGTTTTCTGGGAAAAACGCTTCCGGGGGCGAATTGCATCGAATGTGATCTTCTGATTTGTGACCATACTCATTTTTTGGCCATCTCTTCCTTGAGGTGCTTTAAGTAACGGATCACGTCATAGGTGGTATCGTCGGCAAAGGCGTAGCCGCCGTTCTGCAGCTTTTCCTTGCCCGCCATGTTGCTGTTGAAGCTCATCAGTGCGCCGGTAAAGGCGGCCTTCAGGCTTTCGGGCAAGTCTTTTCTTGCCGCCATGGGGGCGCCGGGAATTAACTCCGATGTCCACAGGATTTCGAAATCATCCATGGATGCCTGTCCCTTTTCGACCATCCGGTCCAGGTCGATGTTGTTGGTGGCCGCGATGTCGATGGAACCGTTTTTCACCGCCAGAATGGAGGCCCCGTGGGAACCCGA
>JAXHVI010000083.1:0-3791 GCA_034189195.1 Thermodesulfobacteriota bacterium | reverse complement strand
TCCGGGGGTAGGGTTTTTTGCGGCAGGTGGGTTTCGATCCCGATCCCGATAGCGATTTCGATATGAATTATGCAGAGGCTTGCCATACACAGAACTTGCGGTATGATGTGTATGGCACTTTTGAAGAAGAAGCATTATGAAGCGTACAAATATTCTATTGGATGAAAAACTGGTCAGCGACTGTATGGAGGCCACGGGCATCAAGACCCGGAATGCCCTGATTGATCATGCACTGCGAGAGCTGCTTCGGCGTGAAAAACAGAGCGGGCTGCTTGCGCTAAAGGGACGGATCAACTGGACCGGTGATCTGGATCAATGGCGCCGGGGGGTGGGGTGAAGACAAAGATTGCTTCGTCGCTTCGCTCCTCGCAATGACGTTAAAATAAAATACTGGTGCTGCAGCCGGGTGGAATCGATTACGAGTACGGGCACGAGCACGGGCACGAGCACGAGGAAGATTACGATTAAGAGTAAGAGTAAGAGTAAGAGTAAGATTGAAATTGAGATTGAGAGGAAAAGGGAAGGGATTGTAGCGTGGTGACTCGACATATAGTTACGTATGGGAAAATGATAAAGTTTTCCCATACGATATTTGCTCTGCCCTTTGCTCTGTCTGCGGTGCTTCTGGCTTTGCGGGAGCACCCGGTTTCATCCGCATGGCCGGTTTTGTGGATCGTGCTGGCCATGGTGGGGGCGCGGTCCGCGGCCATGGGATTCAACCGCATTGTGGACGCCCGGTTTGACGCCAAAAACCCGCGCACGGCGGGCCGGGAGATTCCAGCGGGAAAAATTTCACTGCTGTCGGCCGCGCTGTTTGTGGTGCTGTCGGCCGGGCTGTTTATTTTTTCCGCGGCCATGTTGAATCCCCTGTGCTTCTATTTTTCCTTTCCGGTGCTGGTGCTGCTGCTTTCCTATTCGTTTACCAAGCGGTTTACCATGTTCTGTCACCTCTACCTGGGATTTGTGATCTCCCTGGCGCCCCTGGGGGCCTGGATGGCGATCACCGGTGAATTTTCCTGGCGGATTGCCGTCCTGTCAGCGGCCCTGCTGACCTATATCGCGGGGTTTGACATCATCTACGCCTGCCAGGACACGACCTTTGACCGCGACACCGGGCTCTTTTCCATGCCGGCCCGGATCGGGGTGCGCGCCAGCCTGCATCTTTCCTCCCTGCTTCACGTGCTTTCCACAGCCGCTTTTGTGGCCCTGCTGTTTGTGTTTGACCTGAACGTGATATATCTTATAACTGTTATCATGATCGCTACCCTGTATGGGATAGAGCATGTTGTGGCCCGGCCGGGAAAGCCCGAGGCGATTCAGATGGCCTTTTTCAATATCAACGGCGTTATTTCGATTCTGCTGTTTTGCGGCATTGCCGCAGACCTTATGGTGGAAAAATGGTTATGAAAAAAATCGTGGTGGGCATCAGCGGCGCGTCCGGCGCCATTTACGCGGTGCGCCTGCTTGCGGCCCTGGCGGCCTGCCCGGTGCAGATCTATCTGATTGTCTCGGACACCGGGGCCGAGCTGTTGAAAATGGAGACCGGTATTGAGGCCCCCGGCCTTGAGGCGTGGCTTTCCAAAAACACCGCCTTTCACAAGGATGCCCGGCTTTCCGTGTGCGGGATCGGCGATTTTTACACGCCCCCGGCCAGCGGATCGTTTCTGCATGACGGCATGGTGATCGTGCCCTGCTCCATGAAGAGCCTGGCGGCCGTGGCCTCGGGCCTGGCCGACAACCTGATGCTGCGGTGCGCCGACGTCTGTCTCAAGGAGCGGCGCAGGCTGATCCTGGTGCCCCGGGAGACTCCCTTGAGCCTGGTGCATCTTGAAAACATGGCGGCCGTGACCCGGGCCGGGGCCGTCGTGCTGCCGGCCATGCCCTCGTTTTATTTCAAGCCCAGGACCATTGAGGCCCTGGCCGACACGGTGTGCGCCCGCATCCTGGACCAGCTGGGCATCGCGCATACCCTGGTCCCGCGCTGGGGAGAAGACCATGTTTAACAGCCTGCAGGAGTTTATCACGGCCTTAGACAGGGCCGGCGAACTGATGCGCGTCAAGCAGGAGGTGTCGCCGCATCTTGAGATCAGCCGGCTCACAGATGAGCAGTCCAAAAGTCCGGGCGGGGGCAAGGCCCTTTTTTTTGAAAAGGTAAAGGGCGGCCGGTTTCCCGTGGCCACCAATATCTTCGGCTCCTATCGCCGCATTCACATGGCCCTGGGCGTAAAAAATCTGGACGAGCTGGGGGACCGGGTGCGCCAGTACACAGAGATGGACCCGCCCAAAAGCCTGCGCCAGGCCGCCAGCCTGGTGCCCCGCGCTTTGCAGCTGGCCAGCTTCTTTCCCCGGTCCTGGGGATCGCGCACCCCGCCCTGCCAGGAGGTGGTGCACACCGGCGACGATGTGGACCTTTCGAAAATCCCCGTTCTTCAGTGCTGGCCCAAGGACGGCGGCCCGTTTATCACCCTGCCGGTTGTTTTTACGCAAAGCCTGGTCACGGGCCGGCGCAACGTGGGCATGTACCGGTTGCAGGTGTTTGACAGAAACACCACGGGCATGCACTGGCATATTCACAAGGACGGCTCCCACTACTATAACGAATACGCGGCCGCCGGCAAACCCATGCCCGTGGCCGTGGCCATCGGCGCGGACCCGGCCACCACCTATGCCGCCACGGCCCCGCTGCCCCGTGGCATCGACGAGATGATCCTGGCCGGGTTTATCCGCAAACAGCCGGTGAAGATGGCAAAATGCGTCACCGTGGACCTGGAGGTGCCGGCTTTGGCCGAGTTTGTGCTGGAAGGGTATGTGAACCCCGGCGAAACCCGGATCGAGGGGCCCTTTGGCGACCACACCGGCTATTACTCCCTGGCTGACCACTACCCGGTGTTTCACGTCACAGCGATCACCCACCGCAAAAACCCGGTCTACAGCGCCACCCTGGTGGGGCCGCCGCCCATGGAGGACTGTTACCTGGCCAAGGCCACGGAGCGTCTGTTTCTGCCCATGCTTCAGGCGGTGATGCCGGAAATCCGCGATTACTGGCTGCCCTGGGAGGGCGTGTTTCACAACATCGTCATTGTTTCCATTGACAAGGAGTTCCCCGGCCATGCCTACAAGCTGATCAACGGGTTGTGGGGACAGGGCCAGATGAGCTTCTGCAAGGCCATTGTGGTGGCGGACAAAAATGTCAATCCCCAGGACGGCGTTGCCGTGGCAAAGCGGCTGCTGACCCACCTGGATATTGATACCGACATCATTGTGACAAAGGGCGTGCTGGACGTGCTGGACCACTCAGCCCCGGACGCCCTGTTCGGCGGCAAGATCGGCATCGACCTGTGCGACCGGTTTGCCGGCGAGCCGGACCGGAAGCGCAAAGGCCCGGCCCCGCCGCTGCACCTGGACATGGATGCCCTTCTCAGGTCCGGCCTGCCGGAATGCATTGCCTGCCGGGACCCGTTTGACGGGCTTTCCGGCCCCGGCGACACAGTGGTCAACCGCATTGTTGTGCTGCAAATCGACAAACAGCGGCCCGCGGACCAGATGGCCGAAGCCCTGTTTGAAATTCAACAACTTGACATGGTTAGGGTGTTTGTATTATTTGACAAGTCAGTCGATATCCTAAACAACGGCCTGATGCTGTGGAAGGTGTTCAACAATGTGTCCCCGGACCGGGACATGGTGATAAAAAAAGGCAGAATGGTCATTGACGCATGCAGAAAAGGCCCGGTCGACGGCCACACGCGTGAGTGGCCCGATGAATTAACGTTTGATATTTAAAAGAATTCCTG
>JAXHVI010000082.1:0-7599 GCA_034189195.1 Thermodesulfobacteriota bacterium | reverse complement strand
TTGAGTGTGGCCACGATTTTCTGGCCCACGATGCCTGATTTGCCGATGCCGCTGACAACCAGCCGCCCCTTTGACCGGCAGATCAGGTCCACCGCCTTTTCAAACTGGTGGTCCAGGTTGGAGGCCACCTCCAGAATTCCTTTTGCCTCATTCTTCAGAACATCAATGGCCTGCTGAGTGATGTCCGTGATCTCTTTTTTCTGTTTCATTATAATATCTTTCGTAACCTTATCTCTCTCTTGCTCGTGTCCTGCCGTGACGTTAATATGAATGATATGACGGTAATTATCAAGGGGAATATAAGGATCCGGCCCGCCCTGCTTCATGGTTTTGCCTTGTCCTGACCGGTTCTTTCAAACCGGCGGATCAGATCGACCACTTCGGTCGCCCGTTTTGCCCGGACAAGGGCTGTCCGGTATTTTTCGTCTTTTATCAGCAGCATCAACCGGGCGATGATGCGCAGGTAGACTTCGGCCAGCCGGTTTTTTTCCCGCGGATCACCGGCCCCTGGTTCAGGCCCGCACACCAGGAAGACGATGGTCACGGGCCGGCCGTCTGCGGCATGCCAGGCAATGGGGGAGGCGGCAATGCCAAGGACAATAAAGAAATCGGGAATGCCGGCCAGCCGGGCATGGGGAATGGCCACTCCCAGGCCGATGCCGGTGGTGACAATCCGTTCCCGCTCCATCACGGCCGCTTCAAGGATGTTTTTCTTCATCCCCGGCACCAGGCGGCAGGCATGGCGCACCAGTTGACGGATGGCCGGGATTTGCGTTGTTTCGTCCAGAAAAACGACGCGTTCCTCTGTGATCAGTTCATTCAGATGTATGGCGGTGGCGGACGGCGTCATGTTCTGAACCTGTCATAAGCCTGCCGGGCCTCCTGTTCAATATCGGCCAGCCGGTCCATGTACCGGGGTGAAACGTGAAAGATGGTAAACCGCCTGGCCCCGGACCGGCCGGCCAGTTCCCCGGCCTGGGCCGCGGTCAGGTGCTTTTTCTCACGGGCCGCTTCCCGGTCCGCGTCCAGAAAATAGGCCTCGATAAAGAGGTGGTCCGCGTTCCGGGCAAAGGTCATGATGCGTTCGACGTTATCCGGAGAAAAGGCCACGTCGGTGATATAGACGATTTTCTGACCCGGTGTGATCAGGGCGATATCCCGTGCCAGTACCGCCAGCTCAAACGTCCGAATCCTGTCTCCCGCGGGAACAGTGATTGATGTGTCCGGCGGAGCCTGTTCATACAGGGCTTTTTTAAAGGATTGAAGCCATGGCCCCGGTTCCAGTCCCCGCGCGGTCAGCGCCTCTTTTTTGATGTTGATGTGAAACCGCTCTTTCAGGCAGAACCCCAGGCAGGGGATGCCGTGGTCCAGAATGACGGCGGAGATGGTAAACCCCGGCGCCTCCAGCAGGGTGCCGGTCCAGGGCGAGGACCGGGGCGGTGCCGTGGGCGCGAACCGGTCCTGACATCGATACTTCTGGGTCCGCATGCCCCGGGATGTTACTTCCGTCACCTGCAGGCGAAGGCTTTTTTCATAACGGTCGGTGAGGTTCCATGTGTAGGCCCTGAGTTTACCGCTGATATTGCTCAGAAAGTTTTCTGGGCCGAAAAGGTGGACCTCCCTGTCCCGGCCCAGGGCCAGGCGAAGGAAACGGTCAAATCCGGCAAAATGGTCGATATGGGTGTGGGAGACAAAGATGTGGGTCAGCTTCAGAATGTCCCGGGGCGCCAGGTTGTTGATTTCGCCCAGGTCAAAGGCCAGTGCGCTGTTTTCAAAAAGAAAATTAATAAAGAGGCAGGGATCGTCAAACGGGTGGTTGACCAGAAGGGGGTGGAAGGTCGGTCGCATCGTCTCTTGAGTGGGCAGATCATGAACCGCTTTGGCAGGACCCTGCCGGGCCGATTCATGAACTGACCGGATTTATGAAAGATACTTGGTGACCTGCCGGTTGATGCAGACGTATATCTCCTCGTCGGAACCGTAGACATCCACGGTATCCTTGTGGTTGATCACCTTTTCGATCACAAAGGCCGTTACATAAAGGCTCACGATGTTGGGTGTGGTGGTGATTCCCCGGAAAGGGGCCACGCTGTAGTCCACGTCAAAATCATCGGCCCGGGTCAGGTCTTCCAGGCACTTGTGAATCATCTCCTCCAGGCCGTTCTGGTTGTGGGTCTCCACGTACCCGGTCTCAATGAGCTTGGAGGTGATGGCGTTGGCCAGGGTCTCTGATATGTCTCTGACCCTGGAGATGGCGTTTCTGCGTTCATACTCCTTTGAGGACTCTATCCGGGAGAGCAGTTGCGACTCCCTGCTGCCCTTGTGGAAGACTTTTCCCATATGCAAATACCTCTTTTTTATCAAAGCGTCATGGATGAAAATGAGGTAACAATAATGGGTGCGGCCCATGAATGCAAGGGAAAATTACGGCCCGGAGGGATTTGCCGGGTTGTCCGGAATTTTCACCTGTAATATCCGGGTCAGAGGGAAGGCGGTCTGCTGATGTGTTCCGGCTACTCGGTAAAGGCGTCTTCAATGATGATTTGCGGGGCCCCGGAACCGTTCCAGGTGTCTTGCCGCAGACGGAAGAGAATCCGTTTAAAAAAAGAGGACTCCTGATGTGATGCCGGGGTGTTGAACCAGATGGCGGCAATACCTTTGTCTGCTCCGGGGTGGGCCAGGGTCATTTTCCGGTGCCGGCCGTTGATCATGAAGGTGTCGCCGGCCCGCACATTGCGGGCTGAAAACAGCGGCTCCGGGTTGCCGGCGCCAAAGGGGGAAAGCGTTTCAATCTCGCGGACCAGAGTGTTCGTGATGCGGTCCATGGCAAGCTCGCAGTCCACCGCCACGGCCGGAACAAAATCGCCGGGTGTGGTCTGCTGCCGCACAATGTACTCAAACTGTGTTTCAAAGGCGGCCAGGTTCTCCATGCGAATGCGGAAACCCGCAGCCTGGGCGTGGCCCCCGAAGTCCTCAAACAGCCGGGCGCATCCCTTGAGGGCGTCGTAAAGGTGAAGGCCGGGAATGCCCCGGGCCGACCCGACGCCCATGTCTCCGCAAATGGTGATCAGGGCCACGGGCAGGTTATACCGCCGCGCGGCCCGTGACGCGGCGATGCCGATCACGCCCTGGTGCCACTGGCGGTGGGCCAGTACCAGGGAGCGCCGCTTTTTAATAACGTTGATGCGGTCATTGACAATCTGCTGAATCTCATCGGAAATTTCTTCTTCAATCATCTGCCGCTTGGTGTTGAGCCGGTTGAGCCGGCCCGCGATTTTTACGGCGACCTCCTTTGTTTCGGCCAGCAGCAGTTCCAGGGCCGTTGCGGCATGGTCGATCCGGCCCGGCGCGTTAAGCCGGGGGGCCAGCCGAAAGGCCACATCCTCGGCGGAAAGGGCCGGTTTTTTGATTTTTGCACCGGCAATCAGGGCTTCGATGCCCGGCCGGGAGGGGGTGCGGAGAAGCTCCAGGCCGGTTTTGGCCAGAATCCGGTTTTCGCCGGTCAGGGAAACGATATCGGCAATGGTGCCGATGGCCACCAGGTCGCAGCAGGCCTTGAGGTTGGGCTCGGGCCGGGTTTTCCAGAACCCCTTTTCCCGCAGAAAGGCCCGCAGGGCGATCAGCAGGTAGAAGGCCACGCCCACGCCGGCCAGGTCACCCAGGCTCGACGGGCAGCCGGCCTGGGCCGGATCGATGACGGCCAGGGCCGGGGGCGGTTCGGCCGGTGCCTGGTGATGGTCGGTGATGATCAGGTCGATGCCCGCCTCCCTGCAGGCCAGGGCCGCGGCATGGCTGGTGATGCCGCAATCCACGGTGATCAGCAGCGAGGCCTTGTGCGTGGCGGCCACTTCGGTGATGTGCCGGGGCTTGAGACCGTACCCCTCCAGAATCCGGTGGGGCAGGTGATGCCGGACCATGGCCCCGGCCTGTGAGAGGAACGTCACCAGAAGAGCGGTGGCCGTGATGCCGTCGGCATCATAATCACCGAACACCAGGATGGTTTCACGGTTCACCAGGGCCGCATGAATGCGCGCCACGGCCGTGTCGATACCCTTCATGGCAAACGGAGAGGGCAGGTCGGCCACGGTGGCGGACAGGAAATGCCGGGCCTGTTTTACCGAGAGAATGCCCCGGTTGACCAGCAGGGACGCGGTGATGTCCGAGCAGGGCAGGGCCTTTGCAATGGCTGCAACGGCCGAGGGATCGGGTTGTCTGATGTTTATATTCCGGGTCATGAATTCTGCTGTATCCAGGGTGGATGGGCCGTCCGTGCAACGCCGGGCACCGGCTGTTCATAAGTACAGTCATGGGCTGAACAAGTCAAACATTTTGTCCGGCCCCGCGCTTTGCCGGTGCTGACTTTGACATTGTCTCACAAATATTATATGTAAATGAGACGGTTGATAAGCAAAACCCTATTGAAAAAGGCGAAAAAGAGCAAATGAATAAGGGTGCGATTCTTTTTTTGTGCAGGGACAACACCGCCAGAAGCCAGATGGCCGAAGGCTTTGCCAGGCAAATGGCCGGTGACGATGTTGCGGTTTTCAGTGCGGGCATCACGCCCGGCCCGGAGGTTCACCCCATGGCCGTGGAGGTGATGGCCGAACATGGCATCGACATTTCCGGCCATCGGCCCAAGGCGGTTTCGGCGTTGAGAGCGGGCCATTTCGACCTTGCCGTGGATCTCTGCCAGACCCTGGGCCGGGAGTTTCCCATGCTGGCCGGATTCCCCCCCCTGGTGTGCTGGACCGTGGCCGATCCGGCGGAAGCTGTGGGGGATCTGGAGAGCCAACGGGCGGCATTCCGCGAAGCGGCCCGGATTATAAAGGATATGGTACACGACCTGCTGAACCGTGGATATTACGCCTCTTTTTCTCTATACAAGGCCAATATCGAACGGCTTATCGACAACCTTCACGAGGGGGTTCTGGCCCACGACCTGGACCGGAAAATCTTTTTTTTCAGCAAAGGGGCTGAAAGGATCACCGGCCTTTCCGCCGTGGACGTGATCGGTAAAAACTGTCACGACGTATTTGTTCCCCGCCTGTGCGGTGACAACTGCTCTTTTTGTGATGGGTGCGAGCCCCCGACATTCCAGAAAAAGAGTTATTCCACCGTGGCGCCGGCCATAGAAGGTCAGCGCAAAGAACTGGACGTGACCGTGGTGCCCCTGCGGGACCCGGCCGGCCGCATTCAGGGGGTGGTGGCGGCCCTGGCCGACCAGACCGCCTTCAAGGAGGCGGTCCGCGGCCAGAAGGGTGAGGATGGATTTGCCGGCATCATCGGCCGAACGCCGGAGATGCGGGGCCTTTTCCACCAGATTCGGGACCTGTCGGCCTATGACGTGCCGGTGAACATCAGCGGTGAGACCGGCACCGGAAAAGAACTGGTGGCCCGGGCCATTCACAGCGAAAGCACCCGGCGCAACGGACCGTTTGTGCCCATCAACTGCGGGGCCCTGCCCGAGGGGTTGGTGGAGAGCGAACTGTTCGGCCATGTGCGGGGTTCTTTTTCAGGGGCCGTGCGTGACAAGAAAGGCCGGTTTGAGCTGGCTCACAACGGCACCATCTTTTTAGACGAGGTGGCTGAACTGCCCATGTCCATCCAGGTCAAGCTGCTGCGGTTTCTCCAGGAGGGGGTCCTGGAAAAGGTGGGCAGCGAAAAACAGACCTCGGTGGATGTGCGGGTGATCAGCGCCACCAACAAGAACCTGAAAAAAGAGGTGGCAAAAGGGACGTTCCGCGAAGACCTTTACTACCGGCTCAATGTGGTGCCCATTCACCTGCCGCCGCTGCGCATGCGGAAAAACGACATTCCCCTGCTGGCCACCTATTTTGTCAGGCACGCGGCCATGGGCGCCCGCACCGGTGATATCACCATCGCCGATGATGCCATGGGCCTGCTGGTGGAATACGCGTGGCCCGGCAATGTGCGGGAGCTTCAGAACATCATTCAGTTCCTGGTGATCAAGGCGTCCGGCAACAAGATCACGGCGGCCCATCTGCCGCCGGAAATTCAGGGCGACGGCACGCCGCTTCCCCAGAAGCGGGGCCGGCGCAACAAGCTGGACACGGGCGGTGTGGAAACGGCCCTGGCAAAAGCCGGCGGCAACAAGGCCAAGGCGGCCCGCCTGCTGGGCGTGGGCCGGGCCACCCTCTACCGGTTTCTCAACGACCACCCCGGTATTGTGGCTGATGAAGAGATCTGACCCGCATATTTTATTTCTTCGCGACTTTGCGTCCAGGCACTCCGCCGGTCTGGTGAGACAGGCCATTTATGACACGAAGGTCACGAAGCACACGAAGCGCACGGAACCGGCCGGCCGGTTCCGGATTATTCAGTTGGTAGGGATTTCGATTCCGATCCCGATTCGGTGGGCTACATCTTTCTTTTTTCCAGAATTTCGCCCCGGGCCGACACCGTGATCACCTCCATGGGGACCTTGACCCCGGCGGTCTGCATGGCCTCTTTTAGAATCATGGGCAGGCCGGAGCAGCAGGGCACCTCCATCATCACGCAGGTGACGCTTTTGATGCCGGCCGTGGCAAACACCTGGGCAAATTTGTCCACATAGGCTTTTTTGTCGTCAAACTTGGGGCACCCGATCATGATGGCCCGGCCCGGCAGAAATTCGGTATGAAGCCGGGGAAAGGCTACAGGCACGCAGTCGGCCGCCACCAGCAGGTCCGCGCCTTTTAAAAAGGGGGCCGTGGGGGGCACCAGGCTGATCTGCACCGGCCAGTGGCCCAGGGCCGATGCCGGCGACGGGGCCGTGGCCCGGGGCTGGTTGGCCGTCTGGCAGGGCGTTGCCGCCATAAAGGTCTGCACATGGGAAGAGGGGCACCCGCAGGCCAATGTGGCCGGGGCCTTTTTTTCTTCTGCCTGAAGTGTTTCCAGGTGTTTTTCCACGGCCGCCTCGTCAAACTCATCGGCCTCCCGTTCCACAATGTGAAGCGCGTCCTCAGGGCAGTCGCCGATGCAGGCGCCCAGGCCGTCGCACAGATTGTCCGACACCACCTTTGCCTTGCCGTTGATGACGGCAATGGCGCCCTCGGCGCAGGCGAGCACACACTGGCCGCAGCCGGTGCATTTTTCTTCGTCTATTTTTATGATTTTTCTTGTCACTTTCATGGAGCTTTCCTTTTATTGCTGTTTCAACAGCACTCTTTTGGCAACCTGCCTGCCGGTGTCGGTAAACAGGTCGTTTTCGATGATTTTTTCCAGCCGCTGGGGATCGCTTGGCTTTTCCTTCTGTGCCTCTTCAAGGTTGGTGATCAGGTCGGCGTCGTAGAGCACCTTGAAATTGATGGTTTCGTTTTCCCGGGGGTGGTGATGGTGTCCGACAATATCACACACTTCGTCGATCAGTTCCGGGCGGGCGCTGGTTTTTTCAAGAATGGCCCGGGCGATGGCCGGCCCCTCTTCTTCCTGATACCGGGCCGCGGTGCTGTTGTGCTTGCGCTCGGCCTCGTGAATACCGATGTCGTGAAGATAGGCGGAACAGAGGATCACGGCCAGGCCGGAAGGGGCCTCCTGTTTGGCGATCTCCTCGGCGTAGCGGGCCACGCGGGTGGCATGGCCGATGCGCTTGAAGTCCTG
>JAXHVI010000081.1:0-6605 GCA_034189195.1 Thermodesulfobacteriota bacterium | reverse complement strand
CGGCGTGTTCGGCAACAACGACGGGGACCGGCACCTGTTGACGAAAAACGCGTTGACCGTTCATAAAAACATTACGCTTCACGGCGATTTCGGCCGCCTGGACACCGACGGCCGGCAGGTGGCTTTTATTCATGACGGTACCATTGCCGCCGATCTGGCCGCCGGAGGCCGGTACGACATTGTCTGTTTCGGCCATTTTCATGTATGGATGCAGAAAAAGGTCAACCACACCCTGGTGATCAACCCCGGTGAACTGCTGGGAAAAGACGATGCGCCGGGTTTCTGCGTGGTGGACACGGCCGCGCTTGTGGCGGAAAGAGTACTCATATAAGGAATTCGGGAGAAACCTATGAAACGTCTGATCATGCTGAGTGGAATCGTTCTCCTGCTGCTGTCGGCAGGGACCGGCGCTTTTGCCGCGGATGTGCCGGATGCGGCGGTACCGACGGCGGTGATAGAGGATCGCACCTTCACCTTTGACCCGGTGCCCGAGGGCACGGAGGTGGTGCACGAGTTTACCGTCAGGAACACGGGCACCGCCGAGCTTCGCGTGGAGCAGGTCAAAACCGGCTGAGGGTGCGCGGTGGCCTCGTTTACGAGGTCGATCCCCGCCGGCGGCGAGGGCACCATCAGCATCAAGGTCTATACGAAACATTACGGGGGTCAGCATCTTACCAAAACGGCGTCGGTCTACACCAACGACCCGGCTAATAAGATCATTCCCCTGACCATCACCGGTCAGGTGGAGCGCGTGGTCTCGGTCATGCCTAACCATGTGCGGCTCAGCGGTACGGTGGGCATGGAACTCAAGCAGGTGGTGCGCATTGTTCCCGGTGAAAAATACCCGTTTGCCATCACCGGGGTCCGGGCCAATCAGGGAAAGGATATCTCCTTTGACCTGGAAGAGATCTCCCATAACGGACGGCCCGCCTACCAGCTGACAGTGACCAACATCCGGCAGACACCGGGCACTTACATCGATTTTATCTATCTGAAAACCGACAGCACAATAAATCCGGACATTAAAATCCGGGTCCAGGGCACCCTGGTCTCTCCGGTTTTGCCAAACCAGGAGCCGGTTCTGTGAGCGACATGACATTGCAGACCGTTAAAATCATCACCTTTGACTGCGACGGGGTCCTGTTTGACACCGATGACGCCAACCGGGCCTACTACAACCGCATCCTGGTCAACATGGGGCTGCCGGAGATGACCGACGCCCAGTTTAGTTATGTTCAGATGCACACGGTTCATGACTCTTTGGCCTTTCTCTGTGGCGAAGAGGGCCTGGCCCGTGCCCGGGAACTTCGAAAAGGGCTGGGCTATGGCCCGTTTATAAAGCACATGAAAAAAGCCCCCGGCCTGGACGATCTGCTGAACCGTCTTTACAAGCGGGTTCATACCGCCATTGCCACCAACCGCTCCAACACCATGAACCGGGTCCTGGCCGAGCACGGCCTTGCCGACAGGTTCGAGATGGTGGTTACGGCCCTGGACGTGATGCGGCCCAAGCCGGCCCCGGAGCAGCTGTTAAAAATTCTTGACCATTTTGGCGCGACCCCGCCGGAGATGATTTACATCGGCGATTCGGAACTGGATGAACGGGCCGCGGCCCTGGCCCAGGTGCCGTTTATCGCCTACAACAACCCGGCACTGAAAGCCGATTTTCACGCCCCTGACATGGGGACCGTGGGGAGGATTCTGGACCGGTTTTCCCTGGCCGGCCGGACCGGTGCATAGATTTTTCAATGTGAAGCGGTTTGATCATAATGAATCGCCGGAGCGCCCGTGAACCGTTTTTTTCTTATTTTCTGCCTGCTGGTTTCCGTATTTTTTCAGGTGGCCCCGGGTTTGGTATCCGCCGGTGATGCCCACAGGGTTTACGTGGTCAAGGCGGCCGGCGACGTGGCTCCGGGCATGGCCGCCTACCTGAAACGGGCGCTTGATGATATTCCGGAAGCACCGCACCAGATCATTGTCCTGGACCTGGACACCTTTGGCGGCCGGGTCGATTCGGCCCTGATGATCGTGGACCTGATCACGGCGGCCGACACCAAGGGGAAAACCATCGCCTTTGTCTCCAGGCAGGCCATCTCGGCCGGGGCATTGATCGCCCTGGCCTGCAACGAGCTGGTCATGAAGCCCGGCACCACCATCGGCGACTGCGCGCCCATCATGGTGGGCAGCCAGGGGCCGGAAATGCTGGGGGAAAAATTTCAGTCCCCGCTGCGGGCCAAGTTCCGGGCCCTGGCCAAAAAAAACGGGTATCCCGAGGCCCTGGCCGAGTCCATGGTCACCGCCGACATGGAGGTGTTCCGGGTGGTGACCGAAGACGGCGGCACGTTCTACATGAACGCCCTGGAATACGAGGAGATGGACCAAGCCCAAAAATCGGCCGTGGTGTCGAAAAAAACCGTGGTGGCCAAAGGCGAGCTGCTCACCATGGACGATGTCGAGGCCCGGGACCTGGGATTTTCGCAAATGACCGTTTCCAGCGTGAAGGAGATGCTGGCCGCCATGGGCATTGACGCCGCCGATATCGTTGTCATGGAACAGAAGTGGTCCGAGGGACTGATGCGCTGGATGGGCACCTTTGCTCCCCTGCTGATGCTGATCGGCCTGGGGGCCCTGTACACGGAGATCAAGTCTCCGGGCTTCGGGGTTCCCGGCATCGTGGGTATCATCTGCCTGGCCCTGTTTTTCATGAACCAGTACGCCGTGGGCCTTGCCGACCACACCGAACTGCTGATTTTTCTGCTGGGCCTGGTGCTGATCGGCATTGAAATCTTTGTGCTGCCCGGGTTCGGCATTGCCGGCATTGCCGGCACCGTCTGCATCATCGCCTCTTTTGTCCTGGCCATGCAGGGGTTTGTGCTGCCCGACCCGGATCTGCCCTGGCAGACGGACCTGATGGTAGACAACGTGATCCAGGTGCTGGGGGCCGTGGTGACCGCCTTTCTGGCGGCCCTGTTTCTGCTTCGGTTTGTGCTGCCCCGGCTGTCGGCGGTGGTCAGCGGACCCTACCTCAACACCACCCTGGGGGATGCCCGGGCCGATGCCGCGGCCAACACCGGCGCCGGTGTTGGCGACCGGGGCGTGGCCCTCACTTCTCTGCGGCCGGCGGGAAAGATGAAGATCGGCCCTGAGATATACGACGTGGTCACAGAGGGCGAATTCCTTGAAAAAGGCACTCCGGTGGAAATTATTGCGGTGCGCGGCAATGTGCTGGTGGTTTCAGGGGAGACAACAAAATGAACCCGGTGATGCTGGTCGTCATTCTGCAGCTGGTGGCCGTGGTGATCATCATCGCAGAGGTGATCCTTCCCTCGGGGGGCCTGTTGAGCCTGCTGGCCGCCGGCCTGATCGGCTATTCCCTGTACACCGTGTTCGGTCAGATATCCGTTGATGCCGGCTACCTGCTGATCGGCATTGACGTGGTGGTGCTGCCCCTGGTGATTCTTCTGGGCCTGAAGCTGCTGGCCCGGTCACCGGCCACGCTTCGGGCCGAGCTGTCCACCGGTGCCGGCGTCACTTCCCAGCGGCCCGGCATGGAGGGCCTGCTGGGGAAAAAGGGAACCGCCCTTTCCGATCTGCGGCCCTCGGGTGTGGCCATGATAGAGGGGAAACGGGTTGACGTGGTCAGTCGCGGTGCGTATATTAATAGAAATTCCGAGGTGGTCGTGCGCGCGGTGACCGGCAACCAGGTCATCGTCACAACACCGGAATAAACACTTTCACTCCCAAAGGAGACCCCCATGAACCCGAACTACATTATACTGTTTTTTCTCGTGGTGGCGGTCATCGTGCTGTTTTACTTTGTCGGCTCTTCCATCTCTCTCTGGATTCAGGCCCTGGTGTCCGGGGCCCGGGTGGGCCTGCTCAACATCGTGTTCATGCGGTTTCGCAAAGTGCCGCCCAAGCTCATCGTGGAGTCCAAGATCATGGCCACCAAGGCGGGCCTGGACATCAGCTCGGACGAGCTGGAGTCCCACTACCTGGCCGGGGGCAACGTGAGCCGGGTGGTCCAGGCCCTGATCGCGGCGGACAAGGCCAAGATCGATCTTTCCTTCAACCGGTCGGCGGCCATTGACCTGGCCGGCCGGGACGTGCTGGAGGCGGTCCAGATGAGCGTCAACCCCAAGGTGATTGAAACCCCCATGATCGCGGCCATGGCCAAAGACGGCATTCAGCTCAAGGCCATCTCCCGGGTTACGGTGCGGGCCAACATCGACCGGCTGGTGGGCGGCGCCGGGGAAGAGACCATTCTGGCCCGGGTGGGTGAGGGCATCGTCACCACCATCGGGTCGGCCGATTCCCACAAGCACGTTCTGGAAAACCCGGACCTGATCTCCAAGCGGGTCCTGGACAAGGGGCTGGACTCGGGCACGGCCTTTGAAATCCTCTCCATTGATATCGCCGACGTGGACGTGGGCAAGAACATCGGCGCCGAGCTGGAGACCGACCGGGCCGAGGCGGACAAGAAGATCGCCCAGGCCAAGGCCGAGGAGCGGCGGGCCATGGCCTTTGCCAGGGAGCAGGAGATGAAGGCCCAGGTGGAGGAGATGCGGGCCAAGGTGGTGGAGGCCGAGGCAAGGATTCCCCTTGCCATGGCCAATGCCTTTGAAAAGGGAAACCTGGGCATCATGGACTACTACCGCATGAAAAATATCATGGCCGATACCCAGATGAGAGACCATATCGCTTCACCGGACAGGGAAAAACCCAGGGAGAAATAGACAGTGGGCCTTGATGACCTGATACCGGTTCTGTTTTTTCTGGCCATCGTGGTGTTCCAGGTGATCGGTGCCATGATCAAACGGGCGCGAAAACCAGGGCCCGACGGTGAAGCCGCCGAGACCGCGGCCGGGCCGGGTGGTGTGCTGGGCCGGGTCTTTTCCCGCATTCAGCAGGAGATGGAGCGGGCCGCCCGGGAGGTGGAAGCCAAAAGGGAGACCCCTTCCCGGTGGGACCTTCTGATGCCGGAAGATGCGCCACCGCAAGCGGAAAAACCGGCGCCCCCGGCCCAGGGAATGCGACAGGTCCATGAGGGACGACGGCCGGAAGCGGTTGTTCAGCCCGTTTTCCGGAAACAGGCGCCGCCGGCCCCGGCCCCCGCAAAGAGGACGCAAAGAGGAACCACCGCTTTTGAAACCGCCCTGCAACAGGCCGGGACCGCCCCCGCGCCGGCTGAGGCGCCGGTGGCGAAACGTTCCGGTGGGGCGGGTTCCGTGGCCGAGCTTCGCCGGGCCGTGATCTGGTCCGAGATTCTGGGACCGCCGGTGGCGTTAAAAAAGAGATCCGAAGACCGGTGGGATCCGGATGGTTTGTAAAACAGATCCGCGCAGCCGCCGTTTTAAAGCGGGCCGCGCGGCACACAAAAAAATAAAACCAGGAGGAAGGCTATGAAAACCGTTCGTCTGTCTGTCTGTCTGTGGCTTGCTGTGCTGATGGCCGGGTTCTGGGGCTGCGGCCGGCCGGAGATTGACTTCGGATCCTTTTCCGGCAATGTGTATCAAAACGACTATTTTGACATGGCCCTTACCCTGGCCGATGATGTCAAGATAGACACCTGGCAGAAGGCCGCCGCGGCACAGGCGGCAAAGCCGTCCGAACTCCAGTCCCTTACCCTGTTTACCGCCTATCTGTACCCGGATGACAGCGAGGTGCTGTTCAACGCCAACCTCATGGCCATGGCCGACCGCATCGACAAGCCCATGGGCGTGAAAACCGGGCGGGATTATCACCTGTACACAAAGAAGCTGCTCGAGTCCACGCCGATTCCGGTTTCGCTGTCACAGGACATCACCACCCGGACCCTGGGCGGAAAAACTTTTGACCTGATGCAGGCGGCCATTCCCCTGGCCCAGGTGTCGGTCAAGCAGGACCTTTACGCGGCAGCCATGGGCGACTACATCCTGGTGCTGGCCATCTCCTACACCAATCCGGATGAAAGGGCCGCCCTGCTGGAGATGCTCAATACCGTTTCTTTCAAGTAGGGCGCATCTTTCCATTACCGGCAGTAACGACCCGCATGATTTTCAGCGCAGTCGATGGTTTGAAAGGGGTCAAGGGTTCAGGGATTCAAAAAGCACCAAAAGAACCGCGCCCTGCGGCTTGGCCACGCCGCAGGCGTGGCTGCCCTCGCGCAAACGGGTTTTCCGGCGCAGGCGATTATGTGGGGGCAACCGGTGGTTGCCCATCAGTCGGGCGGCCGCCGGCCGCCCCTGCTGTTTATATGTCCCTTAACGCCACGTTGGCCTTTGACTTGCGAATGTCTTCGTAAAACGCATGGACCGCTTTTGAAAGCCGGGAAAGGGCGTCGGTGGAAGTGACGGGCATGTCGGTGGTGCCGTTTTTGTCCATGGCTTCGGCCACCGAGGCGACGGTAATGCCGGAAATATCGCGGCCCGGCTGCCAGGCCGGGTCACCGCTTTTGCCGTTCAGGGCCTGCGTCGCCAGGCCGGCGGCGGAAAGTGTTTCCAGCAGGTTCTTGACCAGGCGGATGGGCAGGTCCAGGCGGGCCGCGATCTGGCCGGCGGTGAGGGGGGGCTCCCCCCCTTTAAATGTTTTCACCAGCAGGTGGGCCACGTACAGGCCGTAGATCC
>JAXHVI010000080.1:0-2214 GCA_034189195.1 Thermodesulfobacteriota bacterium | reverse complement strand
AATTTTTTCCACCGGGTTTGCCTGTTCAATGGCGCGCCACTCTCCATGGTCGTTTACCATCAGCACGGGCGTGCCGTCCTCCCGTCTTTGGACCTGGTAGGCCGCGTCATTCAGGCTCCAGTCTTTTACCTCGAACACGGCGACCCCGATCCGGGGATGCAGCAGCACAAAGTCGGGCCGCAATCCGTTTAAGTGAGGTTGAACGTAGATTTCCCATTCGGGCGCAAGCCGGGTGTTAAAAAAATCAAACACCCGCCGTTCGCCCGAAGTCAGTGGGTGAGGCAGGCTGTCGAGTTCGTTGACCGGCGGTGAAACACGTCGCGGCATAAAACCTCCTGCTTTTTCAGGTTATAAATTGTGCGCCGGCGCTGCTGCTGATTTCTAAATATCACGAAGCAGAGTAAAAAAAAGCATGGCAACGTTGCCGCCCCAAAGACCGGCGGAAAGTGCCGGCGCAATCGTCAACCATCGGCATGCGGCGGTTTTCAATATATTGCATGTTTCACACCACGGAAAACTCGGCGTCCGGATCCACAAAAACCCCCAGGCCGATGATTTCAATATTGCCGGCGCACCTTTGGCACAGGGGAAAGTACTTGACGCCGTCTTCTGCCGGCTCCATGGTGTCTTCGATTCTGGCTCGCATTTCGCCAAAGGTCAACGGGCGGATAGAAACTTCGAATATGGACTTCTGCACGCGCACCCCGTAGTCTTCCATCAGTCTGGCGATGCGCCGCAGCCGTTTGGGGTCGGCAATGTCGTAGGCCACCAGCATGTTCATTTTTGTTTTCCCCGCTGTTCACACAATCGCGTAATCCCACACCACCAGGCGCAGGCCCATGCCGGAAAGGGCCGCCTTCTTGAGGCACCCGGCGCATATACCGTAGATTCTCACCGAGTCGCTGGCAATATCCAGCTCCGTCCGGCAGAACCGGCGGATGGTCTTCAGGTCCTTTTCATCAATGTCGCACTCGAACACCGATTTTTGTGTGTTAAGACCGAAATCCTTCATGAACCGGTGCATTCGCCTCAGCCGTCTGGGGTGGGTGATGTCGTATGTGAGAATAATGATCATTTCAGCAGAATCGGCTGGTAGGCGGCCAGCTCGCCCTCTATGATTTTCCGGTACTGGCCCGCCTGAAAGCGGAGGGCCTCGCCATAGGTCAGTTCACGGTCCGCCGGCGGGTGAAAAAAGGGGGTTGTCAGTTTTTTTTCAAAGGCATGAATCACCCTGGTAAAGGCTTCGGGCGACAGCCGCACCGGGTATTTGCCGGTGACCGGCCCGGCCGGCGCTTCGTCCATCCGCTGCTCCGGAAGGTCGAACAGAGCGGGCGCCAGGCTGTTCGATGATATGCCGCCCATGGGGTCCAGGGTCACATCCGGCTCAATCGGTGCCGGACCGCCTGCCGGGGCGTCGGGCACCGGTCTTTCCGTATAAAAGTCCTGGGCCTGGACCATCTTCAGGTTGAACAGCGACAGGGTCAGGGTGTCGGCGATAATCGTGCGGAACTCTTCCATCAGGTCCAGCACCAGCGAATAACGGCCGTAATCGATGGTGTGAAGAAAACCGGGGTAGGGATCCAGGCCCGCTACCCGAACCGCCGCGTAAACCCGGTTCATCAGAAAGGTGTACAAAAGGGAGAGAATCGAATTGACCGGATCGGTGGGGGGTCGCCGCACCCGGCGGGTAAATCCGGGGTTTTCCACAAAGCCGGTTTTCAGCCCGTCAAAATAGATCGCACTGCCCCGGCCTTCATACCCGCGCACCGCGTCCACGGTGTCGGCCTGGGCCAGCCGGCTCAACAGGTCGGTGATCTGCCGGGCCTTTTCCCCGGCCGGGCCGCTGTTGCGGGTCCGTTTGACGCGCATCAGCAGGGTGGCCATGTTGGAAAGCTTGCCGGCCACGATGTTCTTGGCCATGGCCAGGCCAAAGGCCGGGTCATCCAGCAGCAGGAACTGGCGCTTGCGCAGAAACACGTTTTTGGCTTCGGCCTGGGCCAGCCTGCCCAGGTATCTTCCGTTTTGGGTAAGAAACACCACGTCGATCTGGTCCCGCATCAACTGGCGCATGGCATTGGATGTGATTTCCACGTGGCCGAACAGCAGCAACTGTTCCAGCTTGTGGGGAAAAAGGGTATGAAACACGTCCATTCCCTTTTTTACCAGAAGATGACGGCCTTCCCGGACAACGCGCGCGCCCTGGGTGGTAATGTA
>JAXHVI010000008.1:0-2470 GCA_034189195.1 Thermodesulfobacteriota bacterium | reverse complement strand
AATGAAACCACTATGATTGCTGAGATACCTGGCGGGTTATCGGTACTGGATAAAAAATGGAGATTAATGTTTTCTATCCGGGATGGTCCTGGTGCTGGCCCTTAAACCGCCGGATCATCTACAACCGGGCGTCGGTCGACCTCAACGGCAAACCCTGGGCGCCCAACAAACCCGTGATCGAGTGGCACCTGAACGTGTGGCGGGGCGACGTGCCCGACGGCGGCTGGCCTCCGCTTTCCGCCGGCGGCAAATCCCGTTACCCCTTCATCATGAAGACCGAAGGACATGGCCATATCTTCGGCCCCGGCCTGACCGACGGCCCTTTCCCCGAGCATTACGAACCCCTGGAAAGCCCGTTGGACAGAAACCCGCTGTCTCCGCAGTTTGTCAGCCCCACCATCAAGCGATGGGACCGGGACGGACTGACAAATAACATGAACATGCGGGCCACCAACGATCCGAACTATCCGCTCATCTGCACCACCTACCGCGTCACCGAGCACTGGCAGACCGGCCTGATGACCCGGTGGCAGCCATGGCTGGCCGAGCTGGAACCCGCCATGTTCGTGGAGATCAGCCAGGAACTGGCCGACCAGAAAGGCATCAAAAACGGCGAAATTGTCATCGTCAAATCGGCCCGGGGCGAGCTGGAGGCGGTGGCCATGGTCACCGTACGGTGGGTGCCCTTCACCGTCATGGGCAAGACCCTGCACCAGGTGGGTATTCCCTACCACTACGGATGGGCCACGACCGCGACACGACCGTACGACCCGAAGGATAAAAAACCCGAAGTCTTTACCTTCGGCGATAGCGCCAACATTGTAACGCCCAACATCGGGGACGCCAACACCATGATTCCGGAAAGCAAGGTCTTCATGGTCGATGTCGTCAAAAAAGCATAGGGGGTGACGTTATGGAAGAGATGGCAATCTGCATCGACATAGACAAGTGCACGGCCTGTCGTGCCTGCCAGGTGGCCTGCAAGAACTGGAACCAGTTGAAGGGCGAGCAGACGGAAAACCGGGGCAGTCATGAAAATCCGCCGGACCTTTCGGCTGACACCTGGAACCGGATCGTGTTTATGGAAAAACGGCGGGCCAACGGCACCATCAACTGGTCCTTTTTCAATGAACGGTGCCGCCACTGCTACAATCCGCCCTGTGAAATGGGTGGCGAAGTGGTGCCCGGAGCCGTGATCTGGGACGAAACCGGGGCCGTGGTCTACACGGAAAAAACAGCGGAACTCGATTATGAGGACTTTGTCTCCTACTGCCCGTACAACATACCGCGAAAAGACCCGGCCACCGGCAGAATCTACAAATGCAACATGTGCATCGACCGGATCACCAACGGCCTGAAGCCGGCCTGTGTCACGGCCTGTTCCACCGGGGCACTGAATTTCGGCACAAAAAAAGAGATGCTGACCTTCGCGCACCGGCGGATCAAGGAACTGGGGGGGGATGCCAATCTCTACCCCAGCGAGGACTACAACACCATGTGGATCCTTCCTGAAAAACAGAAAAACTATCCACTGGCAAAGGTGGTCCGGCCCGACACCCGGTACCGCGTGGCCCGGCGAACCGCCGCGTCCGGGCTGGTTGCCGGCGCTGTGCTGGCCACCGGTTTTTTAAGCTTCATCGGCCAGCGGCGCCGGAAAGTGGCTGAAGCGGAAGGCACCGACCGGAAGGAGTAACCCGGGTTTTTAGAAGCCCCCTTTGGGAAGGACGTTCATGAACCTCAACGGCACAGCGACACCAGACAACCCGGTATACAAAGAACTGCTTGGTTTTTTCAGACCGATTTTAGCGCTCAGACGGGCATACACCGACGCCCTCCGATCCACGGCATCCCCATTGAAAATCGACGCCGAAGTCGTTGCGACCCGCATGCGGGACGGGGCCCCCCTTCTCGATAAAACAGCGCTGGACTGCGATTACGCGGCCATGAAGCGCCACTTTCTTGAGATGCTGGCCCTGATCGCTGAAAAAACGCCCCAGGCAGCCGAAGAAATTCAGGCCATGGTCGACAAAGACGCCGTCTTTGAAACCCTGGTGCGAAACACGCTGCAAGGTCACGCGCCCGACGGAAAGCACGCCCAGACCCTGCGGTTTCTGCTTGAAGAGACCGTCAACCCCCTTCTGGCGGTCCAGGCCGGTTTGCTCACCGATTCACCGGCATTCAAGGAATGGAACCGCGGCGCCTGCCCGGTCTGTGGCGGAAAGCCCCTGATGGGGGAGCTTAGCGGAGAAGAGGGAAAGAAATTTCTGGTCTGTTCCGCATGCCGCGCCCGGTGGCCGTTCGGCCGTATTCAGTGCGCCGGCTGCGGTACGCAGGACCAGAAACAGGTGTCGCTGCTGGTCATTGAGGGCGACCCGGTCCACAGCATCGAGATCTGCGACACCTGCAAGACCTACCTGAAAATCATCGACGGCCGGCAGGCAGGCCGAAAAATCAACCGCTCTTAACCTCC
>JAXHVI010000079.1:4379-6639 GCA_034189195.1 Thermodesulfobacteriota bacterium | reverse complement strand
GTGGTTAGGTTTTTATTAAAGAATGCTGACTATAACCCACGTTTTCAAGGTTTGGCAGGCCTTTCTATTGCTGATGGTGGTTAATAACATTCAACCATATTGTCTATCGGGATCGGGATCGGTATCGAAACCCGTTCACCGGAAAGCCTGTCGCCCATAAAAAAACGCCACCCGGACAGAGTCTGGGTGGCGTTGGCCTGTTACATAACTCGTTATTTATGCGTTTACTTTTGTCTTTGTGTATCACCGGCAACCGGTGATTGCAACCCTATTTGCGGCTTTTTGGGGCCGCTGTCTTTTTCGCGGCGGGTTTTGCGGCTTTTTTACTTTTTGCCGGGGCCCTCTTTTTCTTTTTTACTTTGCCGTTGCCGTTTAGCGCCAGGTCCAGCACATCGCCCATTCTGTCGGCAAAGTGAAAGGTCATGGCGCTTTTTACTTTTTCGGGAATCTCTTCTAAGTCCTTTTTATTGGGCCGGGGCAGGATCACCTCCTTGATGCCGGCCCGGTGGGCCGCGATCACTTTCTCCTTGATGCCGCCCACGGGCATGACCTTGCCCCGCAGGGTGATCTCGCCGGTCATGGCCAGGCCCCTTTTTACCTTGCGGCCGGTGAGCAGGGAGACCAGGGCCGTGAGCATGGTCACGCCGGCAGACGGGCCGTCCTTGGGAATGGCGCCCGACGGCACATGGATATGAAAGTCGTACTTGTCAAAAAAGGCTTCGTCAATATCGTACTCCGCGGCATGGGCCCGGATAAAGCTCAAGGCCGCGGTGGCCGATTCCTTCATCACATCGCCCAGCTGGCCGGTCAGGGTGAGGCCCCGCTTGCCCTTCATGGAGGTGGCCTCGATAAACAGAATCTCGCCGCCCACCGGGGTCCAGGCCAGGCCCATGACAACGCCGGGCGTCAGGGCGTTGTCTCCGGTCTCGGAGGTGAACCGCACCGGGCCCAGGTACTCGTACAGGTCTTCGGGCTTGATGGCGCCGGATACCTCTTTGCCCTCGGCGATCTTGGCGGCCACCCCCCGGCACACCGACGCGATCTCCCGTTCGGCGTTGCGCAGGCCCGCCTCGCGGGTGTAGTCGGAAATAATGTGGCGAATGGCGCTCTGGGAAAAGGTGATCTGTTTCGCGGCCAGGCCGTTTTCCTTTCGCTGCCGGGGAATCAAATACTGCCGGGCGATTTTTATTTTCTCTTCCAGGGTGTAGCCCCGCAGCCCGATGACCTCCATGCGGTCCCGCAGGGCCGGGGGAATGGTGTCGATCACGTTGGCCGTGGCCACGAACATCACTTTTGAAAGGTCAAAGGAGACATCCAGGTAGTGGTCGGCAAAGGAAAAATTCTGCTCCGGGTCAAGCACCTCCAGCAGGGCTGATGAGGGGTCGCCCTTGAAGTCGGCGCCCACCTTGTCGATTTCGTCCAGCATGAAAACCGGGTTATTGGTGCCGGCCTTGCGAATCTCCTGAATGATGCGGCCGGGCAGGGCGCCCACGTAGGTGCGGCGATGGCCCCGGATTTCGGCCTCGTCCCGCACACCGCCCAGGGAGATGCGAATAAACTCCCGGCCCAGGGCCCGGGCAATGGAACGGCCCAGGGAGGTTTTGCCCGTGCCCGGAGGGCCCAGAAAGCAGAGGATCGGTCCCTTGGAATCGGGGTTGAGCTTGCGCACGGCCAGGTATTCCAGAATCCGTTTTTTGGGCTTTTCCAGGCCGAAGTGGTCTTTGTCCAGAATGGCCCGGGCCTTTTTAATGTCCAGGTGGTCTTCGGTCTGTTTGTCCCAGGGCAGGGTGGTGAGCCAGTCCAGGTAGGTGGAGGAGACCGTGTATTCCGACGACGAGGGGTGCATGCGGGAGAACCGCTCCAGCTCCCGGGTGGCGGCTTTGTATGCCTCTTCCGGCAGGTTGCCCTCCTCGATCTTGGCCCTGTACTCCTCGGCCTCGACGTTGCCATCCTCTCTTTCCCCCAGCTCTTCGCGAATGGCCTTGAGCTGCTTGCGAAGATAGAACTCCTTCTGCTGCTTGTCCATGTCCTCCTTGATCTGGGATTGAATCTTGTCCCCCAGCTTGAGAATCTCCAGCTGGTGGTTGAGCTGGCGGGTGACCTTTTTCAACCGCAGCTTCACATCCAGGGTTTCCAGAATGCTCTGCTTTTCTTCCGTAGAAGAGTTGATCGTGGATGCCACCATGTCGGCCAGGGAGCCGGGCTCGTCAATGGTGACGGCCATGGCGCCCAGTTCATTGGGAATGGCCGGAGAGATGCG
>JAXHVI010000079.1:0-4279 GCA_034189195.1 Thermodesulfobacteriota bacterium | reverse complement strand
TGCTCTGCTTTTCTTCCGTAGAAGAGTTGATCGTGGATGCCACCATGTCGGCCAGGGAGCCGGGCTCGTCAATGGTGACGGCCATGGCGCCCAGTTCATTGGGAATGGCCGGAGAGATGCGTACCAGTTCCTGGTAGACGTTGGAGATGTTGGACATCAGTCCCTCGGTCTCCTTGTCCTTTTTTTCGCTTTCGGTGATCTGCTCGAAGGCCGCCTCCAGGTAGGGGTCGGTTTTTATGAAATTTTTGGTCCGAATCCGGCTGATTCCCTGAAGCATCAGGTGAATTCGGCTCTCATCGGGCTTGGCCATCTTGAGAATCAGGGCCAGGGTGCCGATGGGGCTCAGGTCGCCGGGGCCGTAGTCCGACTTGCGCTCCCCGGACTTCGGCGTGATCAGGGCCACCAGACGGTTGCCGGACATGACTTCGTCGATCAGGGTCATGTACTCGTTCTGGGTGATCACAACGGGAATGATCATCTTGGGAAAGAGCACGCCGTCGGACAGGGGCATGACCGGGACGGTTTCCGGCAGTTTGTCGGTGGTGCCGTTTGCTTTATATTCAGGTATCTTTGGCTGAGCCATGCATTCCTCCGTTACAGGTCTGTCTTTGGTTTCGAAAAAAACGCCGCGGTGTGTTTGAGCAGTGGGGCCTACCGGTCAAGATGCCTGATCGGTATCTTTTTGGACCCGGAAACCGGCTGTTTGCCCATGGTAATCCGCAGAAGGCCTCCGGAAAGCGAGGCCGACACCTTGTCCGTATCGATGAGCGTGGGCAGAAACAAAACACGGTCAAACCGGCCGTACTGGATTTCGGCCAGGCAGAACCGGGCCTTTTCAACGCTTACCGGGGCCTTGCGGGCCCCGCAGATACGAACGGCCCGCTGGTTGATCTCCACCTCCAGCGACTCCCGCTCCACTCCGCCGATGGCGGCCACAATGGTGATTTCGTCCCGGGTTTCAAACAGGTCCATGGGGGGCACCCATTTCTGGTTGTAACGCGAAAACATGGGATTGACCGACCCGAAAATATCATCCATGGTCTTTCGAATGTCCGATCCCATCTGGTCCAGGTCGCTGCTTAATCTGATTTTGATAAAATCCATTGATTCTCCTGCCTTTTGAAAACCACGCATCGGTGTGTTCTGTTTCGGCATGCCGTCAACCGGAGGCCCGGCCTGGCGGTTATGCCGGAATGCATCACGGGCTTATGTTACTATGTTTTTGACAATTTGGGAAGATTTGGAGGTGATTTTATGGTATGTCAAACCAGAAGCAAAACCGTCTGGATGAAGGAGGGAACAAATGGAGTCAACTGACGAGGCCATGGTCATTCGGTGGGCCGCCGCCCATTCACAGGAAGCCTTCACCCTGCCGGCGTTTCTTTCGGAAAGCAGGGAAGGCCTTTTTCTGCGGGATTTCTGCCGCCACCTGAAAAAGGCCGCGCCGTTTGTTCAGATCGACATGGCCGATGCGCGGCCGGGACAGACCCCCTGCCTGAACCCGGCCCCCAACATCTTTTACCAGGCCGCGCCCTCAGGGGCCGAGCTGGACCTGTTTTTAAGCGTGCTTGCCGGCGAGTCGCCCGTTCCGGTGGAAAAGATACCGCCCGCGGCCGGCCTGCTGGAGGGTCTGGAAAAGCCGGTCAACCTGGATTTTTACATCTCCTCCCACTGTCCGTTCTGCCCCCATGTGGCCGGTCCCCTGCTGGGCCTGGCCCTCTTTTGTCCGAAACTGGTTCTCAACGTGATTGACGGCACCCTGTTTGAGGAGAAGGCCGCAAAAGCGGACATCAAGGCGGTTCCCACCCTGATCCTGGAGGACGGGTTCCGGTGGACCGGCAAGGTGGCACTTGAAGAGGTGATCAATGTGGCGGCTCACAGGGACGGTGCCGACTTCGGTGTGGACACGCTCAAGGCCATTGTGACCGGCGGCAATGCCGGGACTGCGGCCCGCATGATGATCGACCGGGGCCGGATCTACCCGGCCTTTATCGACCTGCTGACCGACCCGGACTGGCCGGTGCGGCTGGGCGCCATGGTGGTGTTTGAATACCTGTGCGATGCCGGTGAAAGCTTGGCCACGGAGGTCGTGGATACACTGTGGCCCCGGTTTGAGGCCCTTTCCGGGGATGTGCAGGCCGACATGGTCCAGATGATGGGCGAGGCCCAACTGCCCCGGGCACAGGAAAAGGTGAGAGCCGTGGCCGACGGGGCCTTTGATGATGCGGTAAAGGAGGTGGCCCGGGAGTTTCTGGAATAGGGCCGGGGCATGAAGCGTCGGTATCGACTCCGGTTACGATCCGATCCCGATTTCGATGGAACCGTAAAAACAGGAGCAGTCAAATGAAAGAGGGTTATTCTTTTCGGAAAAAACTGAGCATCGATCACTACTTTCTTTTTTTCCTGCTGTTTGCCGCCCTGTTTGCAAGCTATAAAATGATCGCGCCCTACCTGGACCCGATCCTGCTGGCGCTTATCTTCGCGGCCATGGCAAATCCGGTCTACCAGTGGTTTGTCAAAAAGAGCAAGGGCCGGGAAAACCTCTCCGCCGGTCTGGTCTGCCTGCTGCTGACCCTGGTGATCGTGATTCCCTGCATGATCATGCTGACGGTGATCATCGCCCAGGGCATCGACTCGGTGGGCGCCATCAACCGGTGGGTGGCGGCCGGCAACCTGGAAAAACTCAAGGACGCGCCCCTGGTCAGAACAGCGGTGGACTTTATGCAGCGCTATCTGCCGTCCAGCGTGCTGGAGGGCGTCGACCTCCAGGCCCTGGCCATCAAAAGTTCATCTGCCGCCGGCAAGCTGCTGGTGAGCCAGAGCGGGGCGATTCTCGGCAACATCTCCATGGTGGTGGGCAAGTTTTTTCTCATGATTTTTGTCTTTTTTTTCGTACTCAAGGATCAGCAGCGGCTGTATGATTACATTTTTCATTTGGTGCCCATGTCCGCCGAGCATGAAACCGTGCTGATTCAGAAGATGAAGGATGTGTCCCGGTCCGCGGTGCTGGGCAGTTTTCTCACGGCCCTGGCCCAGGGCGCGGCCGGAGGCATCGCCTTTGCCATCTGCGGAATGCCCGGGTTCTTCTGGGGTGCGGTCATGGCCTTTGTGTCGCTGATCCCGGTGGTGGGTACGGCCCTGGTCTGGGTGCCGGCGGCAGCGTACCTGCTGATTTCCGGAAAAATCGGCCTGGGGGTTTTTCTGATTATCTGGTGCGTGGTGGTGGTGGGCATGATCGACAACTTCCTGCGACCCCTGTTCATGCGGGGCGGGGCCGGCATGAGCACGGTGGTGATCTTTTTTGCCATTTTAGGCGGCATTCACCTGTTCGGCCTGATCGGCCTGATCTACGGCCCGCTGATCTTCGGCATCACCATGGTGCTGCTCTATATCTACGACCTGGAGTTTGACGCCTTTTTAAAGGGCCAGGACAGGATATGACGGCTTTGTACTTTTCTTTGGCGCAAAGAAAAGTACCAAAAGAAACATGCCCAGCAGCTTGGCCACGCCACAGGCGCGGCTTCCCTCGCGCGGACGGTTTTTCGGCGCGGGCAGGAACTCGCCCGCCTGCGGCGGTGCTCAAACAGCCTGCCCGCTTTTCCCGAAAAACCGTCCGCACTCGGCTGCGCTGCAACGGGCGGGGGCAAACGTTTGCTTTTTGACAACAAATTTTACGGTTTGACATCCTCACTATTCGAGCAAAAATAACCTCTCAGGAAATCGTGGATATTGTCCGGGGAGATCTTAACTTTTACAGATTATCGTTTTCTATAGCCCTGCAGAGAGGCAGTTCTCACGAGATACTTCTACAAATTCTGAAATGGATCTCACAGCGACAATACCTTCAAATGTATTTATAGGAATTGGTTCTAAACTGCACACTTCAACGAATGGTATTAATAGACATTTTTGTATTTTTTTTCTTATCTGTTTCCCACTCATTATTCTATCTAATATTTTATCACGATTAATTTTGATGATTACGGTCATTGGGCTATGCGCCACAAGCATAGATTCCCAAGCGTAACTAAAGTTCTTCTGATCTGTTACAAAAAAGACTTCATTCTCAGGGAGCCCAAAATCAAGAAGGGATATTCCTCCAAGTTGATACACACAGCTTGCTTTTGTCTGCTCCCAAGTATAGGGAAAGGAATCATCGTTAACCTTAATAAAACCGTCCTTGCAGATAGATTTATAGGCATCAATACTTGTGCAATGTATAATATGGTCTTTGAGTATATTGAAAAGGGGATGGTCGGCTTGAACAATACCCATTTTA
>JAXHVI010000078.1:0-3051 GCA_034189195.1 Thermodesulfobacteriota bacterium | reverse complement strand
GGCCCCGTTTGTTTCTAAAGTAAGTGCCCGTTCGACGGCGAATTGATCATCCGCGCCGATTTTTTCGCCCGACGCGGCACCCAAAACAACCCGGCGTAAAATCAATCGCGGATTTTGGGCGTGCCACAAGGACGCTCCGGGAAGCCGGAAATCCGCCGGAACCTTGCCGGCCGTTGACAGGGACAGGGGCTTTGATAATATGATGGCCCTGTTCAGGGTTCGCAACCAGGTGGAGAAAGACACCTCATGGAAACCGGCCTTTTCTACAACCCGGCCCTCACCATCGCTCTGGCCCTGGCCATGGGCATGATCGCCCAGGCCCTGGCCCACCAGCTTCGCGTGCCGGGCATCGTGCTGCTGCTGGCCGCCGGCGTGGCCCTGGGCCCGGACGGCGCAAAAATCATCCATCCCCAGACACTGGGACCGGCCCTGACCATGCTGACCGGGTTTGCCGTGGCCGTCATTCTTTTTGAAGGCGGCATGAACCTGAAATTCAACCGGCTGCGGCGGGCAAGGCGCTCCATTCGTCAGCTGGTGCTTTTCGGCGGCCTGGTTACAGTGACCGGCGGCGCGGTGGCGGCCCGCTTTATTCTGGACTGGCCGTGGAAAAACGCGATCCTGTTCGGCACCCTGGTCATGGTGACCGGGCCCACGGTGATCAACCCCCTGCTCAAGCGGCTCAAGGTCAAGCGCTCCGTGGCCACCGTGCTGGAGGCCGAGGGTGTGCTGATCGACGCCCTGGGAGCGGTGGTGGCCATTGTGGCCCTGGAGGCGGCGCTAAGCCCGGCCCACGGCAGCCCCATGGTCTGGATCTGGCATGTGGTGTCCCGGCTGGGATTCGGGGCCCTTTCCGGAGGACTGGCGGCCGGCCTGCTGGTCCTGCTCTACCGGGCGCGCACCCTGGTGCCGGAAGGCAGTGAAAACGTTTTTACCCTCTCCATTGTGCTGGCCCTGTTCCAGCTCAGCAACACGATTGTTCCGGAAAGCGGCATTGCCGCGGTGACCGTGGCGGGCATCATCGTGGGCAACACCAGAATGCAGGGCATCAAACGCCTGGTGGAGTTCAAGGAGGAGCTGACCGTCCTGCTCATCGGCATGCTGTTCGTGCTGCTGGCCGCCGACGTTCGCCTGGCCCAGGTGACCCGGCTGGGATGGCCCGGCCTGGGCGTGGTGCTGGCCCTGATGTTTCTGGTGCGTCCGGCGGCGGTATTTATCGGCACCGCATTTTCCGAACTGGCGTGGAGAGAACGGCTGTTTGTGGCCTGGATCGGGCCCCGGGGCATCGTGGCCGCGGCCGTGGCCTCCTTTTTCGCCGCCGCCTTTGCCGACAGGGGACTTTCCGGCGGTTATGAACTGCGGGCGCTGGTCTTTCTGGTCATTGCCGTGACCGTTGTTTTCGCGGGTCTCACCGGCGGCCTGATGGCCGGCGTGCTGGGGCTGCGGCGGCCCAGCCGAATGGGATGGGTGATCCTGGGCGCCAATGACGTGGCCCGCAATGTGGCCAAGCTCTTCAAGGAGAACGGGCAGGAAGTGGTCTGCATTGATGCCAACACCGATCACTGCACTGCGGCCGAGGCGGACTGCACCCGGGTGATCTATGGAAACGGCTTGCAGACGCGCAACCTGCTGCGGGCCGAGATCGACACCCGGCGGGGGGCCCTGGCCCTGACCGCCAACGACGAGGTCAACGTCCTGTTCACGGAAAAGGTCAAGCAGGAGGCCCGTGGCATCAGTCTTTACGCGGCCCTGAAGACCGACTCCTCCTTTACGCCCAAGATGCTGCACCAGGCCGATGTGGCCCTGGCCTTTGGCGTCACCGCCGACATCGACACATGGACCCGCCGTTTCAAGGCTCGTCAGGTCTTTCTTCAGCGGTGGCGACTGGATACACCCGGCGAAGCGGCCGCTGAAACCCTCGTCTCCGGCGGTTATACCGGCAGGGGCATGATGATCGCCGTGTTCCTGCGGGAGGGGACCCTCTTTCCGGTGGGAGACACCACCCGGTTCAAGATGGGGGATGAAATGCTGGTGTTCGTGTTTGAGCCGGAGCTGTCCGCCGTGGAAAAGTTTCTTTCCGACACCGGCTGGACCCGGCTGGAAACCAGGGACAAGGACGACGTTTCCGCGTCGGTCTGCCACCTGGCGCCGGAGAAAAAATAGCGTTTTCCGGCAGGCCTACTTTTCAACGGCCTCCAGCTCTTTTGCCCGGTCCACGAAAAAATCGGCCGCGCCGAACATGGCATCTTTTCCGGGAAGCAGCAGCAAAAACCGGTCGCACACGTCCACGGCCCCGGTGCCGTGGGCCATTTCAAAACCCGGAATATGGCCGCCTCGCGTGTGATCGTCGGTGATAAAATGAAGGTGATACCCCGGCACGCCCACGCCCTTCACATAGGCCGGGCAGCGAAACCCCACGACCCGGCCCGAAACGTTTTCCATGACAAACCCGGGCTGGTTGGCGGTAACCCGGGCCAGGGGCGGATAGGGTTTGATCTGGGCCGGCACGCTGCGGGTGTGCATGCGCGAAAAAGTACCGCTGATATCAATGGCGCAAAACAGGTTGGTGTTGCGCGCGGCCGAGTCCAGAGTCGCCTGCACCTGTTCATAGGTCGCGCCGGGCGCAAATGCCACGGTGCGGTCCGGTGAAAAACGGCACACCGCGGCAAAGGGCGTGGTCAGGGCCTTGTCCGCCGCATAGACTTCGCCGTCGGCCCGAACCTGGTACACCACGCCGTCGGCCACCACCATCTCCCCGTCCAGACGATCAAAGGTTCCGATACCCAGGTTGCCGTGCTTGACCAGTTCGCCGCAGGTCATGCTGCCGTCGTATGCCCCGGTCAAAAGCGCGTCAATGGTGGATACCTGGGTGACGGTGTCTTTCGGTGCCAGCCCGGCACAGCCCGCAAACACCAGCAGCAGGCAGATGGCAAAGACAGCCCCATACCGTTGTTTTGTAATCATTGGATGATCCCTTCCGTCTTCTCCAAATCGGAATTCGATACCGATATCGATAGCGATCCCGATACCGATTTGGAGAAGACGGAAGGGATC
>JAXHVI010000077.1:0-2048 GCA_034189195.1 Thermodesulfobacteriota bacterium | reverse complement strand
GGCAGCTACACCGCCGTGGTTGGCACCCGGCTGTCCTGGTGTCGTTCCGGGCAAAACACAGCCCTCCCCTCTCTTGTGTTCTCCCGCCAGACGCAACCTTCATTCGACCGGACATAACGACTTGATTTAACTGGTCGGGACGGCTGGATTTGAACCAGCGGCCCCAGCGTCCCGAACGCTGTGCTCTACCAGACTGAGCCACGTCCCGACTTGTCGTTGGTGCCTGAAGTTTTAAATAACCTTGAACGGATTGTCAATGAAAATTGTCTGGAACCGGCCCCCTTTTCCATGAGCCGCAACGCCATGCGCCATGCCGGTCCGGTTCATCCGGTCCATTGCCGGAAACGGCGACGACATCATGCAAAAGGGTTATTGATAACCACGGTCTGGTCACGGCCGGCGCCCACAGATACAATATCCACCGGCACACCCACCAGCTCCGCGATGCGGTCCAGGTAGCGCCGGGCCGCATCGGGCAGGTCGGCCCGGGACCGGACGCCGGAGATATCTTCCCGCCACCCTTTCACCGTTTCATAGACCGGCTCGCACCGGGAAAGAGTTTTTACATCCGCGGGGAAATCGGAAAGGGTTTCGCCCTGGTACCGGTAGGCGGTGCATATCTCCAGGGTGTCAAGACCGGTCAATACGTCCAGCTTGGTGATGGCCAGGCCGGTTAGTCCGTTCAGCCGGGCCGCGCTTTTCAGCATCACGGCGTCCAGCCAGCCGCACCGACGCTTTCGGCCGGTGGTGGCGCCGAACTCGCTGCCGGTGCGCTGCATGAAGTCCCCTACATCGTCAAACAGCTCGGTGGGAAAAGGGCCTTCTCCCACCCGGGTGGTGTAAGCCTTGACAATGCCCAGCACGCCGGAAAGATCCCGGGGACCGACACCGGAACCGCAGCAGGCGTTGCCGGCCACCGTATTGGAGGAGGTGACATAGGGATAGGTGCCGTGATCAATGTCCAGGTAGGTACCCTGGGCCCCTTCAAACAGCACCTGGCGACCCTCTGCCGATGCGTCGGCAATAATCCGTGATACATTGGCGATATAGGGCGCCAGGATCTCTGCGTATCCCACGTACTCGGCCACGGCCCCGTCCAGGTCCAGGGGAACGGTGCCGAACATTCTTTCAAGGTAAAGATTTTTTTCCTTCACCTGACGGGTCATCTTCTCTCTGAAGGCCGGCAGGTCCAGCATGTCCACAAACCGAAGCCCGTTTCTGCCCACCTTGTCTTCGTAACAGGGGCCGATGCCGCGGCCGGTGGTGCCGATCTTTTCATGCCCCTTGGCCTCTTCCCGGACCAGGTCGATGGTCTTGTGGTAAGGCATGATGATATGGGCACTGGCGCTGACCTTAAAATTGTCGGGGGTCACGGCCACCCCCCGGCTGCGAAGGGCCGTCATCTCCCCGGTAAGCACGGCCGGATCCACCACCACACCGTTGCCGATCAGGCACATCTTGCCCTGCAAAATGCCCGACGGCACCAGGTGGCTGATAAACGATTCCCCGTTGACCACCAGGGTGTGGCCCGCATTATTGCCGCCCTGGAACCGAACCACCAGATCGGCAACCGCCGCCAGCAGGTCCACGATCTTGCCCTTTCCTTCATCTCCCCACTGGGTTCCCACCACAACAATATTGGCCACGTTTCACTCCTTCTGCGTTTTTATATCGACGGCTTGCCGCGCTTTAACTCAAAAAAAGCCTGCAGGATAGATCGGCAGGCGTCTTCGCATACCCCCGCAACAACGGCGGGGCTGTGGTTCAGTGCTGGGTGTTTCGTAAAGTCATACAGCGACCCGGCCGCGCCCCATTTCGGATCGTGGACTCCGAACACCACCGTTCCGATTCGCGCGTGAATAACGGCTCCCATGCACATGACACAGGGCTCCACCGTAACATAGAGGGTGGTGTTTGGCAATCTGTAATTTGCCGCCTGCCGTGCGGCCCGGCGAATGGCAAGCATTTCGGCATGGGCCGACGGATCGCACGCGGAAACGGGCCGGTTGTGGTCCGCCGCAAGAACTTCGCCATCGGGTGAAACCAGC
>JAXHVI010000076.1:0-9607 GCA_034189195.1 Thermodesulfobacteriota bacterium | reverse complement strand
GCCGGGGAAGAAAGCGCGTCCATGGCGTGTTTGATGCGCGTGGCCTTGGAGGGCCGGAAATCCGGAGGTCCCACCAGCCCTTCTGCGTCCATGGCCCGAATGGTCTCCAGCGGCAGCACCGGCCTCCCGGTTGGAGGCATGAACAACCGACTAATTCCCATTTTAAAAAGGCCGACGGGCTGTACAACCAACTGCCCCCACCGCTGTCATCCGAATCAATTACTTTGTTTCATTAAAGTACATATGAAGGATCTCGTAAAAAAGAGACTCTTTATATCCCTTATTTGATGTGGGTTTAAATGTTCCTACGGAGAGCACTCCTGAAGATAGATCATAACGCCCTTCAAGCTGCTCTTCCATAATTGAAATTTTTACCTGGGTTTTTTGATTTGTAATTTTTTTTATTCTAAGATTCAATCGCATTCTGCTATTCATAATAATTGGCTGAGCGAAAGACGATGGGAAAGTCTTCTTTGTTAATGATACATGCTGTGTTTTGCTGTTTCGGAGCACCTTGAACGCAAACTGGTCGCATTGAGCTATTATTTCTTTATTATAGTTGAGAATAATGTCTCCTGGGAATAGATGGCAATAAGCAGGAGACCCTGCTTCGGTAGACACGACAACAGCAACATTGTCATGGCCGAAAAGGGTATAGGCAAAATAGCCATATTTAGTTACTTTTTTTATGTTGGAGTAAAGCATGTTTTCATAGGAGATTGTGGGGACATAATCGGTAGTGATGATACCTAAAGCTTCGTCTGCCAAGAGAATGGGATATTTCTCCAAGATTGCCAATGTAGCATCCCATACACTTGCATAAGCTTCGCCATAGTAAACCGAAGAACTAACATTTAAGGGTTGAGGGGTAAACCGATGGAAATTGGAGGAACATCCATGCATTACAACCATGCAGAAAAAAAATAAAATTAGGATACGAAAATTAGCCATTATTGCGTGCACTGAAATTGCGACAACTGGATGTGAAATTTATCCATGGCTTTTTCTAAGGCATTTTTATAGTTACCCCAATTGACAACTTCATTTGCACTAAATGAAAATAACACCTTTCCAGACCTGATGTCGATAAGCTTGGCAGTGAAATCGCATCCACCTCCGATGTTAATAATTTGATTTTTGGTGTACAACTCGCTCACCTCACCTACAATAACACCGTCAGCGTTGAGAAGCCTGATAATATTCAAGTCATTGTCCGTCAGGCCATAAGCACTGAGTTCATACTCTTTAATTATTTCGTTTACATGGGTTCGCTCAACAACCTGAAATTTTTTTAGCTCTATAATTTTTTTTTCAATATAATTTGAAACTATATTGCCAGCATTATAGCAAACCTTTTTTTCCCATAAAAAATCATTATTTCGACTGTTGAGTTTGTTTTTTAAACCCAAGACAGCTACTCTATAGGCTTGGCATGATGCGACGCTTTCAGCTTCCTGTTTTAATGGGGGAGCGAGGTGTTGTTGGGGGCTGCATGCCGGGAGCACGATACTACCCGCAAGTAACATAAAAAAAATAAATATCTTTCTCATTACTGATAGTTAAACTTTGTCGTATTACCTTCTTCAAGCGTATAGTTAGAAACAATATTGTCCTGAAACTCCACATCAAGAACTACTTTATGAGATTTCATTTCCGTTCCAACTCTTGCTATATGGGCAACCACGCCCCTTCCTGTTACTCCCTTTTTAACGTAGGCATAGTGCCAAACTTCTTTCTGGTTATCTGCGGACATTCGTTTCCCCTGGGGTTGGCCACAAATCGCAAGCACATCATTTTTTGTGGAGGTGCCTTTTAAAATTTCTTGTCTGATAATATCTGGATCAAGTTTTACCCCAACGGTACACCCTAGAAAAGCCAGCAGAAAAATTGTGATGAACAAATTTTTTTTAAACATATGTTAAACCATCCTAATTCTCTGAAAACAACAACAGGTAAGCAAGTAAAAAAATTTTACTCACAAATATCACAAGTGCATTATGCCTGCGATATTATATGTATTAGGTAACGATATCATTATTCATAAAGTTCCTGATGTTTCAGGTGGATAGGGAAAGTCTTTTCAGGTGTTTGTGTTATTGCTTCTCTGTAAGTCTCGATAACTTTGTCACCTTCATATTTGTATTCGGTAATCTCCTTAGTAAGGGTAACCTTGGCGCATGAAGAGAGTACAAAAAGAAGTCCTATTACCAAAAAAAATTTTACCATTTTTTTCATTTCTGCCTCCAATTTAGTAAATTGATATAGATCGCCCCCAATCGAATTATTTTTATCATACTCATAGCCTATGTCAAGAAAAAACGGAGCAGTCATAAACACCCCCGTGTATGTCGCATGGAGTGTTATGACGGAAAATCATCGATCGGCGCGTCGTGTGACAAGGTTAAATTCTATCTGTCTACATCACGGTTGTCAATATGGAATCCTTTTCCCTGTTTGACAATCAATACCCATCTGAATATGGTACACTCATCACTCCAGCCAGCCACTCTTGGTTAAAAGTATATGGATAGAAGGGGGAAATATGTTCGGCAGCAGGAAAGATACGGATATCGAGAATCTGAAAGAACGTGTAGAGAAGCTTGAGAGTCAGATGCGCTATCTTTTCCGAAATCTGGGTATTGAGTCCGGCGAACCGCCATCATGGCAGCCGTCTTCAAAAGTTCTTGAGTTGCTGGCAAGCGGCAAGAAGATCGAGGCCATTAAGGCATTTCGAGAAGAGAGCGGCGCGAGCCTGAAAGACGCTAAAGTGTTTATCGAGTCCCTTGGAGAAAAAAAGAGAAAATAGAGCGCGAGCACACCGGACCGTTACCATGCCGCAAAAAATCATCAGAAAAATCCTGATTGCCGGCGCCTTAATCAGCGTTATCTGGCTCTGCTGGCAGATAGCGGTCAATGTACTGCTGGCCGGCTGGCTGGAGACCACGGTGATTCCGCGCGCCGCAAGGCAGGCCGGTCTTGAGCAGGCCAGCGTGTCCATCTCCCGGCTGGGCTTGTTTGAAACGGAGATCGGCCCTGTGGTGCTGGGAAACCCGGACCGGCCGTTTCTTGAGGTTGCCGCGATAAAGGCGCGGTACACCCCCTGGGGCCTTGCGCGCGGACATGTTAATACCGTGACGGTCCACGGCGTCTCGGTGAACGCACAATACACGGACGGCGCCATTACTTTTCCCGGTTTTGCGCCGGTCGCGCCTGAAAAAGCACCCGCGGCCGAAGGGGCTTCCCTGCCGGTTTCCATGGATGCCGTTAAAATCTCCGGCGTCATGGTAAACCTGCTGACAGAAAGCCAAAGATTCCAGGTTCCCTGCGACCTGAAGTTGACCTCAAGCGACGGCACAATGGAGACCATCGACGCCGTCCTTGACCTGTATCCCTGCGGCCAGCAAATAACAGTCACGGCCCGGGCCATGCTGAACCAGGGAGAGCTGTTTGCAACCCTCAACGCCCCTGCCCTGGTCCTGGAACGGTTCGCCGGCTGGAGTTCCCTGGTGCCCGGCCTTCATCTTGCCGGCAGCGCGTCGGTGGCGGGCCGTGCTCACATTCGCCTGAACCCGGCGGCCCTTGCTTCCGGGTCTGTCCGTTTTGAAATGACAAAAGGCGAGGCCGGATATCAGAACGTGGTCTTGGGTCCGGCAGGTTCCGACGCGCCCCTTGCCGTCACCGTTGCCGGCAGCCAGGCATCCGGATGGCAACTGACCGGCGCCAACATCAAGTTTGTCTCACCGGCTTCCCTGGCCCTTGAAAAAATCACAGGCTCCTTGCAGGCAGGACCGGAAGCAGATAAAAAGCAGGGAAGCTTTTCTATCGCGGCAGCCCCATCAGCGCCGGACCCGCAGGCCCCCTTTCTGCTGGACGGTCCATTAACCCTGGCCGGGACCTTTTCAGGCCGTACGGACAAAAACGGCTGGCAATTTGACCTGACCGCCGGCAGGGACAAAACCGATAACAAAAAGAGCTGCCGGATCAGGATGGGGAACGCCCTTGTTGCGCTGCCGGTACCCGACATTCAGGTTTCAGGCAACGGCACCGCCGGCAGGGGGCGGGCAGAATGTGTGCTGACCACTTCCGGCGCCGCCATCACGCTGAATGAGGGGACCCTCACTGTTGCTGACGCAAAAATCAGGGGCACCGCTGATTTTTCAACAGCCGGCCGGGCGATGAGCGCAAAGGGAGACCTGGGCCTGGCCCTGGGCCGGATACGCGCGGACCGGCACCAGGTACGAGTTGAAAAAACAGATGTTCACCTTCCCTGGCAGTGGCCTGAAGGCCCTGCCCCGCAGGGCAGCCTGGCCATTGGCCCGGTGAAATGGAAGCGCTTGAACATGGGAGCACTGTCCGGGGCTCTTCAGCAGAAGGAGCAGACTCTGGCGCTGAACGCCCGGTACGGCAAAGGGGTGATCTCCGGCCTGTCCGGCATTCTGACCGGTTCCGCGTCCGTTGAGGATTCCGGCGGGCCGGCCATGGACATGAAGCTTTCTCTGGTCCACCGAAACGCGGCTCCGGACATCGACCTGGGGCTTTTTGCCCCGGACGCCGCCGGCTCCCTGGTCAACGGCAACCTGGATCTTTCCGCCGATTTCGCTTTTCGGGGCGGTACCACCACCGGCCATCTGCACTGCCGGCTTGACGCGGGCAGTTTTCAATTGCCCGGAAAAAAGATTGCCGTTGCCGGCATTTTTGCCGACATCACGATCCCTGATCTGCCGTCATTTAAAAGCAGCCCGGACCAGAAAGCGGGTTTTCAGGAGGCCGTGTTTGGCGATATTCGTGTGGCCGACGGCAAAATCGATCTTCAACTGGAATCAGGACCGACCCTGTTTATTGAAAAAAGCCGTTTCAGCTGGTGCCGGGGCACGGTTTACACCGAAGGCCTGCGGATCGCGCCGGGGCAGACAAACTATGACCTGACGCTTTACGCCGACCGGCTCAACCTGGCCGATGTGCTGGGCCAGATGGGCGCGGTGGCCGCGGAAGGCCAGGGCACGGTGAGCGGCCGGATTCCCATTCTTTACACCGGCGGCGACATTGCCATTGACAACGGATTTCTCTTTTCCGCGCCGGGCGAAGGGGGCATCATTCATTTAGGCAGGGCCGACATGCTGACGGCCGGCCTGCCCGAAACATCGGCCCAGTATAAACAGATCGACCTGGCCCGGGAGGCGCTCAAAAACTACCGGTATGACTGGGCCAAGGTGCTGCTCAATTCCGAAGGCGAGGACCTTGCCGTCAAACTTCAGTTCGACGGCAAGCCCACGCAATCCCTGCCCTTCGTGTATGACAAGGACGCAGGCGGTTTTGTCCGGGTGACCGACCAGCGGAAATATTCAGAATTCAAAGGGTTGAGTCTGGACGTCAATTTCCGGATTCCCATAAACCAGCTGATCGGGTATAAAGACATATGGAAGATCAACCCCTAACACAGGAGCCGGGCATGAGAAAAAAATTTTTTATCTGCCTGTGGGCGGCCGCGTTCTTGTTTACCGCGGCCTGCACCCACAAAGTCCAGGTGGAGCCCATTCACATCACCGTGGATATCAACATCAAGGTGGACAAGGCCTTAGACGACTTTTTCAGCGACATTGACGCCGTCGAACCCGCAGGCGAATCCGAAAAAAGATAGCACTTCCACCGGATCATTGATTCTGAAAGGAGACCCCCATGAAAACCAGAACCTTTGTTTTTTGCATACTGACCGCCGGCCTGGTCCTGCTGGCCGCATCCTTTGCCATGGCCGGTGAGGCCGATGACATAAAGGCACGCATGAAAGAGCGCTTGGGAACCATTGACAGCCTCAAGGCCCAGGGCCTGATCGGTGAAAACAATCAGGGCCTGCTGGAACTTCGGAAAACCGGCGGCAAGGGCGCCGACATCGTGGCCGAGGAGAACCGGGACCGCATGGTGGTCTACCAGGCCATTGCCAGAAAGACCGGGGCCACCGTGGAAAAAGTGGGGGCCCGCCGGGCACTGCAGATCAGAGAGACCGCCGCGCCCGGCACCTGGATTCAGACCGACGACGGCGAGTGGCAAAAAAAATAGAAAGGGTCAAGGATTCGAGGGGCCTAAGGGCCGGGTGCATATTCCAAGGCGACCTGGCCCCTCCTGATCTGACACCGTTTTATGTGTACGTTTTCGACCGATGATAATTTCCCTCGACGTTCCGGCTCACTCTTTCCCTTCCCTTTCAGATATATTCCCTGATCCGAAAGCCGATCATTCAGAAGGCGCGGCCGGCCTTTCCTCCTGTTTTGCACTCCAGGCCGCCAGCCCCATCAGGATCAGGGTGACGGCCAGGGGGACAAGGGTGAGCAACCCGGTCCGGAACGCAACCGTTACCGGCCCGGTCCCCGAATAATTGATGTTGAACCGCGCCAGCAGGTTGATCAGTGCATAATCGGGAATCAATAACGCTCCGGCAAGCATCGCCCACAGGGTTGTCTGCAACAGTGGATATCCCCGGCGTTTCAAATTATTCAGAACCAAGGCAAAGGGCGGCAGCAACAATACCAGGTAGTGAATCCAGGCGATCGGCCCCACGACAGCGCTTACACAGAAAAGCACGGCCCATGAAACGTTGCGGTCCTTTGACTTTGCCGCCATCAGCAGCCCAGCTCCCAGCGCAAGCACCAGCAGCAGCGCGGAAGCATACAGGGCCGCCCCGGGCGCCTGAAACAGCGGCAAAATGACCGTGCTCTTTTCAAACGGTCCCCCCACACCGCTAAACAGCCGCCATCCCACGGTCCAGGGGGAAAAATTCCATTCAACCAGCCGGTAGGTATAAGCCATGCTGCCGGCAACAGACCGATAGTAATGCGCGATGGGGTCGATACCCATCGCCAGGGCCGCCGCGACATGGGTGACGATAAAAACACCAAAAGCCGCGCCGGCGGCGTACCACTGTTTTCGAATCAGAAAAAAAAGCCAGATGGGCGCGCCCACCAGTTTCAAGGAAAGCGATGCGCCCAGAAAACATCCGGCCCGGATCTGGCGCTGCGACCGCCATGCGCAGAGGAGAAGGAGCAGCAGCAGGGAGGAGAGCTGGCCATAAAGCAGTCCTTCCCAGAATGGGGCAGCGGCCAGTACCAGAAGCGTGGTAAAGGCGACGCGGACCAGGGAAGGCCGTCCGCCTCGCCACCAGTGCAGTACGATATAGACAGACGCGCCGATACAGGCCAGTTCAAAGAACAACCAGGCCAGTGCCGCCTGGGGATAGTTTATCAGGCCGAAAGGCAGAGCCAGCAGCACCGCCGGCGGCGGGTGCGGGGAAGGCAGGCCCAGGCCGATGAGGTGCGGCGCCGGAGAAAAAAATATTTCAGCCAGCCGGGCCAGCGGCAGGTAGGGATTGACCCCTTCCATAACGGCCCTGGCCATGAGCCACTCCTGCGTGAAATCCTTTAAAAAAACACGGGGAGGGAAAGCATAGAGCATCATCAGGCGCAGCGGTTCAAGAAACAGGACAGCCCACACAACCGCCAGCAGCAAAAAACACCCCCGCCTGAACCATCTTGATTGCCGGCAACATATAGCAGGGGCGGTGTCTTCAGTTTGATCCGAAACCGGTTGCCGCATATGCAGGCGGTAGAACAAACGGCATTTAATCATAATACCGTGCCCCTTTACCTTCCCGTGGCATTCCGGGGGAGCAGAAACCTGGAGGCATCGTTTTCCCCGTCTGATAGACAAACGCCATCATTCCCAGGGTAACAGCCAGTGGCATGAGGGTTAACAGACCGGCCCAGAAAGAAACCGTCACCGGGCCGAAACCGGAGGGTTGTAAATCAAAAAAAGCGGCAAGCCCGTTCAACATTGAATCTGGAACCAGCAGCAACAGCATCAGCAAAAACCATATGGCCGTCTGCCCCAGAGGGAACCCGAGCCCCATGATGCGCTTGAGTATCACAGCCGCGGGTGGAAGCAGCAAAACCAGGTAGTGTATCCAGGAGATAGGGCCGGTGACGGCACTCAGACAAAACAGCAGCGCCCAGGCGACATCAGAGTCCCGTCTTTTCAGGGCAAGAATCATCCCCCCCGCCGCAAAGACAATTGTCAGAAAAAAGGAAACGGGCAGGGCCATGGGGGCGTTTGCAAAAAGAGGTAAAACATTGATGCTCTGTTTAAAGGGGCCGCTGACCCCCACGAACATACGCCAGCCCAGCGACCAGACGGAAAAGTTACCATCGGCGAACCGATAAATCGCGTCCACGCTGCCGATGACCTTGCTGTAGTAAAACAAGACCGGATCTGCCTCCATCACCAGAACAGCGGCAATGTGTCCCGCAATCAACACCGCAAAGGCGGCGCCGGCGACCCGCCATTTTTTGCGCAGCAGACAGAACAGCAGGATGGGCCAGCCCATAAATTTTATTGCCAATGAACACCCGATAAAAACACCGCATAACCATTGTCTTTCTGTCTGCCAGGCACATATCAACAACAACAGCACCAGTGTATTGCTCTGCCCGAACAGCAGCCCTTCTCCAAAAGGGGCCCATGCGATCAGCAATATGGTCAGGCCTGTGGCCCATCTAAGTGAAGCCTCCCCCCACCATTTCAGTACCAGGTAAACGGAGACACCCATACACATCAATTCAAAACCCAGCCAGGCAAACGCCGCCTGCCGGCAGGACAGCAGTCCCAGAGGAAGGGCAGCAATAGCGGCAATGGGAGGGTGGGGCGATGGATGATGAAGGATAACAAATTCCGACCAGGCGCCCAGGAAACGGGCCGCCAGCACCGGTGAGGGGTCATAGGGATAAATGCCGGACAGCAGAGCTTTGGCCAGCAACCAATCCTGAACCATGTCCTTCATAAAGATGTAGGGCGGCAGAAACGAAAGCCATAGGGCTTTAACCCCATTAATAAAGAAGAAAAGAACAGCCGGGCCAGACAGAAGGCAGAGCACCCGGAAAAACCGACTGTTCAGCCTCCGATTTGAAAAATCTCCGGTCACTGGCAATTGATCACCACAGGTTTCAAATTGGGCAAACAAACGCAATGACAACATCCTCCCCTTACAGCGGACCGGCACAGGCCTCCTCTGTGCCGGTCCGCTGCTGACATTCAAGCAGGCTTATGCCGGGTGTTTCCATAATGAAATCATCCGGTAAAAGCTGAATGTGATTGCATCATATTTGACGGCAGCTGAAAATGATTGATCGCCATATACATATAGTAGGTTAATGCACCGGTTGTCACACGTTTTATCGTTTTTTGCAACCGCCACGGGCCTGCCGGGCCAAACCGGCCGTTGACTTATGCGGTGCAAGGTGCCATAACACGAAAAGCTTATTCGAACTTTGCTATTAATCCAGTAACATCCTTTTTCAGGTTCGCCATGCCCCTTTCCACATCCAAAAGCGAGAAGGCAAAATCCTTTGACCTGGCCTACCAGTCATCCGGCATGTATTACGGCTGGGGGGTCCGGCCGGAATTCGAAGGATTTTTCAACAATATAGACCTGACCGACAGAACCGCCCTTGACCTGGGGGCCGGCGAAGGCCGCTATTCCATTCACCTGGCCCGGCGGGGCTGCACGGTAACGGCCGTGGATTTTTCCGCATCCGGGCTCAACAAGCTTCAGGGTATTGCCGAA
>JAXHVI010000075.1:0-2590 GCA_034189195.1 Thermodesulfobacteriota bacterium | reverse complement strand
ATCGGCTTTTGGGTTGCATGGTTCAAGGGTCAGGTGATATAAGGAAGGCTTGGCGGCATTTTGATGCGAATAACGGATGGTCGTGTACAGGCAAGGGGCATCATGCATGCGGTGACGGGTGTCATTCTGGCAGGCGGCGAGAGCCGGCGGTTCGGGGGCGGCAACAAGGCCTTTCGCATGCTGGATGGCCGGACAATGATCGACCGCGTACATGATACGGTGAAAAGTGTTTGCAACGACATGGTGATCGTCGCCAACACGCCCCTGGATTACCTTGGGTGGGACGCGGTGCTGGCCACAGACCTGTTTGATTTCCGGGGGTCCCTGGTGGGCATTCACGCCGGCCTGATGAGCGCCGGCCACGAATACGCCTTTATCACCGCCTGCGACACCCCGTTTTTGAAACAGGCGGTTATTCGGACTATCATAGAGGGTATCGAGGACCACATCGACGTGGTGGTGCCGGAAAAAAAAGAGGGTATGGAACCCCTGTGCGCGGTCTATTCCAGGCAATGCCTGGAGGTGATCGAGCGGCACCTGCATCAGGGGCGAATGGTGATCAAGGCCGTTTATAACAAGCTGCGGGTGCGAACGATTTCGGAAAAGCGGCTGCGGGCAGTGGACCCGGACCTGGTTTCCTTCTGGAACATCAACACGCAGGAGGAGCTTGAAAAGGCGGAGGCTGCGATAAAGGCCTGCCGGATATCCTGATTGTAACACCGTACGGATAGAATGCGGGACAATAATGGGCGGCCTCTGGTTGCCTTGAGGAGAACACAATGGACCTGGAGAAAATGATCAACCGGGTAAAGCGCCACCCGGATTTTGCAAAGGCCGGCATGATCTTATGTCACAACGGCGTGGTTCGCGAAACCGCCGCCGACGGCAAGACCCGGGTGTCGGCCCTGACCGCCACAGTGGACCATGAAACACTGGCCCGGGTGATTGAGAAACACCGGCGCATGCCCGGCATTATCGAGGTGGCGGTGGAGATTGCCGAGGGCCGGCACCTGGCCGTGGGCGACGATATCATGCTGATGGTGGTGGCCGGTGACGTAAGGGGCAACGTGTTTGACGCCATGCGTTCCCTGCTGGACGAGGTGAAATCCACGGTGGTGACCAAGGCCGAAGAAAAGGCGTAACCTTATACCGCCTGTTAACCCGGCTGTTTCATGACATATCGGGTTAATACAAACCACACAGAAGGGACGTAAAGATGAGCGAGGAGTTTACCCATATTGACGCCAGCGGCAATATCCGGATGGTGGATGTTTCAGACAAGAAGAACACCAATCGAAAGGCTCTGGCCACGGGCGTGATTAAAATGAAGCCCGAAACCCTGGAAAAGATCATGGGCGGCAGTGTTAAAAAAGGCAATGTGCTGGAGGCGGCAAGAATCGCCGGCATCATGGCGGCCAAGAAAACGCGGGACCTGATCCCCCTGTGCCATCCCATCAATGTGACCTATGCCGGTATTGATTTTTCTCCGGATACGGCGGGCAGTGCCATTGAAATTACTGCCGAAGTCCGCACATTCGGTAAAACCGGGGTTGAAATCGAGGCCATGACGGCGGTGGCTGTTGCCGCGGTGACCATTTACGACATGTGCAAGTCCTATGACAGGGGAATGGTGGTCTCCGACATTCGCCTGCTGGAAAAGCTGGGCGGTAAAAGCGGCCATTTCAAGGCGTAGCAATCTGAAGGTCGATTGAATCATTAATAAGGAGTTTTTTCATGTTTGGCATCGGCATGCCGGAGTTCCTTCTGATCCTGGTGGTGGCCCTGATCGTCATCGGCCCCAAGAAGCTGCCTGATCTGGCCCGCTCCCTGGGCAGGGCCATGGGCGAGTTCAAAAAAGCGGCCAGGGAGTTCAAGGACACCATGAACGTGGAGGAGGATGTCAAGGAGCTCAAGGATATCAAACAGTCCGTGGCCGACACCTGGAAGGAGGCGGTTCGGGAGGTCGACCCGGTTGACGCGGCGCCGTCACCGGCCGGTACCCCCGCCGGGAATGCCGGGCCGGCCGAAGCATCGGCCCCGGTGGAAAAAACAGACACGCCTGCGGAAGCGAAAGATACGCGTAAAGAGGGCGCCGATGAGTGACGATGAGAAACAGGCGCCCTTGACCGAACACCTGGAGGAGTTGCGAAAGCGGCTGATACGGTGTGCCATCGCCATCGGCGTGGGGTTTGCGGTTTCATACGCTTTTAAGGAGAAGCTGTTTGAGGTGCTGATCCGGCCCCTGGTGGCGGTGATGGGCGACAAGGGACAGATGATTTTTACCGGTCTGCCCGAGGCCTTTTTCACCTATCTCAAGGTGTCGCTGCTGGCCGGTATTGTTCTGGCCCTGCCCGTTATTTTTTACCAGTTCTGGATGTTTGTGGCCCCGGGCCTTTATAAGAAAGAACGGACCCTGGTGCTGCCCGTGGTGCTGGTCTCCCTGGTCTTTTTTTCCGTCGGCGCCCTGTTCGCCTACTTTCTGGTGTTTCCCCTGGGGTTTCAGTTTTTTCTGGGGTTTGCCACAGACAACATTCAGGCCCTGCCCTCCATGAAAGAATACCTGGGCTTTTCAGCCAAGCTGCTGCTGGCC
>JAXHVI010000074.1:0-9942 GCA_034189195.1 Thermodesulfobacteriota bacterium | reverse complement strand
CAATGGTATCCGGCGTTTCACCGGGCAGACCCAGGATGAATGACACATGGGGCAGGACCCCGGCATCGGCGCAGGCCTTTACCGCGGCCTCCACCTGTTCCAGGGTAATCCCTTTTTTAATGGTTTTCAGAATCTCCGGGTTGGCGGTTTCTACGCCGAAACTCACGGCCACGCACCCGGCCTCTCTCATTTTTTTGAGCAGATCGTAACTGACCAGGTCCACCCGGGCAAAGGAGGACCACTGAATGCTCATGCCCCGCCTCAGTATCTCGTCACACACGCCGAAACAGTGGGGCCGGCTTGCGGTAAACAGATCATCGGCGATGTTGACCTGGGAAAAACTCAGGCTTTTGAGGTATTCCATCTCATCGACCACCGACACCGGGTCCCGGTACCGCACCTTTGCGCCCACCATTTTCCGGCCCACGCAGAAGATGCATTTAAAAGGACAGCCCCGGCTGGTGGTCATGCTCACCGGCATGTTCAGGGCCCTGTACCGGCCCAGGGGCACCAGGTGACGGGCCGGCAGGGGCAGGGCCTTTACGTCAACGGCATATTCCCGCACCGGCGTCGAACAAATGCCGGTTTTATCCCTGTAGACGATGCCGTCAATGGTCTCCCACCGCCGGTCGCCGGCCAATTCTTCGGCGATGCGTACCACGGTGTCATCGCCCTCACCCACCACCACCATGTCCAGCCCGGGCAGGGTGTCAAGGGTCTCGCGGGCACACATGGAAACATGGGGGCCGCCCATGACGATGAGCAGATTGGGGGCAACAGCCCGAAGGTCCCGCACGATTTCGGCTGCATGATCAAAGGTCATGGTGACCGCGGTAATGCCAACAAAATCGGGGATAAAGGCTTTCACGGTCTCTTCGAGTGCCGCCCGGCTGTAGGGAAACACGACAAAATCGACAAGCAGCACCTCCACTCCGGCCCGCTCCAGCTCGGCTGCCAGGTAGGCCAGGCCCAGGGGCGGAGACGGGGTTTCGGAGATGGGATAAAACGGATTGATCAACAGGCATTTCATGGGTCACCTGAAAAAAAGCAGGGTCCGGGAAACCCGGACCCTGCTGGTTTGCATCGGAAACGGTCAACCGCCTAGAACAGGCCGGAGACCTTGCCGGTGGCCGGGTCGACGTCGATGCGCCGGAAGGCCGGGTTGGAACTGGTGCCCGGCATCAGGCTGATGGTGCCGGCACAGGGGCACAGGAACTTGGCGCCCGAGTAAATCAGCACGTCGCGGATGGGCAGCCGCCATCCCTTGGGCACACCCTTCTTGACCGGGTCGTGGGACAGAGAGAGGTGGGTCTTGACCATCATGGTGGCAAAATCGGCGTACTTGGGATCGTTCTCCAGCATCTCGGCCTTGGCCGTGGCTTCCGGAGACCAGTCAACGCCGTCGGCGCCGTACACTTCCGTGGCGATCTTATCAACACGGTCGCGCAGTTTCATCTCCAGCGGATAGAGGAAATTGAAATCATTGCCGGCTTCGCAGGCATCGATAACCGCGTCGGCAAACTCCAGCGCGCCTTCGCCGCCCTTGAGCCAGTGGTTGGACTCGGCACAGCGGGCGCCGGCCGCTTCCGCAACCTTTTTCACCAGGGCCACTTCGGCGTCGGTGTCGGTGTAGAAACGGTTGATGCAGACAACCGGGTTGATGCCCGACTTGCGGATCACGCCAATCAGGTGAACCATATTCTCGCAACCCTTTTCCACCAGGGCCAGGTTTTCCTTGGTGTAGGCTTCGTCCAGGGCCTTGCCGGCAACGACCTTGGGTCCGCCGCCGTGCATCTTCAGCGCCCGGACCGTGGCGGTCAGAATGGAGACATGGGGCTTGAGGCCGGAGAAGCGGCACTTGACGTTCCAGAATTTTTCAAAACCGATGTCAGCGGCAAACCCGGACTCGGTGACATGGTAGTCCCACAGCTTGAGGCCCACGCGGTCGGCAATGATGGAGCTCTGGCCCACGGCGATGTTGGCGAAAGGCCCGGCATGCACCAGGCAGGGCTGGTACTCGGCGGTGCTCATGAGTGTGGGGTTGATGGTGTTGCGCATGAAGGCGGCCATGGCGTTGCCCACTTCCAGGTCACGGCAGGTGACCGGCTTGCCGGACTTGTCAAAGGCCACGGTGATGTTGTTGATGCGCTCCTTCAGGTCGGCCAGGTCGGTGGCCACGGCCAGAATGGCCATCAGTTCGGAACCCACGGCAATGCCGAACTTGGACTGCATGGTGAAACCGTCGGTGCGGCCGCCGAGGCCGATGACGATGTTGCGCAGGGCCTGGGCGCAGAAGTCGATGATCCAGCCGAACTCCACCCGGGTGGGATCGATGTCCAGACGGCGCATGCCGGTCAGACGGGCCAGCTGCTCGTCATTGTAATTGCGCTCATGCTGCATGCGGGCGGTCATGGCCACCATGCCCAGGTTGTGAGCGTTCATGATGTCGTTGATGTCGCCGGTCAGTCCCAGGGAGAACTCGGTCATGGGGATCAAAAGGGAGTTGCCGCCGCCGGCCGCCGTGCCCTTGACGTTCATGGTGGGGCCGCCGGAGGGCTGACGCAGGGCGCCGCCCACGCTTTTACCCCGGGCGCCCAGTCCTTCGATCAGGCCCAGGGAGGTGGTGCTTTTGCCCTCTCCCAGCGGGGTCGGGGTGATGGCGGTCACCTCAATGTACTTGCCATCGGGTTTGGCCTCCAGCCGCTTGATGATCTTCAGAAAGTCCAGCTTGGACAACCGGCCCATGGCCAGCATCTCTTCCTTCTCAAGTCCCAGCTTCTCACACCAGTCTTCGGGCATGGGCATGTTTTTTTCGGCTTCCTCGGAAATCTGCCAGTCAGCCATTTTTGTTGCATCGTAAGCCATAGTTCCTCCTTCGTTGCCTTTTACATTACGATCGTGTTTGTTTGAAACACTCTTGCTCTTGCTTCAGCCTGTTATTTAAATGTTTTTACAACAGAAAAACCACATTCAGGCATAGGCCATTTACCATAAAAATGAAGGGTTACCCTATCATTCAATTTTAGTGAAAGCAAGTTGTAACGAATTTTTTTTGTCTTTTTGCCCAGGCTTTTGTGGTAGGATGACCGGCAGTACGGAATCAACAAAAACCGAACAGGCAACACACCCATTGATGAAACCAGACGAAGATTCCAAAAAGACGCCCACCGGGGACCGGCAGCACCAGCTGCGACTGCTGCCCGGAGTGGACCGGCTTGTGGAAAAACTGGCCGGAACAGCCGGGCTTGAGGCTGTTCCCGTGTCCGTGCTTACCGATGCGGCCCGGACAACCGTGGCCGGCCTGCGGCAGGCCATTCTTTCTGCAAAAAAAGGGCTTGCCGAAGCTGAGCTGGCCATCGACGCCGTTGTGATGCGGGCCGCCATGGCGGCCCGGACCGCCATGGCACCCAATTTAAAACCGGTGATCAATGCCACGGGCGTTGTGATTCACACCAACCTGGGCCGGTCCCCGCTTTCCCGGGAGGCCATCGACCACCTGGTGACCGTGGCATCGGGTTATTCCAACCTTGAATTCGACCTTTCAAAAGGTGCGCGGGGCATTCGGTACGCCGCCATCGAAGAACTGCTGTGTCGGTTAACCGGGGCCCAGGCCGCCATGGCGGTGAACAACAATGCCGGAGCCGTGCTGCTGGCCGTGGAGACCTTTGCCAGGGACCGGGAGGTGATTGTCTCCCGGGGCGAGCTGGTGGAGATCGGCGGGTCGTTCCGCATTCCCGATGTGATTCGAAAAAGCGGCGCCATCCTAAAGGAGGTGGGCACCACCAACCGCACCCATCCGAAAGATTACGAAAATGCCGTTTCAGAAAAAACCGGCCTGCTGCTTAAAGTACACACCAGCAACTACGGCATGGTGGGGTTTACCGCCGAGGTCGACCTCGGGGACCTGGTGGAACTGGGCCGGCGCCATCAAATTCCGGTGATGCACGACCTGGGCAGCGGCACCCTGATCGATTTTCGGGAGTTCGGCTTTCCCCACGAACCCACGGTGCCCGAGATTGTTGCCACCGGCGCGGACGTGGTCTCTTTCAGCGGAGACAAGCTGCTGGGCGGGCCCCAGGCCGGCATGATCGTGGGCAAAAAGGAAGCGCTGGCCGCCATTCGGTCCAATCCGCTGACCCGGGCCCTGCGCATCGACAAGCTGACCCTGGCGGCCCTTGAGATGACGCTGCGGGCCTACCGGGACAAACCCGCGGCCACCAGAAACATACCCACCCTTCGCATGCTGACCGAGCCGGTGAATGCGGTGGAACTGAAGGCCGCGGCCCTGGCCGATGAGCTGAAAAACCTGGCCGGTACCCGCCTGGCCGTTGAACAGATGCCCCTGGTGTCAAAGGCCGGGGGCGGGTCCCTGCCGTTTCTTGAAATTCCAAGCAGCGGCGTGGCGGTGTCGGTGGAGGGAATTTCAGCCAACCGGCTGGAAAACCTTCTGCGCACCGGGACCCCGCCCCTGATCGGCCGGATCGAACAGGACCGGTTTATTATGGACATGCGCACCGTTGCGCAATCCGAAATTTCTGTTATAAAGGAACTTTTTGCCGCCCTGGCAGCGGAACAGGTGATGTCGGGTAATAAAATAATTTCATGAACAATCCGCCGTAAATGATGGGAATTATTTTTTCGATTAACGATTGATTCGAATGGCCGCGTAAAACGTTCAAGATCAAGGCGCGCAAGTCCTGAGGAATGAGGCGTACTTTGTGTACGCCGCAGTGACGAGGGGCGCGGCGCAACGCAGATATTGGGCGTTTTACGCGGCCATCAAGGAAGGGAATATGCCGATTTACGAGTACCAGTGCGACGCCTGCGGAAAATGTTTTGAAACCCTTGTGATGGGCGGAAAAGCGCCCAAAACCTGCGAACTGTGCGGCGCCAAAAAGATTCACCGGGTCCTGTCGGCCTGCGGTTTTCAGACAAAAGACAAATCCGGCCTGGTGACCAAAAGCGCGGCCGGGGCTTCGGCCTGCGCGGGATGCACCGCGTCTTCCTGCGCAAGCTGCAAATGATCGGGCCGTGGATGAACTGACACTGCTGGCCGAGGACCTGCGGCAACGGGTTGCGAAACAGGTTCTGAAAAACGCCTGAAAGTAAAATTCACCGCAGAGGTAAAAACCAGCAGGACCGCCGCAATTAAATTCAAGGTCTTGAGTGGGGCGAAACCCCCGTTTTAAGTGACCCTATTTTTTAAACACATTCGCAGAACAGGACAGGATGGCGCACGACATGAAAGGAAAAGTTTACCTTGTGGGGGCAGGCCCCGGTGATCCGGAACTGATCACCCTTCGCGGCGTTGAATGCATCCGCATGGCCGATGTGGTCGTCTACGACTACCTGGCCGCCGACCAGCTCCTGCACCACCGGTCGGAAACCGCCGAGGTTATCTACGTGGGGAAAAAGGGCGGGGACCACACCCTTTCCCAGGAGAAGATCAACGATCTGATAGCGGACAAGGCGGAACAGGGCCTGATCGTCACCCGTCTCAAGGGCGGGGACCCCTTTATATTCGGCCGCGGCGGTGAAGAGGCGGAGATCCTGGCCTCCCGCGACATTCCCTTTGAAATCGTGCCCGGCGTGACCTCGGCCATCGCGGCCCCGGCCTATGCCGGCATTCCCCTGACCCACCGGGAACACACCACCTCGGTCTCCTTTATCACCGGCCACGAAGATCCCACCAAGGAGCGGTCCACCATTTGCTGGCAGGCCCTGGCCGAGACCGGCGGCACCCTGGTGTTTCTGATGGGGGTAAAAAACCTCTCCTTTATCGTGGACCGGCTGAAAGAACACGGCCGGCCGGGAAACACGCCCGCAGCCCTGGTGCGGTGGGGCACCACGCCCATGCAGCAGACCGTGACCGGCACCCTTGACACCATCGTGGACAGGGTAAAAGCCGCCGGGCTTCAGGCCCCGTGCATCATTGTCGTCGGCGGGGTGGTGGATCTGCGAAATACCATTGCCTGGTTTGAAGCCTCCCGGCCCCTTCTGGGAAAAACCATTGTGGTGACCCGGGCCCGGGCCCAGGCCAGTGATTTTATCGCGGCCCTTTCGCGCCTGGGCGCGGCCTGCATCGAGTGCCCCACCATTCGAGTGGCTCCGCCTGAAGATACTACCCCCCTGGACACGGCCATCGACAACCTGGCCGCCTATGACTGGCTGGTCTTTACCAGTGTCAACGGAGTGGCGTACTTCTTTGCCCGGCTGTTTGAAAAGGGTGGAGATGTGCGACGCCTGGGGCATCTTAAAACCGCGGTTATCGGCCCGGCCACGGAAAAGCGGCTTTTCGATTTCGGCGTAAAAAGTGATATCGTGCCGGAAAGCTTTCGGGCCGAATCAGTGGTGGATGCCTTTTCAAAAGAGGACGTAAAAGGTAAAAAGGTGCTGCTGCCCAGGGCCGCCGAAGCCCGGCCCATTCTGCCCGAAGAGCTGACGAAGATGGGGGCGCACGTGGATGAGGTGGCGGCCTATGTGACAAAGCAGGACGATTCCGCGGCCAAAATCCTGAGAGCGGCTCTGGAGGACGGGGCCGTCGACATGGTCACCTTTACCAGCTCCTCTACGGTTAAAAACTTCAAAGCCCTGCTGCCAAAGGACAGGGCCGATGCCGACCGGCTGATGAAAAACGTGACAATGGCCTCCATCGGCCCCATCACCACGGAGACCGCGAAAGACGAGGGCTTTACGGTTCATGTCACCGCGGACGTCTATACAATCGAGGGCCTGACCCGGGCCATCATCGACTATTTTAAGGCATAAAACTGTTTTTCAGGAGAAGGCCATGCATCGACTGGACGCCATTTTTTCCCCAAAATCCGTGGCCGTGCTGGGGGCATCCACCACACCGGGCAAGGTGGGCCACGACCTGTTTGAAAACATTCTGCGGGGCCGGTTCAACGGCACCCTTTACCCCGTCAACCCCAAAGCCGATTCCATTCTCTGTGTCAAGGCCTATCCCAGCCTGCTTGAGGTGCCGGACCCGGTGGACCTGGCCATGATCATTCTTCCGCCCAAAGCCACCCTGGCCGCCATTCACGACTGCATCGAAAAACAGGTCAAAGCCGTTGTCATTGTTTCTGCGGGTTTCCGTGAAGTGGGCGGAGAAGGCAAACAGATTGAGGAGGAGATAACCGTCCTGTGCCGGAAGGCGGGCATTCGGGTGGTGGGGCCCAACTGCCTGGGTGTGATCAACCCCAACAGCAAGGTGCGGCTGAACGCCAGCTTTTCCCGCCGCATGCCGAGCCAGGGGAACATCTCTTTTGTCTCCCAGAGCGGGGCCCTCTGCACCGCGGTGCTGGACTTTGCGTCCGACATGGGCGTGGGATTTTCAAAGTTCATCTCCACGGGCAACAAGGCCGACGTGGATGAGCTGGACCTTCTGACCTACCTTCACAAGGACCCGGCCACCGACGTGATCATGATGTACATCGAGGAACTCAAGCGCGGTGGCCAGGAGTTTGTCGACGCGGTGCGTAAAATCACCTCCTGCAAAAACCCCACCCCTATTCTGGCCATCAAGTCGGGCCGGACCGGGGCCGGGGCCGCGGCCGCATCTTCTCACACCGGCTCCATTGCCGGGTCCGAGGGCGTGTATGACGCTATCTTCGCGGAAACCGGCATCATCCGGGTGGAATCGGTCAACGAGCTGTTCGATTATGCCGGGGCCTTTGCCGCCAAGAAGTTTCCCGTGGGCAAACGCATCGCCATTGTCACCAATGCCGGGGGGCCGGGCATTGTGGCCACGGACATGACCGAGGTCAGCGGCCTGGAGCTGGCCCGGTTCACCCCGGAAACCACCGAGTCCCTGGCCAGCCACCTGCCGCCCACGGCAAACATTCACAACCCGGTGGACGTGATCGGCGACGCCGACCCGGAGCGATACCAGGCGGCCCTGGACGCGGTGATCCGGGATGAAAACACCGACAGCGCCCTGGTGATTCTCACGCCCCAGTCCATGACCAACGCCATCAAGGTGGCCCGGGTGATTTCAAAAATCGCCCGGCGTACCCCAAAGCCGGTGGTCTGCTCCTTCATGGGGGTGATCGATGTGTCCGAGGGGGTTCGCCACCTTCAGGAAAATCACATTCCGGTCTACCGGTTTCCGGAAAACGCGGCCAAGGCCATTGCCGCCCTTTACCGCTCCGAACAGTGGGTCCACCGCCAGTCTCTGGCCCAGTTTACCTTTTCTCACAACAAGAAGCGGGCACGACAGATCTTCGAGACCTGCCGAAAAGAGGGCCGGACCTATCTCGGTGAACTGGAGGGCAACGAAATCCTGGCCTGCTACGGCTTTTCCGTACTGCCCACAAAGCTGGCCGAAACCCCGGATCAGGCCGTGGCCATTGCAAAGGAGATGGAATATCCGGTGGTCATGAAAATCGTCTCGCCCCAGATCATTCACAAGTCCGAAGCCGGCGGCGTCAAGGTGGGCCTTAAAACGGACAAAGAAGTGACCGCCGCCTTTGACGAGATCACGGCCGGGGCCCGGGCCTATAACCCGAAGGCCCACATCCGCGGCGTGCTGGTGCAGAAGTTCGCGCCGGCCGGCCAGGAGGTGATCCTGGGCGTGAACCGCTATCCCGGGTTCGGCCACCTGATCATGTTCGGCCTGGGCGGCATTTTTGTTGAATTGTTCAAGGACGTGGTGTTCCGCCTGGCCCCCATCGGCCGGAACAACGCGGCGCGCATGATCAAAAGCATACGGTCCTTTCCCATGCTCGACGGTTTTCGGGGAAAACCCAAAAGCGACGTTGCCCTGCTGCAGAAGCTGCTGGTCTGCCTGTCCGACATGGTGATGGACAACCCGGAGATCGTGGAGCTGGACATCAACCCCCTGATTGTCCATGAACAGGGGAAAGGCGCCACTGTCGCCGATTTTCGCATGGTCATTGATCCGGCGGATGCGAATAAAAAATGATCCTGTGTCCCGTCATCTCTCCCGTGTCCGAAACGTTTAAATCCCTGCCGCTGGACCGGCGAGCGGCGGCCCTGAGCCGAATGGCAAAAAATGCGGCGGCCCTGTCCGCGGAAAAAAGCGGCCTGGTGCCTCCGGTGGCCTTTCAAAAAAACGACCGCGGTGCGCCTGTGGCTGAAAAGGGGGTGTGGTGGTCTGTCTCTCACAAGCCCGATTACGTGGCCGGCGTTGTGGCAACATTTCCCATCGGCATTGACGTGGAAAAAATTCTGCCCCGCTCCGAATCCCTGATTGCCAGGGCCGTATCCCCGGCGGAATCCGCCCTGTTTTCCCGGGACCGGTGGACTGTTTTTTTCCGGTGCTGGACCGCCAAGGAGGCGGCCCTGAAAAGCAGGGGCACCGGCATTGCCGATCTTTCCCGCTGCCGGGTGGTGTCTGTTTTGAACGACACCCGGCTTCTGGTTCACTTCAACGGCACGGACCTGCCGGTCGAACAGTTTTTTTTTGACCACCATGTGGCATCGGTGACAATTCCGGATAAATGCGTGGTTGCCTGGACCGTAAGTGATTGCGAGGCCATGGCGACCCGCTCTTTCACCCTGTAAAAATTTTTTTTATTTTTTTCCAAAAAGCAACGAATTTGCTTGTTTTTATGTTTAATACGGTTTATGGTAACCGATAATCAATGGGTTTCATCATTAGGCGATGGAACCGGTTCGGTCTGAAGGAAGTACCCGTTTGTCACAAAGGTATCCTCCAGTACACGACGTTGAGAATCATAAAAACAGTAAGGAGGAAGTTTCATGGCAGACGGAATTGTTAAATGGTTTAACGACAGCAAGGGCTTTGGTTTCATCGAGCAGGACAACGGACCGGATGTGTTCGTACATCACTCAGCGATCAACGCCTCGGGTTTCAAAACCCTCAACGAGGGTGACCGCGTCACGTTTGATATCGTGGACGGCAAAAAAGGCCCGGCTGCGGCAAACGTAACCGTCGTGTAACCCTATCGGGAAGCA
>JAXHVI010000073.1:0-11147 GCA_034189195.1 Thermodesulfobacteriota bacterium | reverse complement strand
GGCTCACTGTAGATAATGTTAAGCCCGATCACCGACGGGCCGCCCCCGTTGATCTTGTCGATGCCCCGGGCGATCAGGGACCGGGGCCAGGGCCACCGGCCCAGTTTTTCAATGGATTCATCGTCGATGTCAACGATCACGATGGTATCGGAAGGATCAGGGCGGCCCTTCATTTTCATTACGGTGTCGTACAGCTTGAGCCCCAGGGTATCAAAAAATTCCACCCGGACAAGGGTGATGAAGAGAAAGGCGAGTGTCAGCAGCAGGCCGAATATAAGCGTCGGATGGTTTTTTATAAAATTCATTCAGGCCCGCGTTTGCATCCATGGTTGAAGTTGCCGAAAGTATAAGCAACTTGCCCGGACAGTGTCAATGAAAAACACGGATCGCCGGGCACTGCCGGTTGTGGGGCTCCATTACGAAGGGACAGGGATCTCAAGGAAGGCCGCCCGCATCCGGCAAGGTTTTTTTCCCAAACGCAATCGGGCTGATGAAACCGCTGTTTTGATCCCCTCGTCCACCATTTTATACTGTCTGCTGGCAAAGGACCTGGGCCTGTCCGTGTCCGGCGTGCTGGCGCCGGGCCACACCTTCTGCCTTCTGGACGACGGGGACCGGCAAGTTGTGGTGGAAACCACCAACCGGTACGGGTTTGAGCCGGGCCGGGTGGAAGTGAGGGCGGGGTCCGCCAGGTGACGGTGCCGGAGACGGTCTACGAGACGACAACGACCGTGCCGCTTTACGGCCTGATGGCCCTGCTTTATGTCAACACCCTGGATATGTCCACGCTGGCGGTGGGTCGAGGGGAGACCGGCTGCCTGCCCCGGTTTGCCAAGGTCTGTCTTTTTGACCCGGAAAACGGTCTGTTTGCCGACAACCTGGCCGCCTGCCTGAACAACCTGGCGGTGTCGGCCCTGGAGCAGGACCGGATGGAACCGGCCCATCTTTTTATTCAGCAGGGCAAGGCCCTGGGCAGAACATCCTTTGACGATCTTGAAGTGCAGTACTACAACCAGGTGGCCCAGCAGCAGGCGAATACCGGCGATTCCAATGGCGCCGTTCAGACCCTGTGGGCCGCCTTGCAGGTTTATCCCGCCGATCCCGTGCTGGGCGACAACATCGTCTACTATTACGGATTGTGGGCCGACACCTTTCGTGCCCGGTCCGACACCGGCGGTGTGGTCCGGGTCTTTCTGGCGGCCCGGCAGATGCTGCCTGGCGATGCCGCCGTTCGGGAGAGCCTGAAGATCGCTTTTTACAATCACGCGGTGGACGTCTACAACCGGCAGGACTTTGACGCGGCCCGGGCCGTCTGCGCCAGGAGGCCCTGGGCCTGTTTCCCGGAGAGGGGGCTTTTCTGGAGATTCTGAATGCCATTCCGAAAGACCCGCCGGCCTGGCAGTGGGGGCGGTAACCGGTTCCGCCTGAATATTTCAAGCAACAGCCGGCTCAGCGCCAGCGATGAATCGTGACAAAGAGGATCAGGCCGAATATCTCCAGCCGGCCCACCAGCATATCGGCCGTCAATATCCATTTCACCAGGTCGGGCAGGTGGCTGTAGTTTCCCATGGACCCCACGGTGCCGAATCCCGGGCCCACGTTTCCCATGGCGGCGGCCGCGCCTGAGAAGGCGGTCATGATATCCAGTCCGAATCCGGTAATCGCAAGCGTGGAGACCAGCAGGACCCCCAGGTAGATCAGGATATAGATCAGGGCGGTCTCCACCACCTCATCCTCCACGGCAGTCTGGTTGACCTTGACCACCACCACCGACTTGGGGTGACGCAGCCGCACCAGGCGGCGGGCCGCCGCCTTCCAGAGAAGAACGATCCGGTCCGCCTTGATGCCCCCTGATGTGGACCCGGAACAGGCGCACTGCAGGGTGAAAAACAGAATGGCCAGCTGGGCGAACGGGGGCCACACGCTGCTGTCGGCATTGGCAAATCCGGTGGAGGTGCCGATGGAGACCACCTGGAAGGCGGCGTAGCGGAAGGCGTCGAGCCACTGCGTATAGACAGGGCCGTGGATGTTGATGGCAACCAGCACCACGCCCACCAGGATGGCGATCATGTAGTACCGGAAAACCGTGGACTGAAAAAGGCCCTTGGGGTTGCCGGTCACCGCCTGGTAGAGCAGGCCGAAATGGACGCCGGACAGCACCATGAACAGAATGATCGTTGTCTCCATTCCCGGGTTGGCAAAATGGGCGATGCTGGCGTTTCTGGTGGAAAACCCGCCGGTGGCAATGGTGGCAAAGGCGTGGGTTACGGCGTCAAACAGGCTCATGCCTTCAATCATCAGCAGAAGGGCTTCCGCGGCGGTGAGCCCGATATAGACGTAGAGCAGTATCGTCAGGGTCTTTTTGGTACGGTAGTGAAAGCTTTCCTTGACCAGGGGTGACACTTCGCTGCGGTATAGGACCATGGAAGCGGCCCCCATGGAGGGCATCACCGCCAGCACAAAGATGATGATGCCCACGCCGCCCATCCAGTGGGTGGCGGCCCGCCAGAACAGCAGGCCCGGCGCCAGACCCTCGACATTGGCAAGAATGGTGGCGCCGGTGGTGGTGAACCCGGACACGCTTTCAAACCATGCGTTGGTAAAGGTAAACCCCCCGCCCCACAGCAGGTAGGGCAGCGTGCCCACCAGGCACGACGCCAGCCAGCTGCACACCACGATAAAAAGCCCTTCCCGGTTGGAGATATCCGTGGTGGCGGGCACAAACACCAGGGGAAAGAGCCCGAAAAGGGCGCAGACAACGGTGGAAAACAGCAGCGGGGAAAGGGCGCTGTCGCCGCCGGCCAGGGAGAAAAGCGCCGATATCAGCAGAAAGACGGCATTGAACAGCAGCACAAAACCGACATATCGCAGAATGACCTGGGCTCTCATGATGCCGTGCCGTTTTTATGGGGGTGAATGGTCAATTCCCGGATCGCCTCGGTGAGCCTGAACAGCTCGTCCCGGCCTTCGGTCCGTACCGCCAGGGGCTCGCCGTGATACATGAAGGACTTGACCGACTCGGTGAGCCGGCGAATGGGGGCGATGACATACAGGTTGATGAAAAAATTAAAAATCATGGCAAAGGCCAGGGCCGATGCAATGGCGATGATGCCGGGCATGATGGCCCGGCGGGTCCGGTTCTGGAGAGCGGACGCGGTTTCGTACAGGGTGGTGTCATTCAGCGTCATCAATCGGTTGGCCGCTGTCTTGGTTTTCAGAAAGGCGGGGTGGGCCCGGTCGAAATACCAGCTGAGATTGCCCTGGCGGTGGGTATCCACAATGGGGCGGCGCCACAGGGCTTGAAAATCCGTGTATGCCGTTTCAATGGCATTCACCACCTCGGCTTCGCCGGTGATGGTGATGTTGCTTTTTGCCGCGCCAAGGGCCTGCGCAAAGGCCCTGTCCGCTTCCTCCAGGGTGGCGCGGCCGGCCTCCCAGTTGCCCGACATCAGCATCAGCACGCCGCTGTCCTGCCGTTCCAGGGCCTCGATCATCTCTTTTGCCGCGACAATGCTTCTGTAGTTTTTTTCCAGCAGTCCATTGACCGAATGGCCGATCCGGTTGAGTTCGTAGATGGATGCGGCTCCGGCGGCGCACAACATTACCGCCAGGATCAGGAACCCGGAAAGAATCTTGAATCGAAGGTTCATGGCATGCTCCCGGTGTTGGTTTCGTGGCACGGGAAAAGGGCCGAAGACATGGACGGGTCAACGTCCCGTTGTTAAAGCTGGCAGACTATAAAAGCATGGGTCCGGAATGTCAAGTTCCCGGCGTTTTTAGCCCGGATATTTCATGAAATATCCGGCCCCACGCAGACACACTTCACCTCCGGGTGGGCCGACAGAAAAACCTCAAACAGGCTGTTGTCGCAGTGGCACACGATCCGGGAAAAGGTGCTGTCCAGCATGCAGGGGCGGTATTTGCCCTCTATGGTCACAAAATCCTTGACCGGTTTGATCTTACCGTCATAATGGCTGGGGTGTCTGTTCATGATCATTCGTTATCGGAAAGCCGGTGCATTTTTAATCCGGGATTCTGTTTTCTGATGGGTATAGAAAGCATAGTATTCGAAAAAAGAGCAATGATTTTTACGTGTTGACCATGGTTGGGTAAAACAGGGAGCCTGCTATGAAAGAAAAAATCGCATTTGTTATTTACCTGGGAAACGCACTGGCATGGATCGGGTTCGGCATTGTTTACATGGCCTGCCCCACCATTATGCCGTATCACCGCCAGGCCATCGGCATGGACTTCGAAGAACTGAGCGCCGGTCTCCAGGTGCTGTTGCAGGCGCTGATCAAGATGACGGCAGCCGGTTTTTTTGTGGCCGGTGTCGCCTGTCTGATCCTTCTGCTGATTCCGTTTCGAAACGGGGCGCAATGGGCCCACCGGTCTGTTCCACTGCTCGGCCTTATCTGGAACGGCATCTCTCTCTGGGTGACCACCACGGTGGCCATCAAGGCCCATGCCGCCACTCCCTGGCCGGCAGCCGCCGCAGGTATTATCCTGCTGGCCACCGCCTATTGCCTTTCTCCCGGCCCGGCAAAAATCGACGGATAAAAAAGGTCGCGTTCCGGTCACCTGCCCGCCGGCCCTGTTGAGGACGCTATTTTTGAATGGTACTGTTGCAGGGAAGGCGTAAAGAAGGCACCGTTTTGGAAAACAGAAAAATAACCTATACCTTAACCAGAGAATCGACCCGGCTGCAGACCGGTTTTTTTGCGACCAGGCCCAATGAGGCGCCGGCCCTGGAAGAGGGCCTCGCCCTGCTCAGGTTGCGTCCCATGGATGATTTTTTGCACCAGTACGTGTTGGGACAGGTCGGCAGGCTGCCAAAAGACAGGCTGCAGCAGTTTCTCAACCGGTGTAAAGCAGGCAGTGATCCGGTATGCCGGGCCCTTGCGGCGGAATATCTTTTTTTAACCAGAGGGCGGGAGCATCTGGAAAAACAGTTTACCGCGGAAGATATTCGCGAACTGTGCCGGCATACGCCCCTGATCTATCTGCGTTCTGCCCTGGAGCCGGACCAGGCCCTCCATGGCCGGTGGATCGATTTTTTTCGAAATAACATGCAGGGCCATCAGCCGCTGGCATCACCGGATCAAACAGGCCTGCCTCTGTTGACGTTCGACAAGGCCCCGTTGCGGACAGGGGCCACGCTTGCCGAACTGGCGCAAACCATGACCGGAAAAGGGAGAAAAGCCACGCCGGCGGTTTCTCCGGAACAGACAGCCGACACAGCCGAAGACCGCCTGAAAAAGGCCGGGGTTGAACTGGGCCGGCTCATGCGTCACGAGTCCAGCCTGAGCCCCATCGGTCTGTTGCGGAGCTGGCATTTTGCCACCCATATTGAAAACAGGCGCAACCAATTGTCTCTTTCCGGGGAGCAGACCGGCTACGGGCGGGGGCTGACCCTGAACGCGGCCCGGGCCTCGCTGATGATGGAGATCGTGGAGCGCTGCTCGGCCTTTGCATCGGTCTCGGCCAACGGCCTGGAAAATTTCCGGCATGCATACCCCTTGCGTTACGCGCCCTTCAGCGAACTGGCGGCCGGCGAGGCGGCGGTCATGAATCCGGCGGACCTGGCCCTGGAGGTGTCATACCAGGACCAGGGCCTGCACTGGGTGCAGGGTGAAACCCCGGTATATGGGGACGGCGACGATACCTGCCGGCCCATGTGGATACCGGCTCAGTGTCTGTTTCTGTTCTGCAACCTGGATGAGCCGTCCCTGTTTTCCGGGCTTGGCTCCACCGGCCTGGCATCGGGCAATACCCTGGCCCAGGCAAAAGTGTCGGCCCTGCTGGAGATTGTGGAACGCCACCAGGCCGCCACCGTGCCCTATGACCTGTCCACCTGTTTCCATCTGGTATCCCGGGACCCCGGTATCGCCGCGTTGCTTGAGGCGTATCGCCAGGCCGGCGTGAATCTCTGGTTTCAGGACATTACCCCGAAAAACGGGATTCCCTGCTGCCGCTGCTTTGTGAAGGAAAAAGGCGGGCAGATCCATACCGGTGCGGCGGCCCACCTGGATGCCCGGCGGGCCATTGTTGCCGCCATCACGGAGACCCCCTGCCCGTTTCCCAAATCACCGGCCACGCAACCCGTGCCGCCCGGCCTGACCCTGGTGGGGTATGAGAACCTGCCCGACTATTCCACGGGCGACGCCCCTGCGGACCTGGCCTTGCTGGAGACGCTGTTTTTACAAAACAACCTTCAACCCTGCTATGTTGACCTGACCCGCGCGGACATCGGCCTGCCGGTGGTCAAGGCCGTTGTGCCGGGCATGGAGGTGCTGGGGGATTTTGACGACTACTCCCGGGTTCATCCGGAGCTGTATCAGAACTACCTGTTCATTCAGGCATCCTGAATGCCGAGTTCCCGTCTTTTGTCGGTTCAGAGGGTTTCAGGGATGGTGATACCCGAATCCATGTCGAAAATGTTCATGAAATGTTCGGGCTACCGGATCCAGACAGGCGCGGTGACAGCTATCTGTTCGGTGTTGCCGTCATCTTCGTCAAGAGTGTTGGCCGAGGTAACCTTCACATAATAACCATTCGCTGACACGGCTATTTCAGGACACCATTGAAGCGTACCGGTGCCCACTGCCGGCACGTGCTCCGCCACTACGTTGCCGGCTGTATCCAGCAGCGCGATATGCTTGACGGGCTCGTCATCCCGGACGGCAATCGTGAAAGTGACGGCACCGCTGTCGGCCGGGTAGACGGTCCCGCCCATCCATGTGTCGCCCTGCTTGAACACCACCTCTATATTGGGATCATCCGAGGAATAGATGCGCCGGTTTTTCATCGCATCCAGAAGGGCGGCGCGGCTCAGCTCAGGGGCCACAATCACCGTCCGGTGGGTATTGGTTTTCAGGCTGTGATTGTCCTGGTTACTGGTCGGGGCAAGGCTCCAGCCCGCTTCCAGGGCCAGGGGATAATAGTCAAGGTATTCGGCATCATTATTGCCCGTATTCTTGTTGCCGGTTTCAATGGCAAAGAAATTATCGGCCACGGACGATGAATAGGCAAAGTTGTGGAACACAAAGGGTTCCCGCCCGGGGTGGTTGAACTGGGCCAGGCCGTTGTTCCAATCCAGCCAGAGGTAGAAGGAGTTCAGGCTGGGGCGGGTGATGCTGCTCACGTACCAGTCCGTGTTATATACATTGATGTGGCCGGCCAGGGTATGGCTCCACTCAAACCCCCGCATGGCCACGAATGTGCCGTTGTCGTTAAATGCGTCGGCCTGTTTACCCGTATCCAGCCATTCACGAAAGCTGATCTGCTCGGCATGGTCCGTTACCACGTAGAAGTCGTAGCCGGCTACATCCCGCGCCCAGGTAAAGGCTTCTTTGGGCGTCCCCGCACCGTCTGAATAGGCTGTGTGGCTGTGCAGGTTGCCGAAGTACATGTTCATGTCGCCCATGGTGTCCGGGTCATAAAAGCCCACATAGATGGGGCCGGACAGGGCCAGCACCCTGCCGTACAGCAATTGTTCCACCAGCCCGTCCTCGCCGGGATTTCCATATAACTCCACCCGGTAATAATCCAGGTCGCGGGTCGTATCAGTAAACGTCACTTCAGGCGATTGGCCGCGCAATATCCATGCCCTGTAAATGCTTCCGTTTTTAATCACCGCGGCAATGCGAATACCGCCGTCAGGTTCGAGTTGACTGTTGTTGCCCGCAATCTCTCGCAGGAGGCTGTCCAACGGGAGTTCTCCTCCCGACAGAGCATTCGTGATGCCCGTGTCCAGTGAGAGGAGCGTACTTTCCGCGGCGGGTGTGCCATCGCCGTCGGCCGGGTCTACTATCCGGATTTTAAAGACAACGTCTTTGCCGGTCCCGGAAAGATTGTCACCGACAATCGTCTCAAAATCGCCGTCGTTGTCTTTGTCGGCCGTAAAATCCACACGCGGCGCATTCGGTGCATAGCTGATGGAGGTCCGTCCCGCTTTAATGGCGTTCAGGATCGCCTGGGGCGTATTGTCCTCCGCATATGCCCATGTGGTGGGATTGCCGAGGCCGAACAGCATGGACTGCCAGTTCTCATACTGATGAGTATCACTGCCACCCACGCATGGCAGCATGCGGCCGGTCATTAAAAGGGCGTCCCATATCTGGCCGGCGGCCCAGGGATTGAAATTCGGTATCCGGTACATGGAGTTCCATATCTCCAGGCTGTCAATGCCGTCATGATAAGGATATTCCCATGGACAGCAGAGGTAGGCGGCCGGATGGTTGACAGAAAAAAGCGCGTTTTGCGCGTGGGCGGCCGCAATGGCCGACTGGGCATCAGCGTTCTGGTTAGCCGTCCATAAAGGCGCGTAATCAAATGGTTCGGCTGCCCATACATTGGCATGGCCTGCGCCGGTGGTCCATTCCACGCCATACAGCAGCGTGACCGTTTCGGATGTGTACGCCGGGTCGTACCAGTGCGTGGGCCGGCCATTCATGCTGCCGTCATGGTCGGTCAGGGCAAAAAAATCAAATCCCAGGGATTCGGCGTTTTTGATGACGGTTTCAACCGAACTGTCCCCGTCGCTGTGCAGGGAATGGGCATGCAGATCGCCTTTGTACCAATGACCTGCCTGCGCGGTTGTAAGCGCAGTGATCAGGCAGAAGGCACAGGCAAGAACACCGATGAGGACGATTCTGGAAGATGGTTGCTGTTGCATGATGTCTCCTTTACTTTTTAATTTTACAATAGGGCTGAATATTGTCTCCTGCTGATTTGCATCTACTACGGGTGTGTGAGATTTTTATTAATGGGATGTGATATTTTGATCCAGCCTGTCTTATTGCGGCATCATCCCGGAGGAACTGTCAGATCAGTATCCTGAACCAGGGGCGATGTATTGTACTTATAGAAGTCTGTTATGTTTTCCCGACACTTAAGAAGGTTTGGTGTTGAAAAACGGGAAAACAACCTGCACCCTGGTCGGTCGGCTAACCCGGCTTCGTCCTTTGATTTATAGGCATTGGGTTGGACCAGGCGCTTCATGGCCGGTGGTCAAGGCCGTTGTGCCGGGCATGGAGGTGCTGGGGGATTTTGACGACTACTTCCGGGTTCATCCGGAGCTGTATCAGAACTACCTGTTCATTCAGGCATCCTGAATGCCGAGTTCCCGGCTCTTTTTTTCCAGGTCGGTGGTCAGGGTTTCCAGCTCATCGTAGAGCCGGCTTACCTCTTCTGAACGGTCGTGGTAGCCTTTTGACAGACGGGCGATGGCCTGGCTGTCACCGGAGTGGGAGGCGTTGACCATGTCGGTGTTCAGCCGCTCGATGTCGGCCTCTGCCGCTTCGATGCGTTTTTCCACGGCGGCCATGCGTTTTCTGATGGGGGTAATGACGGCGGCCCGCTGTGCCAGAAGATCGGCCTTCTTTTTGCGAAGATCTTTCTTGGACAGGCCCTCTTCCTTTGGCCGTTCCGTTTTCCGCCCTCCGGATCGCGGGGTTTCCTCCTCCCATCCCACCCGGTCGAGAAAATCCTGGTAGGTGCCTTCAAACAGGTCGGCTCCGCCGCCCTGGAACACGATGAGCCGGTTGGCCAGGGAGTGGAGAAACATCTCGTTGTGGGTGACGATGATCACCGCGCCGGGAAATTCTTCAACCGCTTCCAGAAAGGCCTCGCACGACTCCATGTCCAGGTGGTTGGTGGGCTCGTCCAGCAGCAGCAGATTGGAGGGGGCCGCCAGGATTCTGCCCAGAAGCACCCGGCTTTTTTCACCACCGGAAAGCACGCCGATGGGCTTTAGGGCATGGTCCCCCTCGAACATCATCAGGCCGCAGATGTTTCTGGCCTGCTGCCGTTTGCATCCCGCGTTCATGATCTCCTCTTCCACGGTGAGCGCGTCGTTGAGGTCCATCTTGTTGGTCTGGGCAAAATAGCCGATTTTTGTGGACGGGTGGGCGTTTATTCGCCCTTTGTGCGGTGCCAGGTCCCCGGAGATCAGCCGCAGCAGCGTGGTTTTTCCCCGGCCGTTCCTGCCGATCACGCAGATGCGATCGGTTTTATTGACGGCAAAACTCAGGCCGTCGACCAGGGACTGTCCCCCGGTATAGGCAAAAGAGAGGTTTTCCGCCTGAAGCACCACCTTGGCCGGCGTGGGGGCGTGGTTGAAGGAAAAGTCCAGGTTCTTGAGTTTTTCCAGCGGGTCTTTGACTTCCTGTTTTTCCAGGGCCTTGATGCGGGACTGGACCAGGCCGGCAAGCCGTGCCTTGGCCCGGAACCGGGAGATGAACAGCTCGGCCTCTTTTCGTTTCTTGGCCTCGTTGATCCGGGTCTTTTCGTGAATCTCCTCTTCTTTGAAAATCTGGTCGTAGTATTTGTCCGTGGCGCCGGACATTTTGCGGACGCGCCTGCGGTGAAGGCCCAGGGTGTGGGTGATCACGCCGTCCATGAAGGACCGGTCATGGGTGATCAGCAGCACCTCGCCGGGCCACTGGCGCAGAAAGCCCGACAACCACCGGATGGAGACGATGTCCAGGTAGTTGGTGGGCTCGTCGAGCAGCAGCAGGTCCGGCTCGGAACAGATCACCTTGGTCAGGTTGAGCCGCACCTGAAAACCGCCGGAAAAGTCGGCCGGATGCCGGTCCATGTCGGTTTTGGAAAATCCCAGGCCGGACAGGATCTTTTCGGCCCGCCAGGTGTCGTGGACAAACTGGCGGGGCAGGCCGGTACAGGCCTCTTCAAGGACCGTGGGTTTTGAAAAACGGATATGCTGGGTCACGTAGCCGATACGGTATCCCCTGGGCGCGGCCACGGCGCCGCTGTCCGGCGATTCCTTCCCGGCGATAATCCGCAGCAGGGTGGTTTTGCCGTGGCCGTTTCTGCCCACCAGCCCCACCCGTTCTCCCTTGTTGATATCAAAGCTGATATCGTCGAAAAGAACTTCGGCGCCGAATGATTTTGAGATGTTGACCGCTTTTATCATAATGTCCGGTTGTCTTTGCGGGTTGTAATGTTCCGGCCCTGTTGGCCGGAACATACATATCACCACCGCCGCTTAATGTAAATATGGCGCGGAAGGCTTGCCAAATGGCGCCGTTGTGCTACCATGGGCCAAAACGCAGGGCAATCCGGCGTATAACATCGATCCTGCCGAGGGCGCATGACCGAGAACAATAAGAAGACGGCCGGCACCA
>JAXHVI010000072.1:0-4427 GCA_034189195.1 Thermodesulfobacteriota bacterium | reverse complement strand
GGGAGTTCACAGCGGGAACCAGGCAAATAAAGGCCGCGTCAATATCACCCCTGGCCAGGGCCGCGGCCAGGGCCATGCCCGTGGCATAGCTTTCATAGGCCGTCACGTCAAGGCCGGCCTCGGCAAACCATCCTTTTTCCCGTGCGACAAAGGCGGCGGCGGCATGGTCCATGAACTCCACGGCCATGCGGACTTTCTCCTGTCCGTTACCTGGCAGGGTTTCAGCGACAGGCAGACCGGGAAACTGCATTATTAAAAACAGGAAAACCAAACAGACGGCGATACCCAATTTTCTACACACGGTACAGATCCTTTCCTCTCGCCGATGAAAAGCAAAAAATTTCCGGCCGCATCTAAATTGGAAACGTTTTTCGTGTCTTCATACCAGATGAACGGACTCTTGTTAATCGGGAAACACTATGATGCTGGGCTCCCAGAAGGCCACGTCCGTCTGTTTACCGGCAAAAAGCTTGTACCGTTCCCGAAGATAGGGCGGAAGTTTTATTTCCAGGTCATACTCCCGGGTGCTTCCCTCTACTCTGAACCAGACCAGGCAATATTCCGGAAAGGGAAACAGGGAAACGATACGGCCATGAAGTATGTTATGCCGCAGAGCCGGTTTTACGGCGTTGTCCTGCTTGACAATTTTGATGTCCTGCTGCCGGACGCAAAGGTTTACCCTTGTGCCGGGGGAAATCTTTTTTGACAGCACGACACTGAAGCAGTCGGTGTCAATCCTCGCGCCTTCAGGATGCGCATGGGCTACCCCTGAAAAAAGATTCCGGTAGTTCAGGTAGCGGGCCACATCTTGGGTTGCCGGCCGCTCAAAAATATCCTCTTTGGGGCCGCTCTGATGAAGCTCGCCGCTCAGCAGCACAGAGAGACGCTCGCCCATGCTGTAGGCCTCTTCCAGGTTGTGGGTGATGTGAAAGGCGGTGATGCCGATTTCATTAATGATTGCCTTCAGGTTAATCCACAGGCTGCGCTTCGCACCTTCATCTATGGATGAAAAGGGTTCGTCAAGCAATATAATGTCGGGCTGAATGGCCAGGGCACGGGCAAGCGCGACTTTCTGTTTCTCGCCGCCGGAAAGGAATCGAACATCCCTTTTTCGAAGATGCTGAATCTGGAGCATGTCACACAGCCGGTCTACAATCCTGTCGGCGTTTTGAAACGGGTATTTTCCGGACCGGAACCCGAACTTTATATTTCCCTCCACCTTCAGGTGGGGGAAAAGAGAGTAGTGTTGAGGAACATATCCCATATGACGGTCTTCCGGCAGTGTATGGGTAATCTCTTTTCCGTTCAAATAGAGGGCCCCCTGACTGATCCTGTAGAAGCCCAGAATACATCGCATCAATGATGTCTTGCCGCTTCCCGTGGGCCCCAGCAGAACATGGTACTCTCCTTTTGCACATGAAAGGTGAATATCCCGAAGGCAGAATCCGCCCAGGGAAAGGGTCAGTGCATCAACCTGAAGATGGGAGTGGTTCATATCGTTCCCACCTTTAATGTTCTTACAAAAAAAAGAATGGCCAGCGACATGGTAACCAGAAGCGTAATATAAATCAGGGCGCCCGTGATGTTGGCGGACTCAAAACTTAAATAGATGGCAACGGGAATCGTTTCGGTTTTCATGGTCATGGCGCCGGCCAGGGTCACCGTGGCGCCAAACTCCCCGATGGACCTTCCCCAGACCAGCAGAAAAGAAGAGATAATACCTTTGCCGGCCATGGGCAGCACCACGCGGAAAAACGTCCGCATTTTGCTATACCCCAGTGTTCGGGCCAGGTTTTCATATTCCTCATCGATCCCTTCAAACGTCGCCCGCAGCAATCGCAAAGACAGCCCGACCACTACAAAAAACTGGGCCAGAATAATTCCCTTCACCTCAAAAACAAAAGGGCCGAAATAATGATTAAGCTGTTTTCCCACCGGCGTATTGAAAAAGATAAGGAGCATGGCCCCAAGGGCAATGGGAGACAGGACGATCGGCAGATCAAGCAACGTATCAAAAAACCGTTTACCGAAAAAGGTATGCCTGGAAAAGAGATACGCCACGGGCACGGAAACTGCGAGGGCGAAAACCGAGGCGATTGTGGCCGTGAAAAGAGAAAGCTTTACCGCAAAGAGGACTCTTCCCAAATCAGGAGAGGAGAGGACTTTTTCCTGTCCCAGTTCGACAAGCATGCCAGCGAAAAGGCCGATAAAAGCAAGAATAAGAAGCCCTGCGGTTCCCCAGATGATGGCATCAAAAACACGATTCATTTTTGCCGCCTTAAATCTTTCATGATGTCGAAATAGGCGGCTGGAAGGGTGTATTCGCCACCCACCGGCGCCTGTGGAGCGAATACCTGCGCCTTGTCCAGAGAGACGAGATACCCGTATTTTTCATACGCCGCCTTTCCTGTCGGAGAAAGCACGAATTCAATGAAAGCCTCTGAAAGTTTTATGTCCTTGGTATAGATGGGAATGGAAATGGGAATATGGGAAAGTCTTGGTATCTGAGCCGGATCAATAGGCACAAACGCCATACGATCAGGATTCCAGCAATGAAACACCCGCCATCCCAGAATGGCGTCAACTTGATTCATCGCGGCCAGGTTTGCCGTTTTTGAGCAGCTTCCGCCAAACGTTACTACATTTTTTAAAACCGGTGCCAGCAGCGAGTTCTTCTCCAGAAGCTCAATGCCATAGAGCCCCAGACACACTGTTTCCGGGTTCCCAATGCCTACGCGAACGCCGGGCCTGGCAAGGTCTTTCAGGGAATGGATATTCGCGGGATTACCCGCGGGTGTTATAATGGCAGGGACAAGATACGCCACGATCCGAGCGCTGTTTTCTATAATAAGTTTTTTCCGTTCGGCTATCACGATGTAATCCGGCGAGCCCGGCAAGTAGATTTCCCCTTTTTTGGAAAGCTCAATCTGGGAAAGCAGCGTGCCCGATCCGCCGAATATCATATTTACGTCGATGTTTTTCTCCTGCTTGAACTTGGCGGCAATCTCTTCCATTGCAGGTTTGTTCGCTGATCCGCAAAAAACCGTTATGGAATCGCTCTCCGCCTTGACGGTTGCCTGCCCACCCCAAAACAATGTAAGTCCGAGCCCGGCTATTAAGAAAAAAATGATCTTTCGCATGTTTATTACCTCCTCTTGAACCGCCGTGTTGATTGTGATGAATATGCACCATCGGTTGTATTCCGCCAAACATAACGCAGCACAAAAAAACTACAGCTCAAGCTCCGCCGACCCCTGGGCGAGGAATGCCTTGAACTCTTTATAAGCAGACCAGAAACAGGCTATTGCACGTTCACCCGCCTGGGTAAGCACGGCACCACCGCCACCTATGCCACCGGCACTCTTTTCCACCACCGGCATTTGGCTTTGACGGTTCATGAATTCCACCAGTTTCCAGGCGTGACGATAGGACATTTGCATGGACCGGGCCGCAGCGCTGATAGAGCCGTAATCCCGAATCCTCTCCAACAGAACCACCCGGCCGTAGCCAAGAAAAGTACCATCCGGCCCCTCTATCCAGATTCGACCCCGTAAACGATAAGCCTTTGCGATTTTCTTGTTATCATTGGCCATGGCGTTATATACAAAAGAACATAGCGATTGTCAAGAACCATACTCAATGACGACGAAAAAACAGGCTGCTTTTTTCGACGCTACAGGCGCATCATGGCATCCACAATGGCGGCCACGTTGTTTCTGGGCCATACCGGCAGGCCGGTTTCAACCGGGTCGTCGGTGACCACGGCCAGGATGTCGTCTCTTTCCGGAAACAACGGGTCCTTCCCATTGGCGGCCCGCCACACCTCGATGTTTTTGCCCGGGCCGTTTGCATAGCCCTCCACCAGCACAATGTCGCATTCGGCAAACAGGTGGCCCAGCCGGTCAAAAGGGTTTTCGTCCGGCTTACGGGGCAGGTACACGGCCATCTGGTCGGTGGTGGCCACGGCAGAGGGCACGGCCCCGGCCTTCCGATGCCGCCAGGAGTCCTTGCCCGGTGTTTCCAGTTCATGGGCATGGCCGCTGTGTTTCAGGGTGCCCACGGCAAGGCTCCGTTTTCTGAGTTCCGCGATCACTTCTAAAATCAGCGTTGTTTTTCCGTTTTTGGACCGGCCCACGATGTGAATGATTTTCATTTTTTGCTCCGCTCAGAATAGAGATTTATGCAGTGTTGTCCGGCTAGGAGCTTATAACTACAACGAAACTTATGAATATTTCAGCTTGATTTTTTTACAAGGTCTGCCATGCTATGAAACAAACCTTAAAAAAGAAGGCAGGCCATGCTACCCGTAATCCGAAGCGACGAGCATCTTTACGTAGTGCCAAAATTCGATCTTGGCAAAGACGATATTAAAATTTTTATGCATGAACTCAAAGGATTTCATGAGCAGTTCCATGACTGTTTCCAGC
>JAXHVI010000071.1:0-2069 GCA_034189195.1 Thermodesulfobacteriota bacterium | reverse complement strand
ACAACGTGACGATTACCGGTGAGCTGATCACCCCCATCGCCATGGAAAAGGAACTGCGGTTTGCCGTCCGTGAGGGCGGCCGTACCGTGGGCGCCGGCGTTGTCAGTGAAATTATCGAATAACGACTAGCCAGCCGTCGGGCTGCATGGGAAGTAAAAACAGGCTATGAATACCAAGATCAGGATTAAGCTCAAGGCGTACGATCATAAGCTGCTGGACCAGTCGGCACTGGACATCGTTGATACGGCCCGGAAAACCGGGGCCCGGATCGTGGGACCCATCCCCCTTCCCACGCGGATCAACAAGTTCTGCGTGCTGCGGTCGCCCCACGTGGACAAGAAGTCCCGGGAGCAGTTTGAAATGCGGACCCATAAACGGCTGCTGGATATTATTGAACCGACTCAACAGACGGTGGACGCGTTGATGAAGCTTGACCTGTCTCCGGGTGTGGATGTCGCCATCAAATTATAGCAAGGGCGGTGTAAGGAAACGGACGGCCATGTGCAGAGGAATTATTGGACGAAAGATAGGAATGACAGGGGTCTTTTCCGACCGGGGAGAGTATGTCCCGGTTACGGTGGTTGAAGCCGGCCCCTGCGTGGTGACACAGATCAAGACCGTTGAAACAGACGGCTACAACGCCCTTCAGCTGGGGTTTTTGGAAAAAAAGGCCAGCAAGATCAACAAGCCGCTGGCCGGTCACTTCAAGAAAAGCGGCGGTGTGGGGTTTGCCTACGTCAGGGAAATGGCGGTGGACGATCCCTCCGCGTATGCCCTGGGACAGGTGATCAACGCCGAACTGTTTTCAGCCGGCGAGAAGGTGCATGTGGCCGGGCTGATGAAGGGCCGTGGCTTTGCCGGTGTTGTAAAACGGCACGGGTTTTCCGGCGGCGATGATACCCACGGCTGCCACAGCCACAGGGTACCGGGTTCCATCGGCACCAGCGCCTGGCCCAGCAAGGTATTCAAGGGCAGGAAGCTGCCCGGCCGGTACGGCAATACCCGCATCACGACCAAAAATTTGAAAATATTTGATATTCAGCCGGAAACCAACCTGATCCTGATCAAGGGCGCGGTTCCCGGCAGCAACAACGGACTGGTGGAGATTCGGAAAATCAACGCCTGATTGGCAGGCGGCGTTTTGTGTCGCTTAACAAGCGGTGGACGAGGATATTATGGCGGTTGTAGATATAAAAAACATGAACGGGGAAACGGTTTCTCAGGCAGAACTTCCCGACAGCATCTTCGATGTGGAGGTCAAGTCGAGTGTTCTGCACGAGGTGGTAAAAATGCAGCTGGCGCGCAGGCGTTCGGGAACCGCTTCCACCAAGGGGCGGTCCGATGTGGCGGGCAGCCGGGCCAAGCTTTTTCGCCAGAAGGGCACCGGCCGTGCCCGGCGGGGCGATGTCAAGTCGCCGCTGCTGAAAGGCGGCGGTGTTGTTTTCGGTCCCCATCCCCGCTCCTTTGATTACAGTGTGCCCAAGAAGGTCAGGAAACTGGCGCTGAAAATGGCACTGACCAGCAAGCTGCGGGATAACACCCTGACCGTCGTGGACCAGTTCCGGTTCGACAGGATCAAGACAAAGGACTTTGTCGGCGCCATCAATGCGCTGGGTGCCGCCAACGCCCTGGTCATATCCGACGGCAGCGAGACCCTTGAAAAGTCGGCCCGCAACGTGCCGAAGGTCAAGGTGCTCAAGTGCGAGGGGCTGAATGTTTACGACATTCTTAAATACAAGAACCTCGTGCTGCCCGAGGCGGCGATCAAGATGATAGAGGGGAGGCTTTTGTAATGGTTTATCATGATTTAATCCGGCGTCCGGTGACCACCGAGAAGACGACCCTTCAGAAGGAGACGGCCAACCAGGTGACCTTTGAGGTCGACCGGCGGGCCAACCGGGTGGAGATCAAGCGCGCGGTGGAGCAGGTGTTCAACGCCAAGGTGGCCGCCGTCAATACCGCCAGCGTAAAGGGAAAGAAAAAACGCATGGGCCGGAATATCGGCAAGCGGAAAGACTGGAAAAAAGCGGTAGTGACCCTGATGCCGGGGGAACGTATCGATTTTTTTG
>JAXHVI010000070.1:0-5699 GCA_034189195.1 Thermodesulfobacteriota bacterium | reverse complement strand
AGGAGATCGGTTACCCGGTGGTGATCCGGCCGGCCTACACCATGGGCGGCACCGGCGGCGGGTTTGTCTATAACGTGGAGGAGCTTCGGGTCATCGCAGCCCGGGGCCTGGCCGCCAGCATGGTCAACCAGATACTGGTGGAAGAGTCGGTGCTGGGCTGGGAAGAGCTGGAGCTGGAGGTGGTGCGGGACGCCAAAAACCAGAAGATCACGGTCTGCTTCATCGAGAACGTGGATGCTATGGGGGTCCACACCGGCGACTCCTTCTGCACGGCGCCCATGATGACCATCTCGCCTGCGCTCCAGGAGCGGCTGCAGAAGTACTCCTATGATATCGTGGACGCCATCGAGGTGATCGGCGGCACCAATGTGCAGTTCGCCCATGACCCGGCAACCGGTCGGGTCGTGGTCATCGAGATCAACCCCCGCACCTCCCGGTCGTCGGCCCTGGCCTCCAAGGCCACGGGCTTTCCCATCGCCATGGTATCGGCCCTGCTGGCTGGGGGCCTGACCCTGGATGAGATCCCCTACTGGCGGGACGGCACCCTGGAAAAGTACACTCCCTCCGGGGACTACGTGGTGGTGAAGTTTGCCAAGTGGGCTTTTGAAAAGTTTGTCGGCGCCGAAGACGTTCTGGGCACCCAGATGAAGGCCGTGGGCGAGGTGATGAGCATCGGGAAAAATTACAAGGAAGCCCTGCAGAAGGCGATCCGGTCTTTGGAAAACGGCCGCCACGGCCTGGGTTTTGCGAAAAATTTCAACACGCTTTCTTTGGATGAACTGCTGGCAAAGCTGCGCAAGCCCTCCAGCGAGCGGCAGTTTATCATGTACGAGGCCCTGCGCAAGGGCGCTACTGTCGAGGCCCTGCACGGGCTGACCCACATCAAGGCCTGGTTTATCGAGCAGATGAAAGAGCTGGTGGGTCTGGAAGAGGTCCTGATGAAACACAGGGGAAGCCTGCCGCCGGACGACCTGTTTGTGACGGCCAAGAAAGACGGGTTTGCCGACGCCTACCTGGCAAGAATTCTGGCCGTGCCCGAGACCGAGATCCGGGAAAAGCGTCTCTCCCTGGACCTGGCCGAGGCATGGGAGCCGGTGCCGGTAAGCGGGGTGGAGAACGCGGCCTACTACTACTCCACCTACAACGCCCCGGACCAGGTGGCGGTGTCGGAAAACAGGAAGGTCATGGTGCTGGGGGGCGGCCCCAACCGCATCGGCCAGGGCATTGAATTTGACTACTGCTGCGTGCACGCCGCCTTTGCCATTCGGGACCAGGGCCTGGAGTCGATCATGGTCAACTGCAACCCGGAAACGGTTTCCACCGATTACGACACTTCCAACAAGCTCTACTTCGAGCCGCTGACCGTGGAGGATGTGCTCAGTATCTATGAAAAGGAAAAGCCTGAGGGCGTGATCGTGCAGTTCGGGGGCCAGACCCCGCTCAACATCGCCAGGGCACTGGAAACGGCCGGGGTCAACATCCTGGGCACATCGCCGGATACCATCGACCTGGCCGAGGACCGGGACCGGTTCCGCCAGGTGATGCAGGACCTGGGCATTCCCCAGCCCGAATCGGGCATGGCCAGCACCCTGGACCAGGCACTGGAGATCGCGGCCCGCATCGGCTATCCGCTGATGGTTCGGCCTTCTTATGTGCTGGGGGGCCGGGCCATGGAGGTGGTGGCCGATGAAGAGATGCTGCGCCAGTATGTGACGGCTGCCGTGGACGTGTCGCCGGACCGCCCCATTCTCATAGACAAGTTCCTGGAAAACGCCATTGAAGCCGAGGCCGACGCCATTGCCGACGGCACCGACGCCTTTGTGCCCGCCGTGATGGAGCATATCGAGCTGGCCGGCGTCCATTCCGGGGACTCGGCCTGCGTGCTGCCGCCGGTCTCCATTCCGGAAAAGCACATCAACACCATTGTCGATTACACGCGAAAGATCGCCATGACCCTCAAGGTGGTGGGGCTGATGAACATCCAGTACGCCATTGCCGACGACTGTGTCTATATTCTGGAAGCCAACCCCCGGGCCTCCCGCACCGTGCCCCTGGTCTCCAAGGTGTGCAACAGTCCCATGGCCCGGTACGCGGCCCAGATCATGATGGGCAAAACCCTGGGCGACATGGACTTAACGCCCCGAAATGTCCGTCATTTCGGTGTCAAAGAGTCGGTTTTCCCGTTTAACATGTTTCCCGAGGTGGACCCGGTGCTGGGACCTGAAATGCGCTCCACCGGCGAGGTGCTGGGCATTGCAGACTCGTTCGGCTACGCCTTTTTCAAGGCCCAGGAAGCCACCCAGACCCCGCTGCCCACCGCCGGGGCCGTGCTGATTACCGTGGCCGACAAGGACAAGCAGGCCATTCTGAAAACGGCCCGTCTGTTCAGCGACATGGGCTTTACCGTGCTGTGCACCCAGGGTACCGGCGAGTTTCTCTCCCACCAGGGCATTGCCGTCCAGACCGTCACCAAGCTGGGTCATGGCCGGCCCGACATCGTGGACCTGATCAAGAACGGCGATATTCAACTGCTCATCAACACGTCGGGCGGCAAGGCCAGCAAGGAGGATGACTCCTATATCCGCAAGGCGGCGGTCAAATACAAGGTGCCGTACATGACCACCGTGGCCGCCTCCCTGGCCGCGGCCCGGGGTATTTCAGCACGGAACCGGGGTGAAGAGCAGATTCATTCGCTTCAGGAGTACCACGCCAACATCACCTGACCCTCTCATCGAAATCGAAATCGGGATCGAAAACGATGGCTTCCGACTGAACCGGCCGTCCGCTTTTTAACACGAAGATCACGAAGATTTGGAAGCACACGAAGTTCGCGAAGAAGAATCTTTTTATCGGGTGCCACGGGCCAGGCGTCAGCTTGTCCGTGTTTTTTCCGCCGTGTGTCGTATTTTATATAAAGCTCTACACATTCCGAAAAATTTCATGAAATATTCGGGTTAACCCCCGGACCGCCGGACCCTCCTTCACTTCCATCTTGACCCGGCAGCCCTTTTGTCTGTATAAATAGATCGGGCAGTGCGGCAGGGTCCACCATGGACCGGCCTTTCCATGTGCAACAGAACCGACAATCGGGGAAGGGCGTCGACATGCAGGTCAAGGGCACCATTCTGCTGGATCTGGTCCGGATCATTCGCAGCGAAAAGGAAAAAAACTGGCAGCCCCATCTTCAGCCCGAAGACTGGGAGGTGATCAACGGCCACGTCGTGACCTCGGCCTGGTATCCCGGCGACCTGTTCTACCGTCTCTCCTATGCCGTCTATAAAGTATCGGGACATTCGGACCTGGATGTCTGTTTTGCCTACGGCCGTTTTACCGGGGGCAACGTGATCAATCTTTATAAAAACATTCTGGTCATCGGCGACCCGGAGACCAGCGTGAACCGGTTTATCGCCCGGCGCAAATTTTTTTTCGGCGGCAAGTATGCCGATGCCGAGATCGGCCGGGCCACCTTCGGCAACGGGCGGCTCAAATTTCAGTACACCGTTGCCGATCCCGCGGCCAGGGGCAGTGAGGTGGCCACGGTGGTCGCCCATTCGGTGGCCGGCGGCCTGCACGAGCTGGTGGAGCGTACCGGCGTTGATAGCGTGCACACCAACATCACGTGAAAAACCAGGCATTTGAGATTCACATAACCTGGACATAGCCCGGATATTACATGACATATGCGGGCTGGAGAAAAGACGCACGGATAGTCCGGCGTCCATGGATAGGGGAATTTATCCAGGAGGACAACCCATGAGCAATGCAGTGGAGGTAAAAGGAACCATCATTCTGGACATGGTCAAGCAGGTCCGTGTGACAAAAGAGAAAAACTGGAGCGACTATCTTCTGCCTGAAGACATGAAGCTGATCGACGGCGAGATTCTGGCCTCCCAGTGGTATCCGGATGAGTTTTTCTACCGGCTCTCCCACGCGGTGTTCAAGGTGATCGGAGAGTCGAAAATGGATGCCTGTTTTGTCTATGGCCAGCTGCTGGCCCACAAGATGGCCGAGGTCTACAGAAACATCATGGTCCCCGGAGACCCGGTCACCAGCATCGAGCGGTTGCTCACCCGGCGCCAGTCCTTTTTCCGGGGCGATTATGCCGACGCGGAAAAAAACATTCTGGAAAAGGAAAAGACCCGGGTCATGGCCCGGGTCTACGTGGACACCAAGATTCGGGGCCAGGAGGTGGCGCCGGTGATGATGCAGTCCATTCTGGGCGCGGCCCATGAAATCGCCTGCATGAACGGCGCCGGCAATGTGCGGTCCAAAATGATCGACAAGCGGGACTGTTTTGACCTTATAGTTGAATGGGATTAACCCGGGTCGGCCCGCATATTGAAATCTTACGCGGGCTCTTGATCGAAAATTCACGGTACCGGATCACGAGCACGATCACGAATAAAAGCAAGATGGAGATACCTCTGTGCCGGTTTCCTGGCAAGTCAGCGACCTGATTGACCTGGACTTTTTTCTGCGCCGGGATGAAAATCCGGACATCTCCGGCGCCGGGGCCGCTGATCGCGCCGTCTATCTCGCCTATGCCGACACCCATTCCCCGCCTTTTGACCGCAAGGCCCTGATTCGCCGCTGGCTGGATGAAAAACGGGCCGCTGTACCGGAGAAGCAATCGCTTCCCGGAACGCTCTATAATGAAGCCTTCAGCATTCTGAAAATCACCTGCGCGGGTGCCGCCTTTCTGATCGGCGCGATTCTGGCATGGTCGGTGCTTTCGTACAGCGGGGCAGCTCCCATCAATGTGTTTACCTGCCTCTGGATCCTGGTGGCGCCCCAGCTCCTGCTACTGGCCCTGCTGGGCCTCTCCGGCCTGCTGTCGCGCCTGGGCATGCCCGGCGCCTTTGCAGGGTTTTATCCGGCCGCGGGCCTGCTCCTGCGCCGCCTGGCCGTTCGGGCGCAAAAATCGGGCAAAAATGCTCTGTCCGCCGCCGCCCGCCTTCGCGTAAACGCCCTGGCCGATGCCGCGGCCAGAGGCAGCGCCCTGTACGGCCCGGTCTTTTTCTGGCCGGTCTTTATCCTGGCCCAGATTTTCGGCGTCTGGTTCAACCTGGGCCTGCTTTTGGCCGCCGGCCTCAAGCTGGCCATTACCGATCTTGCCTTTGGCTGGCAGTCCACCCTGTTTTCCGACCCGGCCACCGTCTATCGCATGGTGGAGGTTTTTTCCTCGCCCTGGTCATGGGCTGTGAACACGGCCCATCCCACCCTGGCCCAGGTTGAAGGCTCCCGCATGGTTTTAAAGGAGGGCATGGTCCATCTTGCCACGCCGGACCTGGTCTCCTGGTGGCCCTTTCTGCTTTACGCGGTTGTGTGTTACGGTCTTATCCCCCGTCTGGCCCTGCTGGCCTGGGGACACTGGCGTCAGCGCCGGACACTGGGGGCGGTGAGTTTTTCCACCGGCGACAGCGACCGGCTGATCTCCCGCATGCAGACCCCCAGCCTGCAAAGCAAGGGCCTGGAAACGGAAAACGGGCCAACGGCGTCCATCTCCCCGGCCCCTGCTTCGAAGGCCGCGCCTGCCGGTGGGCCTGAGGGTCCGGCCGGCCATGCCCTGGTGCTGGTATGGACCTGGGAGAACCGGGCACTGCGCGGCTGGGGCATGGAACTGCTGGTCGTTGCGTTCTTCATCTGGGCCGCGGGCTGGTACGGACTGATCGGCATCCTCGGCGTGGGCGCCATCACCC
>JAXHVI010000007.1:0-13964 GCA_034189195.1 Thermodesulfobacteriota bacterium | reverse complement strand
GTGGCGGTGTATGGCGCCATGCCCCGGCGGCCGCTGTCGCTGTCCAGCCCGCTGTGTCAGACCGCCCGGTACTTAAATGTTCCCCTGGTGGCCACGCCCGGCAGCTTTTTTCTTTCTCCACAAGACATGGATGCCCACCGGATGCTGCGCGCCATTGACCTGAACACCACGGTTGACAGGCTTGGCCCGTCAGAAGCGGCGCCCGGGGATGCCTGGCTGGCATCCCCCCGGGAGTATGAGAACCGTTTCGAAGCCTGCCCGGAAGCCCTTGTCAACACCCGTCGCCTGGCGGAAACCCTGACGTTTACCGGCCCCGATTTCGGCCCGGTCATGCCCCCCTGGGAAAGCGAAACAGGCACGGACCCTGGCTCCGCCCTTCGGCAGGCCGCCTACCGGGGCGCTCAGGCGCGGTATGGCCGGGACCTTCCGGAGCCTGTCGCACGGCGCCTGGAGCACGAACTGGGCATCATTATTCAAATGCGCTTTGCCGCTTACTTTCTGGTGGTGCAGGACATCGTGCGGCTGAGCCCCAGGATTTGCGGCCGGGGGTCGGGCGCGGCCTCCCTGGTGGCCTATTGCCTGCGTATCACCAATGTCTGCCCGATAAAGCACAACCTGTATTTTGAGCGCTTTTTAAACCCGGGCCGAAAGGACGCCCCGGATATTGACGTGGATTTTGCCTGGGATGAACGCGACACCGTCCTGGCAGCGGTGTTCGAGCGGTTTGGCGATCATTGCGCCATGGTCTGCAACCATGTGCGAATGCAGCCGAGAATGGCGGTCCGGGAGGTGGCCCGGGTATATGGCCTGACCGAAGCGGAAATCAGCCGGGTGACCAAAAAAATGCCGTGGTTCTGGCGGCAGGACACCGCCGGCCCGGACATCCTGCGGGAACTGTCAGAGCGCCCGGAATCACGGGATCTGGACCTGCCCGCGCCCTGGCCCGGGATCATGGCCGTTGCCCGGAAAATATGCGGCGCGCCCCGGTATCTTTCCGTCCACCCCGGCGGCGTGATCATCACCCCCCGGCCTGTCTGCGAATATGTTCCGGTGGAAAGGGCCGCAAAGGGCGTCCGGATTATCCAGTGGGAAAAAGACCAGGCCGAGGATGCCGGGCTGGTGAAAATCGACCTGCTGGGCAACCGGAGCCTGGCCGTGATCCGGGACGCCATTTACAGCCTGCGGTCAAACAACCACTTGCTCGACGAATCCACGTGGGCGCCGGAGGACGACTTTGCCACCCAGGAGGCGGTGTCCCAGGGCAAAACCATGGGCTGTTTTTACATAGAGAGCCCGGCCACCCGGCTGTTGCAGAAAAAGTCCCGGGTGGGGGACTTTGAACACCTGGTGATCCACAGCAGCATCATCCGGCCGGCAGCCAATGATTATATCCAGGAATACCTCCGCCGCCTGCACGGCGGGTCCTGGGACCCCATTCACCCGCTTCTGGCGGATGTGCTGGACGAGACCTTCGGCATCATGGTGTACCAGGAAGACGTGTCCCGGGCCGCTGTGTCCGTGGCCGGGTTTTCTCACGCCGATGCCGACGGCCTGCGCAAGGTCATGTCCAAAAAAGACAAGGACCATGTTCTGGCCGATTTTTACCGGCGCTTTTCGGACGGGGCCGCCAAAAACGGGGTGACCCCGGAGAAGATTCGCGAGATATGGCGGATGATGATGAGCTTTTCCGGGTATTCCTTCTGCAAGCCCCACAGCGCCTCCTATGCCCGGGTGTCGTTTCAGGCGGCCTGGCTCAAGACCCATTATCCTGCCGCGTTCATGGCCGCCGTAATCAGCAACCAGGGCGGGTTTTACAACACGTTTGCCTATGTCTCCGAGTCCCGGCGCTCCGGCATTACCATCCTGGCCCCGGACGTCAACGCAAGCGACATCCGGTGGCAGGGCAACGGCAACACCATCCGGGTGGGGCTTTCTGCTGTCGGGCATCTGTCCCTTAAAACCATGGAAAAAACACTTGCCCGCCGCAAGGCCGCACATTTTACCGGCCTGGAAGACTACCTGGACCGGGTCCGGCCGGATGAGCCTGAAGCCCAGGCCCTTATTCAGAGCGGCGCCTTTGACGCCTTGTGCCCGGGCCGGTCCAGAAGCATGATCCGGTGGCAATGGGCCTGCTGGAAAAACAACCGCCCGCCAGCATCGTCCGCGCCCCTTTTGTTTGACACGGCTCCCGGGCCGGTGGTTCCGCCCCCGCAGATAACCGAAGATCCGCTGGAAAGATACCGGCAGGAGTTTTCTGTTCTGGGCTTTTTGTGTGACACCCACCCCATGACGCTGTATAAGACGGAACTGGAGGGCCGGCAGATCATCAAGGCCAAACACCTGGGCCGGCACGCGGGCAAACGCGTCTGCGTGGCCGGCTGGTTGATTACCGGCAAGGCCGTGCGCACGAAAAACGGCGACCCCATGGAGTTTTTGACCTTTGAAGATGAAACCGACATCTTTGAAGCCACCTTTTTCCCAAAAACGTATACCCGGTTCTGCCACATGATCGACAGAAACCGGCCCTACCTTCTCTGGGGCACGGTGGAGACCAACTGGGGCGCCGTGACACTCACGGTGGACAAAATAGAAGGCCTGCCGAACTACACATAACTAATTATGATGAAAGAATAATTTTGTATTGACAGAAGCAGGCCCGGTCATGATAATGGGCCGAGGTTGGGGAAAGTACAGCAGCAATATAACCCGCGTTACAATCATGACAAACATTCTGAAGGAGCCGCTAGTCCCGATTACTGTCTTGAAGGCAGGGGCGTTGGTAGTTGGAAAAATGGGGCCGTGAACGTGTGGGTATAATATGCGGTTTGGGTGCATTGAAGACAATGACCAAAGACTCTCAAGAACTCTGGAAGGCTCTTTGCGAACTTGGTGATTATTTCTCTCGCCTTGGAGGCTCTGCCAGATATTTCAATATGAGCGAATCGGAGATTCCTCTCTATGTTGCATCTCGCCTCATGCAACGATATATGCCCTCATTTGAGCTTGAAGACTTCATTGACAGAAGATTTCTGGAGGCGGCATCGCCAGTGCTTGATAAAGCTGATGCTCATATTGACGCTGTGAGCGTGAAAGGCGGGGCGCTTGTGGATCTTATTATCGAATTTATCCGGTACGCAGACTCAAAACTCAAGCTGCAAGATCGGTCATCTCAATGGAATCGTTTCATTGAGGTGGCCTATAAAATGGGCGCTCAACACGGTGCACCAGAGAGAAAACTTACCCTCGAAAAAGTCTTGGCGGAAGTCCAGAAAAACAAACGGGTATGCCCCCAACCGCAGAAGTGGCAGCAGCTTTACGAAATGCTGCCACAGAAGCAGCGAAAGGGGGCAGGCTGGGAACCGCCGCTTCCGTTGATATTGGCCGCGTGGCATGATACGACTGCAATATTGAAAAAGCTTCGCCTCCGGGAGCATATTGAGTGGGCGGAAACCCATGGGTGTCTTGACGAGGTCGTCTCTTTTTTGGAGAGGTTATCCGAGGATGAATGGCATCATATAGGCGAATAGGTAAAAAGATAAAAACAGGGGTTTTTATGCCCGCTTGTAATAGAATCGGAAGAGCAAAAGGCCGCAAGGGGTAGTGATAGGCCATGAACCATGTGATCCACAACAGCATCGTGAATTTTATCTGGGGTATCGCCGACGACGTGTTGCGCGACGTCTATGTGCGCGGCAAGTATCGTGACGTGATTTTGCCAATGACGGTCATCCGTCGTTTGGACGTGCTGTTGGAGCCGAGCAAGGAAAAGGTGCTCGGCATGAAAAAGCAGCTCGATGAGGCAGGCATCGCCAACCAGCACGCCGCGCTATGTCAGGCCGCAGGCCATGCCTTTTACAATGTGTCGTCCTTTACCCTGCGCGACCTGAAGAGCCGCCCCAAGCAGCAACAGCTCAAAGCCGATTTCGAAGCTTATCTGGATGGCTTCTCACTCAACGTCCAGGAGATCCTCGACAAATTCAAGTTTCGCAACCAGATCCCCACGTTGATCGAGGCCGATATCCTCGGTCACCTGATTGAGAAGTTTCTCGACGGGCGCATTAACCTCAGTCCCAAGCCTGTTCTGGACGTGGAAGGCAACGAGCTGCTCCCATCGCTCGACAACCATTCGATGGGCACCATCTTCGAGAAGCTGATCCGCCGCTTCAACGAGGAGAACAACGAAGAGGCCGGAGAGCACTTCACGCCCCGCGACGTGGTCAAGCTCATGGCCGCCCTGATCTTCCTGCCGGTGGCCGACGACATCGAGTCGGGCACCTACCTCGTCTACGACGGGGCCTGCGGCACCGGCGGCATGCTGACAGTGGCTGAAGAGCGCCTGGCCGAGCTGGCCGAAAGCCACGGCAAGGATGTCTCCATTCATCTGTTCGGCCAGGAGGTGCAGCCGGAAACCTACGCCATCTCCAAGGCCGATCTGCTGCTTAAAGGCGAAGGGGCCGAGGCCGAGAACATGAAATACGGCTCCACGCTCTCCAGCGATGCCTTCCCGTCGCAGGAGTTCGACTTCATGCTCTTCAATCCGCCCTACGGCAAGAGCTGGAAAACCGACCTGGAGCGCCTGGGCGGCAAGGGCGACATAAAGGACCCGCGCTTTGTCACCCGACACGATGGCGACCCGGAATACAAGATGATCACCCGCTCCTCGGACGGGCATCTCATGTTCCTGGTCAACAAGCTCTCCAAGATGAAGCACACCACCCGCCTCGGCAGCCGCATCGCCGAGGTCCACAACGGCTCGTCGCTCTTCACCGGCGACGCCGGTCAGGGCGAGAGCAACATCCGCCGCCGGATCTTCGAGAACGACTGGCTGGAGGCCATCATCGCCCTGCCGGAGAACATGTTCTACAACACCGGCATCGCCACCTACATCAACGAGGCCTTCGGCTATTGGAAGGTGACGGTGGACCGCCCGCTATGCCTTGCAATTGACCTGAGCCCGGCCCGGCTGGAGGGGTTCGAAAAAATTTGCGTTACGGCCAAAGATGAACCCTTGGCTAAGCTGGCCCGGCGCGTGGCCCAGACCACCGGTGCCGGTCCGCACCTGGATTTCAATGCCATCATGGAAACTTGCGACACCGAGGCCGACAAACACGGTGTCAAACTCACCGCCAGGCGCAAGAAGCTGCTGCAAAGCGAGCTATGCAACACCCACGAGGATGCCGCAGAGGTGCTGAAGAAGGTCCACAAGCCGGGCAAGACCACGCCCGATCCCATCCACGGCCTGTTCGATGCCGAGGTGGGCGGCAAGCCCTGCGTGGTTGAATACGAGCCGGATACCGCCCTGCGCGACAGCGAACAGGTGCCGCTGCTGGAAGAAGGCGGCATCGAGGCGTTCTTCCGGCGCGAGGTGCTGCCCTACACCCCGGATGCCTGGATCGACCCGGGCAAGACGCTGGTGGGCTACGAAATCTCCTTCACCCGCCATTTCTACCGGCCCGCTCCCATGCGCACCCTGGATGAAATCAAGGCTGATATCTACGCCCTGGAGCAGGAGACCGAAGGCCTTCTGGAACAGATTGTCGGGGAGGCTGAGTGATGAAGCCGGCCCCTTATCCAGAATACAAGGATTCCGGGCAGCCGTTTTTGGGCGATATCCCGGCTCACTGGAATCTGTTCCGCACTGCTTCCTACATGAACGAGGTGGACGCCTATTCGCGGGGCATCGTGAAGGACCGCAACCGGCTTTACTGGCAGGATTTCAAGCGTATGCCGTCGCCGGTTCCGCCGGTTGAGGAGCAGCGGCACATCACCAGCTTTCTTGATGCGGTCGGCAGCAAGGTCCACCGATTCATCCGCAACAAGCGGCGACTCATCAAACTGCTCAAGGAGCAGAAGCGGAACGTCATCAACCAGGCCGTGACCCGGGGGCTTGATCCCAAGGTCAAGTTCAAGCCCAGCGGCGTGGAATGGATCGGGGATATTCCGGAGCATTGGGACGCCAGACGACTCCGCACGCTGGCGGCGGTCAGGGCAAGTGGCGTCGACAAGAACACGAACGAGGACCAAGCCCCGGTTCTGCTCTGCAACTACGTGGACGTTTACAAGAACGACCGCATCACCGCTGCCATCGATTTCATGAAGGCCACGGCCACGCCGGAAGAAATTTGCGCTTTTGAGCTGAAAGCGGGTGACGTGATCATCACCAAGGACTCCGAAAGCCGGGATGACATCGCCATTCCCACTTTCGTGCCCGAGGCAATTCCGGGCGTCGTTTGTGCCTATCACTTGGCCTTGATTCGACCGTTCTCAGGTGAAATCGAAGGCGAGTTCCTGTTCAGGGCCTTCTCTTCCGACCCGGTGGCCGACCAGTTCCGGATTGCCGCTACCGGCGTGACCCGCTTTGGCTTGGCGCAAGGTGCAATCAAGGGGGCGTTTTTCCCGCTCCCGCCGCTGGAGGAACAGCGGGCGATTATTGCTCACATCAATGAGAAGTGCGCCGAGATAAGCCAGGCGATTTCAAGGGCCGAGCGTGAGATCGAGCTGATGCGCGAATACCGCACCCGGCTGATTTCCGATGTGGTCACCGGCCAGGTGGATGTGCGCGGTATCGAAGTGCCGGAGGTTGCCGAGGAAGAACTGCTGGCGTTGGAAGAGGATACCGCCGAATCCGATGACGTGATCGATGACGAGGGGGACATGGATGAAACCGACTGACAAAACCCCAAAAAACAGTCTCGGCAAACCGCAGGACTACCTGGGCCTGCTGTCCGAGATCAAGGAGCGCATCCGCTCCGCCCAGTACGAAGCCCTCAAGGCGGTCAACAAGGAGCTGGTCGGCCTGTACTGGGATATCGGCCGGATGATCGTGGAGCGGCAGGATGTTGAAGGCTGGGGCAAGGCGGTGGTGGAACAGCTCGCCGCCGACCTGCGGACGGAGTTTCCCGGCGTGGGGGGCTTTTCGGCTTCCAACCTCTGGCGGATGAAGGCTTTTTTCGAGGCGTACAACGGACTCGAAAAACTCGCACCACTGGTGCGAGAAATCGGCTGGAGCCACAACCTGGCCATCCTGGAGCGCTGCAAGGACGCGCTGGAGCGGGAATTCTATCTGCGCATGACCCGCAAGTTCGGCTGGTCCAAGAACGTGCTCATCCATCAGATCGACAACCAGAGCTACGAAAAATCCCTGCTCGGCCAGACCAACTTCGACCAGGCGCTGACGCCGGAGCTTCGCGCCCAAGCCAAACTGGCGGTGAAGGACGAATACACCTTCGATTTTCTGGAACTGGGCGAGGAGCACAGCGAGCGGGAGCTGGAGCGGGCGCTCATCGCCCGGATCGAGGATTTCCTCCGGGCCATGGGCGGCATGTTCGCCTTCATGGGCAGCCAATACCGGCTGGAGGTGGACGGCAAAGAGTTTTTCATCAACCTGCTGTTGTTTCACCGCCGTCTGCGCTGTCTTGTCGCCATTGAATTGAAAGTCGGCGAATTCCTGCCGGAGTTCGTCGGCAAGATGCAGTTTTATCTGGCGGCTCTGGACCGGCAGGTCCGCCAGGAGGACGAGAACCCCTCCATCGGCATCATCCTGTGCAAGGAGAAGAGCCGCACGATTGTGGAATACGCCCTGCACGACGCCCGCAAGCCCATCGGCGTGGCCACCTATGAAATCACCAAGACCCTGCCCAAGGCGCTGAAAGGCCAACTGCCGTCGCCGAAGGACATCGCCCATTTGCTGGAGGATCTATGAAACCGACCGACACCAGCGAAAAGGGCCTGGAGTCCATCATCGTCGCGTCCCTCGTGGAGGAGGCCGGATACGTTCAGGGCGACCCGCAGGACTACGACCGGGAACACGCCGTCGACCGGGCCAAGCTGCTGCAATTCCTCTTCGCCACCCAGCCCGACACCTATAAGGCTCTTGGCATCGACGAGGAAGGCCCCAAGCGCACCCAGTTCCTGCACCGCCTGCAGGGCGAGATCGCCAAGCGCGGCGTGGTAGACGTGCTGCGCGGCGGCATCAAGCACGGCCCGTCCCATGTGGACCTTTTCTACGGCACGCCGACGCCGGGCAACGTGAAGGCGGCGGAACGCTTTGTGGCCAACATCTTCAGCGTCACCCGCCAGCTCCGCTACAGCCGCAACGAGACCGCGCTCTCCCTCGACATGGCCGTGTTCATCAACGGCCTGCCCATCGCCACCTTCGAACTTAAGAACAAACTCACCAAGCAGACGGTGCTTGATGCCGTGCAGCAGTACCAGCGCGACCGCGACCCGAAGGAGCTGCTGTTCCAGTTCGGCCGCTGCGTCGTCCATTTTGCCGTGGACGATCATGAGGTGCGTTTCTGTACCCACCTCAAGGGCAAAGGCTCGTGGTTTCTGCCCTTCGACAAAGGCTACAACGACGGCGCTGGCAATCCTCCGAACTCGGCCGGGCTAGCCACCGACTACCTGTGGAAGGAGACCCTCTCCAAAGAGGGATTGACCGATATCCTGGAAAACTACGCCCAGGTGGTGGAGGAAAAGGACGAGAATACCGGCAAAAAGAGGCACAAGCAGATCTTCCCACGTTACCACCAGTTGAAGGTGTGCGCATGTTGTTGGCGAATGCCCGGGCGACGGGGGTCTGCAGGCGCTACCTGATCCAACACTCGGCGGGCAGCGGCAAGAGTAATTCCATAACTTCCCTTGTGCAACTGCGCCATTTACCGTGTCCCCTGGTCCCTGGGCGTCGGCATGTTGCGGCCGCCTTACCCGGAGACTCGGCCTTATATGACGTTTCTGTCCGTCAGATCACAAGTTTGCGCTCCGGGTTGGCCGCTCCTTTCAATCGCTTTCGCCTTCGGCTCACCTTTCGCTTCGCTCTTCCTTCGGACCTGCCTCGCGGCAGCGCCCTTGCCTTTGGCTCGTAATTCATGCTAAGCTCTCGGCTCAATAAGGCTGATTCAGCCGACGCAAAAAGCCGCGCGGCAGATTAGCAATGTTCGGCGATAACACCATCAAGAATGAATAAAAAAGGGCTACACTCAGCAATTCTCTCAGCAATCCTTTTCGGCATGTCTCCGGTTGCCTGTAAGGTAATCGTAGGGCAAATGCCGTCATCGCTCCTCGCTGGCCTTCTTTATCTGGGATCTGGGGTAGCCTTGACAGGAGCGGCTCTTCAACAGAGGAAAAATTTTTACGACACCCTAAGCTCTTTTTCTTGGCAGCAATGGGCATACCTCATCGGCGCAATTATGGCTGGAGGCATCGCTGCGCCGCTTTTTCTTGCTTATAGCATACGCCATGGCACAGCCACCGAGGTATCGTTGCTTCTTAACTTTGAAACCGTCGCAACCACACTGCTCGCGTGGATGATATTTCATGAACACATCGGACACAGAGTTTGGATAGGTAAGTTTTTTATTATCGTTGCTTCGATTCTCGTGGTTATCACAGGAAACGGAGAGTTAAAATTTTCAATTTCTGGTCTTTCTGTTCTGGCAGCCTGCCTTTTTTGGGGAATCGACAACAACCTTACACGGGAATTAGAGTCGCTCCCCGCTTCTTCATTGGCATGCATCAAGGGTTGGAGCGCCGGAATTTTCAACATTATTCTTTCAATTTTTCTGTATAAAAGCAGAGTCACAGCTTTTCAGATATCTGGTGCACTCACAATTGGAGCGCTAAGTTATGGCTTAAGCCTAGTTTTATTTATCCATGCCCTGAGAGAAATTGGCTCGGCAAGAACTAGTACATGGTTCGCATCCGGGCCTTTTATAGGTGCCATTTTTTCCGTTATTCTTCTGGGTGAGCGCCCACCAATTGAATATTGGGTGGCCGCTCTGGCAATGCTTTCCGGAATGTTTTTCCTCTATGGGGAAAGACATATACATACCCACAATCATAAGTCTCTTGCCCATGCCCATCCGCATACAAACGACGAACATCATATCCATGAGCACGATGAGGGTGAAGACGACGAAATAAAGCATGACCACTACCATGTACATGAACCAATAATGCATGCACACGTTCACTGGCCGGATATACATCATCGACATGGCCATTGAAATACGGCAAACAGCCCGGGCAGTTGACCGCGATCCGGGGATGCCGGGTTTTTAAACAGGGAGTCCAGCAGTTCGTGCTGAAGATATTCCACCAGGGCGCCCTGGGGGGTGGTCGTGAAAAGGGGTTGTGGGAAATAAGAAGCGATTTGCTCTAGGGTAAGCATGCCGTGGCCCATTGCTCCAGTTTTTTAATGCCGAACGCCGACAGGTACCGTTGAAACCTGTTTTCATCCAGGTGCCGCTTCATCTGATCCATGTTTAACCGAAGGCCTTCCACGTCGGCCCGGCTCTCTTGCAAAAACATACAATCCCTTTTTCAGCCTCAGCAGATGACCCTTTTTCACCCACAGACTCAATTGGTAATCGTAAACCGTCAACCCGTGAAGCAAAAGCTCCTGCCGGGAAAAGACCGGGCTTTGAATCTGTTTTTCAAGGTCTCTGTATTTCATAAACTTATTATTTATAATAATTCTATGAAATATCAAGCGGTTTTGGGCCGAGGTGACGAGGAAGGGTCTTTGTCGCAGCAACCCGCGGATGCCGCCTATGCTGAATATCTCATGACCTATCCGGGCTATACCAGGCGAAGATTCGGCCCTTTTGATATGACCAGGTTCGCAATGCCGTTTTCGGCAAACTCGTCCTCGTATTTTTCGATCAGGCTTTCTGTTTCGGTGATTCGGTCCCAGGGCGCCATTTTCTGGACCACTTCGGCCCCTCTTTCCCTGATCAGGTCTCTTTCAGCCAGACGGCCGCACAACTGTTCCCAGAAGCAGAAATCTTCAAACTCGTCGATAAACCGGGCGTCGGTTTCCGCCGCCTCGTATTCGGCCGTGGGAAAATACGCTTCTTCTTCGGTGTCATACTTCACAAGGTTGTCAAACCCGAAGGCCTTGGCGTGGGACAGCAGCTTCTGCTCAAGTGCGGCATAGGGCGCGGTTTCAGGATCATCCTCTGTTTTATGGGAGTTCATGACCCAGTCTGAAATGGACAGGATGTCCAAAAGCAGCCGATACTCTTCTTTTGTGATATCAATTTTCATGGTGTCTCCTTGTGATGATTAAATCACGTGTTGATTATGGAACGTGTGTTGCCGGGGGGCGGACACGGACAGGCTGTCGCATGGCCCGTGGCACTCGATACAACAGAAAAGCCCTATTTCAGAGCCTCTTCAATCTCTTTGCAGATGGCGGCGGCGGCGGCGGCCGAGTCGTCGGGTTCGCGGATGGGGCGGCCCACCACCAGGTAGTCGGCGCCGTTGCGGATGGCCTGGGCCGGGGTGGAGACGCGGTTCTGGTCATCGCGGGAGGCCAGCCCTTTTGCCGGCCGAATGCCCGGCGTGACCGCAAGAAATCCCTTGCCGAACCGCTCCTTCATGGCCGACACCTCCAGCGGAGAGCAGACAATGCCGGCAAACCCCCATTCAGCGGCGGCCGCAGCCTGCTTCATCACCAGACGGGAGATGTTTTCGACATACTCCGGCCCATAGCCGGCGTCGCGCACATCATCGGCGGACATGCTGGTCAGCACGGTGACGCCCAGCACCCCCACCCGGCCGTCAGCCCCCTCCTGGGCCGCGGCCAGCATGTCTTTCTGGCCCGAGCAGTGGACCGTGGCAAAATCCACGCCCATGGCGGCGATGGCGTTCATGGTGCGGTAGACCGTCTTCGGAATATCGTAAAGCTTGAGATCCAGAAATATCTTTGCGCCGCCCCCGGCTTCGTGAATGGTGTCGATAATGTGCCGGCCGCCCCGGACAAACAGCTCCAGGCCCACCTTGAACATGCCCACGTGATTTTTTAAAAGGTGAACGTATTCCGCGGCTTCGGAAACCGTTGGCACATCCAGGGCAAATACCAGGTAGTCCCTGGGCGCCCTGATTCCCTGGGTTTTAATGCTGGTCATGAATGTTTCCTTTTTTACCGTATGATACACCGTTCCACACGGTTTTGGACAATATTTTTAAACCGTTCCATCTCTTCGGCGCTGATTACCGGATCCTGATCAAAAAAATCGGGGTCGAGCATACGCTCTTTTCCGCAATGCTGCAACACATACAGCGGGGCCCCGGCCACCAGTTCCGCGATGCGGGCAACCGCTGCCTCATCCACAAAGGGCCGGACACAGGTGGTACGAAACTCGCACGGCAGGCCGGAATTTTTGATCAGGTCGATGCTTTGAACAAGGGTATCGGGCAAAAGCGCAGGGCCGGCCAGGGGTTCGTATCGCTCCGGCGCGGTTTTGACATCCATGGCGATATAATCCACCAGGTGCTTTTTAATCAGGCCGGCGGTGACGCCAGGCAGGCTGCCGTTGGTGTCCAGCTTTACCGGAAAGCCCATCTTTTTTATTTTCGCGCAGAAATCGGCCAGGTCGGGCTGAAGGCAGGGCTCGCCCCCGGTAATGGAAACCCCGTCTAAAAAACGGGTGCGTTTGGACAGAAAGGCGAAAAAATCGGCCTCGGACATGAAGTCCGGCCCTTTTGGCCGCACCAGGTCCGGGTTGTGGCAGTAGGGACAGTGAAAATTGCAGCCCACGGTAAACACCACGCAGCCCACCCTGCCGGGAAAATCAATGGCTGATATTTTTTGAAGGCCGCCGACACGCATGATACTTTTCACCTTCCTTGCTTTATCTTTCTCTTCAGCTTACTTCTGCTCTTACTCGTGCCCGTGCTCGTATTCCTTGCTTCTCGATACCGATATCGATCCCGATTGAAATAATGAAAAAGGGCGGCCCGGTCAAAAGGGTCGCCCTTGCGTTTGCCTGTGACTATGGGGCTTCTTAACGGGCGCCCACAGCCGCCTTTGTTCCCGGGCCGACGGTACCGGCACTTTCCCGTTCGGCATAGACGGGAAGGATCTTCATCTCCATGCTCTGCTGTACGCAGGAGTCAAAGGTCTTGCGCATGTCAAACTCCACCTGCTTGCCGTCGTTCCACTGGGATACCGGCCGCAGGTAGCCCACCACCCGGGAGTAGATTTCGGTTTCGCTGCCGCAGCTGGCACAGGTTGCGTGTTCACCGTTTAAGTAGCCGTGGAACGGACACACGCTGAAGGTGGGCGACAGGGTGAAATAGGGCAGGTGGAAATTTTCGGCCACCTTGCGCACCAGGGCCTTGGCGCCGGCCGTATCGTGAACCTGTTCGCCCAGGAAGATGTGAAAAACCGTTCCGCCGGTGTACTTGGTCTGAAGGTCGTCCTGAAGGGTCAGGGCCTCGAACACGTCGTCGGTGTAGTTGACCGGCAGCTGGGTGGAGTTGGTGTAAAAGGGTACCGGTTTGCCGGAAGCGCAGGTTTCGTTTGCGCAGATGATGTTGGGAAACCGCTGCTTGTCCAGCATGGCCAGCCGGAAAGAGGTGCCTTCGGCCGGAGTGGCTTCCAGGTTGAAGATCTCGCCGGTCTCTTCCTGAATTTCGGACAACCGGTCCCGCAGAAAGTCCATCACCTCCAGGGCAAAGCCCCGGCCGGTGCGGCTGCCGATGTCCTCTCCCATGAAGTTGACGCACGCTTCGTTCATGCCGATGATGCCCACCGTGGAAAAATGATTTTTCCAGTAAAAGCCGGTTTTCTCCTTTATGCCCCGCAGGTAAAACTTGGAGTAGGGATACAGGTTGTTCTCGGTAAAGTTCTCCAGCACCTTGCGCTTGATGACCAGGCTGTCCTTGGCCAGATTCACCAGGCGGGCCAGGGTGTCGAAAAACTCCTCCCGGGTGCTGGACACATAGCCGATACGGGGCAGGTTGATGGTGACCACGCCGATGGAACCGGTGAGGGGATTGGCGCCGAACAGACCGCCGCCCCGCTTGGCCAGCTCCCGGTTGTCCAGCCGCAGGCGGCAGCACATGGAGCGGGCATCCTCGGGCGACATATCGGAATTGATGAAGTTGGAAAAATAGGGAATGCCGTACTTGGCCGTCATCTGCCAGATGGGTTCCAGGTTGGGGTTGTCCCAGTCAAA
>JAXHVI010000069.1:0-17718 GCA_034189195.1 Thermodesulfobacteriota bacterium | reverse complement strand
GGATGGCAACGGGTCGTCGCTTTTAAAAGCAGGGATAACCGGCAAACCGGGGAGAGGCGCCGGCACGATACCTGAAACAGGTCTGGATGGCCGTTTTCACGGGTGGACGAACGCAAGCGGCCGCTGATGGATATGTGTCCCAAAGGCTCTCGCAAACAGTTGCTGAAAGACGCGATTAAAGATGCCCTTGATGTGCTGGAAGAGAGCAGAAAAGCCTTCAAGTCTAAAAAACTTGAGGCCCTGCGCAAGAAGCTGACTCAGGTATTAATCGATACTGGCTGATTTGACCGAATCGGCCCGTAAAATATACGGGCTGACTCCAGGCGGTGTTGATGTCTTACGGCCTTTGGCCATTTCAGGTGCGAAGGAAGTGAAGGCGTAACTTAAAGCGCGTTTGGCGCATAAGGTTACGCCTTTTTTGTGGGTGAGTCAGGATGTGAAAAATTTTTATCAGAACCAATGCGTTGATGGAGGTGAAATGGAAAATGTCGTTTCAAGAAAGTGGCAATGGAACTTGTTAAGGCGGCCGGCCGGAGCCGGGCTTATGCTGATGAGGAAACAACCGACAACCGGTGTGGAAAGCTTTGCGTTGCGCCTGGCCCGGAAAGGTGAATGGGTCAGGATCGTGTCATTCGATCGCGGAAAGGCCCTTCATGAACGGCTTGCCGGTTTCGGCCTGCGCGTCGGTGCCGAAGTGCAGGTTTTACATAATGCAATGAGTGGGAAAATCTTACCCGGCCATCAGGGTGCCCGCCTTTACCTCGGCGGTGGCATGGCCCATAAAATTCAGGTGGTAGTTACCAAAAGAGGAAACAGATGAACGCAACACTGCAAGAGATGGCGGCAGGCGAAACCGGCAGGGTGGCCGGTTACGTCAAAGGGCCGTCGGCCTATCGGGAAAAACTGCTGGCAATGGGCCTGACCAGGGGCACATTGTTTACCGTGGAACGGATCGCTCCCATGGGCGACCCGGTTGAAATTCAAGTGCGCGGTTTCGCCCTTTCTCTCAGAAAAAACGAGGCGTCCGCATTGCTGGTGGAAAGGGGGGCAAAATCATGAGTGACCATGTGATCGGGGTTGTCGGAAATCCCAATTGCGGCAAGACGACCCTTTTTAACGCACTGACCGGAACCCGGCAGCGCGTGGGCAACTGGCCCGGGGTAACCGTGGAACGCAAGTCCGGCGAGTATGTTCACGCGGGCCGGAAAATAGAAGTGGTGGATCTGCCCGGTATCTATTCGCTTTCCGCAGCCTCGCTGGATGAACAGGTGGCCCGGAATTATATTCTTTCGTGCGAGGCGGACCTGATTGTAAACATCATTGATGCCTCCAACCTGGAGCGCAACCTTTACCTGACAATGCAGCTCCTGGAAATGCGGGTGCCTGTTGTGCTGGTTTTAAACATGATGGACATGGCCAAAGAGCGGCGGGTTGAGATTGATATCCCGTTGTTGAGCCGGCGGCTGGGGTGTCCGGTGGTTCCCATGGTGGCCTCCCGGGAAAAAGGTGTCGATGAACTGAAGGAAGCAATCGACCGCTGCACACGAAAAGAAATGGTATCCGCGCTTCAAATCACCTATCCGGCGGAAATTCAGAAGGCGGTGGACGCATTGATCCCCCTGGTGGAGGACGCAGCGCTGCAAAAGCAAATCAACGCGCGCTGCGCGGCCGTCAAACTGCTGGAGGGTGATGAGTGGATCGCTTCCCTGGCGGGCGGGGAGGTGTTGAGCCTCTGTGAAAAATACCGGCGTACAATAGAGGACAGACATGACGAAGAGACCGATATCCTGATGGCCGACAGCCGCTATGGTCTGATCAATCAGATCATCCGCAAGACGGTAACCAGAGGCAACCGGGTCGGAAAGAGCCTGTCCGACAGGATTGATGGTGTCGTACTCAACCGTACGCTGGGAATACCCGTTTTCCTGGCGGCCATGTACCTGATGTTCATGGTGACCATCAACATCGGCGGTGCGTTTATCGATTTTTTCGATATTTTTACCGGCATTTTCGCCAAGGAAGCGGTGGTGGGGACCCTGGACGCCATGTACACGCAGATCGCTACGGACGAGGCAACCGGAGCCGGTGAAGACGAAACGGGCGGGTTCGATTTCTGGGGCGGTATCGGCGAGTCCTTTGTCTCCATCCCTGAAAATCTGATGGGGGTGGCCGGCACACTGCTCGACCCGCTGGGAATTGCCGTGGGGGATGTGAGCACGCTGGAAAACGCTGCCGATGAACAGGAAGTGGCCATGGGGACTTTCGGTGCAATGGTTGCCCTGTTTGACGGCCAGGTGGGCGCTTTTGCCTACCTGCTTTTCATTCTGCTGTATTTCCCCTGCGTGGCCGCCATTGCCGCGGTTTACCGGGAGACCACTTTATACTGGACCGTCTTTGCCGGAGCGTGGACCACGGGCCTGGCATACATGGCCGCCGTCCTTTTTTACCAGGCCGCTACCATCGGCCGCCATCCGGTGTCGTCCCTGTTGTGGATCGGTATTATCTGCGCTGTTTTCCTGGGTGTCGTCGTGACCCTGCGGAGGATGGCGAATGCGGAAAGCCGTGCCGTTGTCGGCGTACCCGAAGGCGTTCGGGTGTGAGTCCGGCCACCGGATATCCGGCTGTAAATCGACGGAAAAGGAGCAATCATGATATTGGCTGAACTCAAAAATTATCTTGCGCGAAACAGGCGCGCCACGCTTGGCGACCTTGCCTGCCATTTTGATATTGCGCCGGAAGCCATAAAGGGAATGCTGTGGCAATGGATTAAAAAGGGCAAGGTCGCCAGGCTCGACGGGGTGCCGGACCGCTGCAGGGGATGCGGCAAATGCCATGGCGGGATAAATATGGAATTGTATGAGTGGATCAATTGACCCCGGTTTGATGTTTTTATCAACTGGAAATTTTGACCAGCAAGCGCAGTCCTGTTATATTGTTTCATTTCAATGAAGAAACAAGATGGCGGGGTAGCGATGCGCCGGGTGTTTTTTACCATAAATATCAGGCAGGTTTCTTTCCGGGTGTTGGCTTTTTGCGCGGTGCTGCTATTCGGTCTGATCCGGCTGCCGGCGGTGCATGCCCATCCCCATGTTTTTATCGTGCAGCGACTGAACGCGGTATTTGATGAAAATGGGCTTACGGGCATTAAGGTTCGCTGGCAATTCGATGACATGTTCGCCAGCATGATTGCCGGGGATCACGACCTCAATAAAAACGGACAACTTGAAAACGATGAAGTGAAGCGGGTGAAGGAAAATGCTTTTTCCTACATTTCAGAGCACAATTATTTCGTCTTCATCAAAATCGACGGCAAACCGTTTCAGGTCAAGTGGATCCGGGATTTTACCGCGGTATTGAAAGATAATCGTCTGGTATACGAATTTTTGATCCCATGCCATGTGACGGCGACGGAGCGCTTCAAAAAAATAACCGTAGCCACTTATGACCCTACTTATTACACCGCCATATACTTTGCCAAAAAGCAACCCGTATCACTTTCTTTCGCAGATGACTTTGAAGTCAAGACGGCCATTCGGGAAGATCCGGCCACGAAAATCTATTTCGACACGATCCATCCGTGGACCCTGTTTGTGGAGTTCCGTCGCAAACCATGAAACCTATTTTTTTCGTAGTTCTTTTAGGGCTCCTATGCGCCTGGGGCTCTCCTGCCTGGTCGCACAACCCCTTTACCTCCAAGCCGGAAACCCAGCACAAGGCGCCCGGGCCGCTGTTTAAAAGCCCGGTTTTTGCCAAAATCATTCTCTGGCAGCACCGGCTGAAACAAAAAATGTCGGATCTCATTCGAGTTTCGCAAAGCGAGGGAAGTGCTAAACCGTTTGTCATTCTCACAGGGCTTGCCTTTTTGTACGGTATAATCCATGCGGCCGGGCCCGGCCATGGCAAGGTTGTTGCCATGTCATACGTCTTGTCGCATCGGGCCTCCGTTCTTGGAGGCGTACTGTTTGGTTTTTGTTTTGCCTTCATCCATGCCGCATCAGGCACCATTGGCGTTCTTGGTTTGCATTACTTCATTAAGCGCAGTGTCAGTGAAACGCTTACATCAGTTACAACAACAACACAAATTGTCAGCTTCGGCCTCATCTTCCTTCTGGGCGCGGTCATCCTGATTAAACATGGGCGCGCCTTTCTCAATACGGCAGCATTAAACAGGGGGGGAGACGCTCAGAAGACGAATCGCAAGAGCGCGCTTGCCTGGGCCGCGACAGTCGGACTGGTTCCCTGTCCGGCCGTGGTGATGGTTATGCTGTTTTGTCTGTCCATGGATGCCATGATTCTCGGATTGTTGTTGGCAGCCTCTATCTCATTGGGTATGGCGACCACCATTTCTTTTGTCGTGATCGCCCTCGTTTTGGGAAAAACCGGTGTGCTTAGCGCGGTTCCCAGGAATTACGTAATGCGGGTTGAAGGAATCATCGGCCTGCTATCCGGCGCCGCCATTTCTGTTTTTGGAGCGCTTTTTTTACTGTCAACTATTAATGCCGCGTTGTACTGATCCGAACAAGGCGCGGCATTAATATGTCGCTTACAGGATAGAATAAATCCCTCCTGATGCCGCATCTCGGTTGTCTTGGCATTGCCCTTGATATATGGTAGATATCGATTTTATTTAAATCAGGGTTGAATACAAGACTACGCGCAGACAAGAGGTTTTCATGAAAGGTTATGTACAGGTTTATACCGGTGACGGCAAGGGCAAGACCACGGCGGCCCTGGGGCTGGCCCTGCGGGCTGCCGGCGCCGGGCTTCGGGTCTATATCTGCCAGTTTTTAAAGTCCGGGGACTACAGCGAAATAAAAGCCCTGGCGGCCTTTGGTGACCAGATAACGGTGCGGCAGTTCGGCACCGGCAAATTTGTCAGGGGAGCGCCTTCCGACGAGGACCGGGTGGCTGCTGCCGCCGGTTTTGCCAGCATTCAGGAGGCCTTTTCTTCAGGGAAATACGATGTGGTCATTGCCGAGGAGATCAGTGTGGCGGTCTCCTGCGGCCTGTTGTCGGCAGCACAGGTGTGCGACCTGATCGACCAGCGGCCGGACAATGTGGAACTGGTGATCACCGGCCGCGGCGCACCGGCCGAAGTGATTGCAAAAGCGGACCTGGTCACCGAGATGAAGCCTGTCAAGCACTATTATTTCCAAGGCGTCATGGCCCGCACCGGAATTGAGAAATGAAAAAACAGATCATTCTGGTCACCGGCGGATGCAGAAGCGGCAAAAGCAGCCATGCCCTTGATCTGGCCCGGCGGTATACCGGCGGGGAGCGGCTTTTCCTGGCCACCTGCGTGGCCGAAGATGACGAGATGCGCGACCGGGTGTCCCGGCACCAGAAGGAGCGGGGCGGGGGATTTACAACGGTGGAGTGCCCGGTCCATCTTGACCGGGAAATCGTCCGGGCCGGCAGAACCGCTTCGGTGATCCTGGTGGACTGCCTGACCCTGTGGACCAGCAACCTGATGATGGAAGACGGGTTTTCCCCCGCGTCGGTCGAGGACCATGTACGGTCTCTTGAAGCGGCTATGACCCAGGTGCGGTGCAGTGTGCTTCTGGTGACCAACGAGGTGGGGTGCGGCATTGTGCCGGAAAACCGCCTGGCCCGTGAGTTCCGGGACCTGGTGGGCATGGTGAACCGGCGCGTGGCGGCCCGGGCCGATACCGTGGTCTGGATGGTGTCCGGGATTCCTGTTGTCATCAGGGAAAAAAGTCCATGACCGGCATTTTTTCGGCCATACGGTTTTTTACCATTCTTCGGGTGCCGTCTACGGATTTCCACCCCCGCCGGCTGGCCGCCTGTGCGCCGGCGGCAGGGCTTCTTATCGGCCTGATGCTGGCCTGTGTGGACGCGCTGGCCATGCGGTTCTGGTCTGTGACCCTGGCATCGGCCGTTGACGTGGTGTTTCTGACTGTTATCTCCGGCGCCCTTCACCTGGACGGCCTGGCCGACACGGCGGACGGGCTGTATGCCGGCCGCACCCGGGAAAAGGCCCTGGCTATTATGAAAGACAGTCGCACCGGCGCCATGGGCGTGGTGGCCGTGGTATGCTGCCTGCTGGTCAAGTGGGCCGGCATTCATGAAATCGACAGCCACCGGTTCTGGCTTCTGCTGCTGATTCCCGCCTACAGCCGGGCCACGATATTGTTCGGCATGCGGTTTCTGCCATACGGCAGAAGCGGGGAGGGGACGGCCCGGGCCTTTTTTGACGAGCCCCTGTCGGCATGGGATTTCCGGTGGGCGGCGGTTTTGGTGCTGCTTTCCCTGTTTGCGGGCCGCGCTCTGGTGCTGCTCAACCTGGGGTTTGCCCTTGCCACGGCAGTGGTGCTCTGGTTTTATAAAAAACGGATGGGGTGCATCACCGGCGACATGCTGGGCGCCATGATCGAGACCGTGGAGGTGGTGCTGCTGATCGGGGTGGTGGCCGGATCAACTTAAGATGAGAACGTTTTTAAAACAAAACCAGGCCTCCGCTTCCCACGCCCACGGCGGCAATATCTTTCATCTGGCCCGGCGCCTGGGCTGCGATCCCTCCGATATTCTCGACATGAGCAGCAACGTCAATCCCCTGGGGCCCCCGGCCGGCCTGATAGCGTGCCTTCAGGCGCAGATGGCCGCTGTCGTTTCCCTGCCCGATCCCGATGCCGTCGGCATTTGCCGGCGTTTTGCGAGCCGTCACGGTCTGGCCCCGGACCAGGTGGTGGCGGGCAACGGCACCACCCAGCTGATCGACGCCCTGCCGCGGGCTTTGGGGTTTGGACGGGCCCTGGTGCTGGGGCCTGCCTATGCCGACTATGCCCAGGCCTGCGCCATGCGAAACGTGCCCTGCGGGTTTCTGCTTGCCGAAGAGGACAACGGTTTCCAGCACGACCCGGGAACAGTGGCTCAAAAGATCCATTCCGCAAAACCGGACGCGGTGTTTATCTGCAACCCCAACAATCCCACCGGCGTGCTGACCGACCGGCAGATGATTCTGGACTTGTGTCATGCACACCCGGCGGTTCTGTTTGTGGTTGATGAGTCCTACCTGCCCTTTGTCAGGGGAGCAGAGGCCCTGAGCCTGATCCACAACGCAGCCACAGATAACCTGCTGGTCTTGAACTCCATGTCCAAGATATTCCGCGTCCCCGGCCTGCGCATCGGGTTTGCCGCCGGTCCGGCCCGCATCATTGAAACGCTGGCCCGGCATGTGCCGTCATGGAGTGTCAATACCCTTGCCCAGGCCGCGGTTGACTGGATTCTGGACCACCAAAGCGAGGTGAACCGTTTTATGGACGATTCCGTAACCCTGGTGGAAGAGGAACGGTCGTTTCTGATTCAGCAGCTTGCCGCATCCGGCGTGGTGAGCCTTTTTCCTTCGGTGACCTCTTTTTTGCTGGGTGTCCTGTCTTCCGGCTTTACTTCAGCAGACGTCTGTGACGCCCTTGCGCGGGACCGCATTCTGATCCGGGACTGTGCCAATTTTGAAGGACTTTCCAACCGGCACATTCGCATCTCCGTTAAAACACGGGAGCATAACAGCCTGCTGGTCGAACGTTTATTTAACCTGACATCAACAGGAGACAACCATGGAACATCCGGTGCATGATTACTGGAACACCCGGCTGGCCCAGGTCAAGGCCGCCTTTGAGGCCAACAACTTCGAGGTGCATGTGGCACAGAACGCTGACGCGGCCAGAGACCTTGTGACCACCACCCTGATACCGGCCATTGCGCCGAAAAGCGTTTCCTGGGGCGGGTCCATGACCTTTACGGCCACCGGCCTTTATGCCCTGTTAAAGGAACGCACCGACATTCAGGTGCTTGACACCTTTGACAAGAGCCTGTCAAAGGAGGATGCGCTGGAGCGGCGGCGCCAGGCCCTGCTCACCGATCTTTTTATCACCGGCACCAACGCCCTTACCGAAACCGGCAAGCTGGTCAATCTGGACATGATCGGCAACCGGGTGGGGGCCATTGCCTTTGGCCCCCGGCGGGTCATTGTGCTGGCCGGCAGAAACAAGATCGTTGCCGACGTGGACGGGGCCGTGGCCCGGATCAAGGATTATGCGGCGCCGGTTAATACCCGGCGGCTGGACAAGAAGACCCCTTGCGTCAAAACCACCACCTGCCATGATTGCTCCAGCCCGGACCGGATCTGCAACACCTGGGTGATTACGGAAAAATCGTTTCCCAAAGAAAGAATCATCCTGGTGCTGATCAACCAGAACCTGGGGTTCTGATCGAGGTGTCCATGTTTTTTGATCTTCACCGGGCCGTGATCCCGGCGGCCTTTATTCTGGATTTTTTTGTGGGGGACCCTGATTTTTTCGCCCATCCGGCCCGGCTCATGGGCAGGGCCATTAACACCCTGGAGCCGGTGTTCAGAAAGCTTTCCAGGAACCCGGTCCTTGCCGGCGTTTTCTTTTCTCTGGCCCTGATTGCCGGTACCTGGCTTGCGGCGGTGTCTGTTCTGACATTTCTTGAAGCGATATCCCCGTTGGTGCGCGTGGCCGGGGAGGTGGTGCTGCTCTTTTTCTGCATTTCGGCCCGGTCTCTTGAAAAGGGAGCCAAAGCCGTATCGGTGCCGCTGGCAAAAGGGGATATTCACCGGGCCAGGGAAGGGTTGTGCCTGATCGTGGGCCGGGACGTGCACCGTCTGGATGAAAAGGGCGTGGCCCGGGCCACGGTGGAGACCGTTGCCGAGAACCTGGTGGACGGGGTGATCTCGCCTCTGTTTTTCGCCGTGATCGGCGGTGTGCCCCTGGCCCTGGCCTACAAGATGGTCAACACCCTGGACTCCATGGTGGGATACAAAGATGACCGGTACGAGGCCTTTGGCAAGGCGTCGGCCCGGATTGACGACGGGGCCAATTTTATTCCGGCCCGGCTGTCGGTGGTCATCATCGCGGCGGCGGCTTTTCTGCTGTTCCGAAAGGGTGGGGCCGCCTTTAAAACAGCCCTGCGGGACGGCCGTCGCCACAGCAGCCCCAATGCCGGATATGCCGAGGCCGCCTTTGCCGGGGCCCTGGGCATCTGGATGGGCGGGGCCAGCTTTTACCAGGGCCAGCGGGTGGACAAGCCGGTAATCGGTGCCGGGCTGGCCGATACCGGGGTGTCGCATATTTCCGAGGCCTGCCGCCTGATGCTCCTGGCGTCGGCCCTGACGGCTGTGCTGGCGGCCCTGGCGCGGATGTTTTTGTGATGAGCAAGTAAACAAGGGGTAAGTATGGAGCATCTTTCCGAAAAAGGATTTTCGTTTATTGCCGAGCCGTGGCCCATGGTGCCGGGCCGGCCGGTGGTGGTGTGTGTGCACGGCGCCGGCATGTCAGGGTATTTCTGGGTTAGACAGGTACAGGGGCTTTCTCCGGTTGCCAACATGGTGGCCATCGACCTGCCCGGCCATGGCGGGAGCCGGGCAGCCGGCGCCGACACCGTTGACGCCTATGCCGGTCATGTACTGGCCTTTGTGGAGGCTTTGGGTTTTGACAGGCCGGTGCTGTGCGGCCACAGCATGGGCGGAGCCGTGGTCCAGCATCTGTTGGCTCATCATCCCGGCAGGTTTGCCGGCGGCATCCTGGCCAATACCGGGGCCCGGCTCAAAGTGCTGCCGCTGGTGTTTGATGCCCTGCAAAAGGGGATACAGGCCTTTGAAGAACTGACCCTGGCCACGGCCGTCTGTCCGCAGAACAAAACCGATGAAACAGAACAGATCGTTCAGAAAGCCGCGGTCACCGACCCGGCGGTGGCTATCGGTGACTTTACCGCCTGCAACACGTTTGACCTGATGGACCGGGTTTCAGAAATTCAGGCGCCGGTGCTGGTGATCGGCGCTACCGATGATCTGTCCACACCGGCAAAGTACGCATCCTTTCTGGCCGACCGTATTCCAAGGGCCCACCTGCTGGTGGTGGAATCGGCCGGCCACATGGCGCCGCTGGAAAAACCGGATGAGATCAATGGGGCGGTGACCGATTTTTTGAAAGAAGTGCTGTGCCAGGGTGGGGATCGTTGGTGAAAGAGTCTTGTAAAACAGCGGCTTTACTCGCCCGGCAGACACATGGTATGATGGCCGGACTAAAAAAATTTGTCGACAATAGGCCAAATCAGCCATGCCGGTTGATACATACCGTTTACCTTTGAAGATCGGAAATGCGGAATGGAAACCTTTCTTGGATTGTTCCGGTCCCATGCCACACTGGCCAGCACCCTGATTCAGTTTGCCGTCTACACCACCAGCGCGCTGCTTTTTTTAAACGGGCTGTGGATCAGCCTGAAAGCTTTTCGATGGCTGCGCCGCGTGGATGACCAGACCATTGAAGGGAGCCTCTCAGAGGTCCCTTACGCTGATGATCCTGTGGTGATGATCGTTGCCAAGACCGTTTCCGGCGACAGGCGCGACCCGCGGCGCAATGCCGCGGAAAGGCTGTTTCTGGCGGACGCCACCCGGCAGATGGCGGAAAACATGTTTGAAAGCAGGTATATGGAGCCTCTGACCATGTTTGCCAGCCTGCTGCCGCCCCTGGGTTTTATCGGTACTGTTTTTGGCATGATACTGATATTTCTCGTCAAGGTCGATCCCGGCAGCGAGCTCAGCACCATCGGCCTGGGCGCCGCCCTGTTTACCACCCTGGCGGCTCTGATCCTGTTCGTGGTTCTTGAAATTATAAAGCTTTGGCTGCTGCGCCTGTTTCGCGACCGGGTTGATAAGGGCCTTTCGTTTGTGCCTGGTGGAGAAGAAAAATGAGGCAAAGGCGCAACCAGAACCTGATCTGGCTGTTTTCATTTGCAGACCTTGCCTTTCTGCTGCTGATCGCCTTTACCCAGACATCCACCATAGGAAAGAAACCCATTTCCATCGGCGAGATGACCCTGCCCAGGGTGGTGGACAGCCCCAGCGTGGAACTGATGTCAAGGGAGGTGCGGCGGTACCAGGTGCGGGTGCATAAACCTTCCGAAGAAGGGATGGCGCCGTTTCAGCTGGTCACCGTCATGGCCGACGGCGTTGAACATCCCGGTGACCGCGTGTCGGCACAAGTGCTGGCGGCCGTGCTGGAAGCACTTGAGGCGGACGGCTCGGACAGGCCCGTGCTGGTGCCGGACGAGGCATCACTGAGCAAGGACATGCTGATGGCCATGTCCCTTATTGAAGATACATGGGAAGGTTCCCGGACGGTTACGGTTGAACGGATTACCACCCTGGAGGAGGGCCGGCCATGATGGACCGCAGGCTCTCCACCCAGTACGGTTACGGCGCGGCCCGTATTCTCCTGCCCGCCCCGGTGCGCTACCGGGTGCCCCTGCATTCGCGCTGGTATCTGCATCCGTTGTTTGTCGGTCTGGTGGGGGCACTGGTGATTCTTTCCCTGCTGCGCCCCTGCCTTACCCCGGTCATCAAGCCCGGGCGGACCATTCTGTGGGTCCAGCCGCCGCCGGAGACGGTCCTGCCGAGGACCGAGGCCCCGGCTGTTGCCATGCCCGGGGCCGCCAGGGCACCGGCGGTGCCGGAGAAAAAACCGGAGCGGGTGGTGCTGGAAACGCCCCGGCCTGTTGAAGAAGTGCCGCCCCCGCCGAAGATGATCCTGGAAAGGCGGCAGACCAGGACGGAGCGTACCGTTCATGAAAAGCCCGACACGGCGGTGGCGCTGGAAAACCGGACATCCCGGCCCGATATTGCCCGGCGCTCCCATACTGTGGAGCGACCGGATACCTGTGCCGTAAAAACCATGCCGGACATACCGGTGCCGGATGCCGCCTACCGCCTGGACCGGCAGTCGGATTCCCGCCCGCCCGATCCAGACCGGGATTTGCGGCAGATGGCGCCGTCTTCGGCATTCACCCCGCTGCCGGCGGAAGAGAGTCTGCCTTCACTTGCCCGGTCCACTGCCGGGAACCGTTCAAAAACCGTGACCCTCATGTCGGGCCCGGCGATTCCCGGCGGAGAGATTGTGGGCGGCGGTGTTGGGCATGAACTTGAGCGGGCCCCCGGTTCCGGGCGAAACAGCCGTCTTGCGTCACCGGTTGCACGGCCTTCGGGAGTTACGGTGGCGGTGCCAGATGCCGGACTCGGACCGGCGTTTGCGGCAAGAGAGGAAGCAGCACCGGAGGAGATGATGACCATTACCGGAATCATTGAGGGAGAATCGACCCGTATTGCCACCCTCAAGCGGAATATATTCAAGAAAGCCCAGTCTGCGGACTTTAATGCAGGCAGTTACTGCGTGACCATTGACGGTGTGGCGTGCCGGATTGTTATTACAAAGGAGAAACGGGTGAGACTGTCGTTTTCCACGGAAAGCATACCTTTCAAGGTGGTGTCCAGACTTGAACGGCTCCTGCCGGAAGGGGTGAAGCCATGCGCCGATTAAAACTTGTCATGATCGCGGCCACAGCCCTGGCTGCGGGCGGACTCTTTGTTCCCGGCGCCGCCCGGGCCGAACTGGTCAGGATTCAGCTTGAAGAGCCCAGGGCCATGGTGGAGGGCGGCCGGGCACAGACCGCTCCCGGTGAGATTCCCCAGTGGATTGCTGACGTGGGCCGTCTTTATATGGAACAGGACGGCAAGCAGCCGCCCGACCCCCTGCTGGAGATACTTGAGGCCCACATGGGCATCAAGGCCACCGGCCACCTGGAATTGGTTCAGTCCTGGAAGGCGGCCCAGGACCTGGCCCTGGCCGATATTGCCGCCGGTAACTGCCCGGGGGTGGATGCTTCCTGGATTATTTACCTTAAAGAGGCCTTTTCACTTACCGGTTTCAACTATCTTTATTTCGAAACCTGCATGCGTCACCGGGCCACCCACGGGGACCGGCTTGTCCGCTATTTTGAAACCGGCTTTTATCCCAACATGGCCCTTTTTTCCGCCACGTCCCATTATTACAAATCCCTCTATTATTACCTGCTGATGGTCACCGACGACCTGTTTAAGAATTTCAGCCGGGCCACCACCCTGTTGCGCCGGGACCCCGGGGCCAATCCGGATTTCATCTCGGAAGAGCAGATCAGGCGGTTTGCCATTGCCACCCATGTGGCCACGGAACTGGACGGTTTTGTTGCCTCCGACCTGGGTGCGGACATGCCGCTCTCCGGCCAGATTTTTTCAAAAGACCAACTGGCCTGGCTGAGAGAAACCATTGCCGGTTACACCAGTATTGATACCCACAGCGCCCTGATGAGTTTTGAATGGTTTCGTACGCGCATGCCCTATGCCATCAGTGCCGATGCCATTTCCCACACCATCGGCCGGACATGGAGGGATCAGACCGCGGCCTTTCGCACCCGGCTGCCCCTGATGTTCTTCGTGGACCAGGGGGAGGCCAGCGTGAGTATCGAATCGCTTTTCGGCGCCACCGTGGAAAAACTGCGCATCGACAACCGGGCCGTGGACATGGTGGTGATGACGGCCCTGGAAACATGGCTGTCCAAACAGGTGAAACATGGCATTCGAATAGACGACCGGCTGCTTTACAACACCATTCTCGCGGAGCTCAAGGTGTGTCCCACCGGGTGGATCTTTGCCAATCTTTATGACTGCCGCACCGACCTTGCCGCGCTCAAGGCATATGCCGACGGATGGGACGGACAGGCCAGACCCGGGGCGACCTTTCAGGCCGGCGTGATGGACAGTTTTTTTGCCGCCAAAGAAAAGATTGACCGGGTTTTCGGGGACCTTGAAAAGATTTTCGGAAAGGCCCATGCCGAGGAGCGGGCCAACTACATCTTTCACAAGTACAGGGGGGAGATCCATTACTATTTTAAATATATCGAGTTTGAAACATTCAAGGGCAAAGGGCCGATGATCACCGCCGCCGGCCCGGAAGACAATTTCCTCACCGATTTTCGCATCGCCCTGGTCAAGGAGCCTGAAAACCCGCAGAACCACATCAACCTGTTAAACGCCTATCACCTGCTTTTCCGGAAACTGTTCGCGGCCGGACGCGTTCGCGACATGCAGAAGCGGGAGGCGGAGATGGAAACGTTTATCCGCGGCCGCTATCGGCTGGGGGCCATGCTTTCCCACAGGGACAACAACCTGTATGATATCTACCGCGTACTGACATACGCCTATCTGTCCAGCACCACCCTTGAATCCCGTGCCCTGGAAACGGCCCGGCTGGGGTTTGAGCTGGCACGGGATTATTACGCAAAGGCCGCTCAACATGCGGGGTTTGTGGTGGCCGGGCAGACCGGCGCCATCACTCGGGACAACACCGAGATGGACGATTACCAGCGTCAGTTTGAACTCTACGGAGACGTGGCCCGGCGGCTGGGCAAGCGGATTCAGCTGCTGGTCCCGGAAGCCGATATTCAGCTTTATAATCGAATGCAGGCAATGCGAAGCATGGAGCGTTATACACCATGAGAATGCTACGGCTGTGGATTTTAGCGGGAGTGGGTGGCATGCTGCTGGCTGCCTTGCCCGCTTTTGCGGGCGAAGATGGCCGGCAGGCCCGGTGCGCCAATATTGTTTCCATGCGAATGATGGAGTCGTTTTACCAGAGCCGGCACGCGGACACCGCTGCGGTAACAGGGGACAGGGGCAACAACCGGCTGCTGCAAACCCTTTCCAGTATTCCCCTGTTTGATGAAACCCGGGTACTGCCCTTCAAAGACAGTGAGACAACGGCGCGGCAGATTGATGACCTTTCAAGGCGGCTGGACAAGACAGAGGCGGGCGAGGTCTCCCAGGAGCTCCGGTTCAACATCGCCTACGAATACCTGCTGTTCTATCTTTCCCTGCTGCACGAGCGCAACATTTTGCAGTTCCATACCGACACCCATACCATGCGGGAGGTCGCCGTCCGGCAGTTGATCACCAGCGACGAACTGGTGCGGCATCTGCTCCAGTCCCGGCTCTATCTCAATTCCCTGGGAAGTGGTGCCAGGGGTGAATATTCAGATCCATATGGGCCTCAGCAGGCCGGCGGTACCAGTTACCGGATTCGCCGGCCGGATGCGGACCTCTATCTCAGTGTGGAATTTTTGGGATTGATGGTTGAGTGTGAAAAACTGGCAGGCCAGTTTCTGCTGGGTCTGTCCGGTGGCGCGGGCAGCTATTTCGGTGCCGAAGTGGCCGACATGGAGACGATTCGCTATTATGATCAGCGCACATGGGACTGGTTGAATGAACTCTGGAAACGTCACAGCCTTTCCAGTGGCAATGCCCCGGGCATGGCAACCGGTGGTGAACGGGCGGCGGTGTCCGGCACCGGTGCTTTTCCTTCCACCGCCATGCTGGAGACCCTTTACCGGACCTATCTTTCCTATCATTTTCTGTGGCGCTACATTACAGCGGATCAGGAACAGTCGCTTTTTCTGGACACCCTGACACGGGTGCTGTTTGAACGGTTGAACAGCCTGGGCAAAAGTACGGATTACGCCTACCGGGTTACTTATGCCCATTACAGGGAAGAGTCGTCCCGGGACGGGGGCAGCAGCCGGTTTCTGCCCGCCCTGTTTTTCGCCCGGCGCGGCTGTTTCATGGCCCGTCATCTGAAGGAAGATGTGGAACCCCGGCGACTGTTTGAGCTGTACGGCGATTTTTTTACCACCGCGTCAGACGCGGTTCAGCACCATATCAGCTACCGGGCAAGTATTTACAATGAGTTGATTCTGTTCGGCATATACCTGAACGACCTGCAGCTGATGGAAGAGGCCCTTTTCCCCTACGCGCTTTCGGCCATGCGGATTTCAGGGCAGGACCCTTATGACGGCACGGAGTTCGCCCGCTCGTCCCGCCTGACAGCGGCCTACCTGCTGGCCATGATTTTAGACGGAAAAAACCGGTCCGGGCTTTACCAGGGAACCATCCGGTACAGTGATCTGGCCGATTCGCTGGCGCCGCTGCTGATTTCCAGGGATCATGACAACTGGGTCTATGCCGCCTTGATGCACAAGGCCCTGGCCGATTTTTACTCCAGGCAGGGTGATTATTTCAACGAGGCCATGGCCATGTATCACGCCCGGCAGGCATTCCTGGTGCCGTGCGAAAAGGTTGAACTGACTTATGGCAAAGAGGGATGGAACCGGTTTTTTACGCTGCCGGACAGGGACCTGGCCGTCTCCTGCCTGAATCTTTTTTTGCATTTTCACGACAAATACCCCACAAATCCGGATGCGGCCATTCCACGGGTGTTTAACGCCCACCGGATTGTCGCGCAGGAAAGTGGCAGGGCGGTACGATGAGGATGGTTCATACAAGGACAAGGAGTTATAAAATCATGCGAAGAATTCTGATGGCGGCGGCACTGGTGGTGCTGACGGGATGGGGAACCGCCGCGATGGCACAGGATGGAACCGGCGCCTGGCTGAAATCATCTTACCTGGCCAGTATTCATGACGACTGCCGGGTGTTTCTGGAAGGCATTGAGCTTTTTACCCAGCGGGACTACCCGGTGTTCCTTCAGAACATGCAGAAAGGATCCGTGGTGGCCAGGGCCGATGCCGCGGCCTATATCAGCGAGCTGAAAAACTTTGAAAAGCTTTTGGACTCTCTTTATGAAGAGTATATCTCATTTAAAAAAGCATCGCTGACTGTCGCCGGTGAAGTCCAGCCGTCGACAACCGGGCTCTCCGAGGTGGAACAGCGCCTGTTTCAGATGCTGGCCTATGCCTACCTGCGCACCGGCGATTTTGCCATGGCCCGCATGCTGATCATGAACCACGACATGCTCTCTTCCGATTTTATCATCAAGATTCGGAATATTGAGGGCCAGCTGGTCGATTTTCCACTCACACGGCAGTTGAAGGAGCGGTTCAAGGAGACCAACTCCATCCTGACCACACTGACGGTTCATTTTAAAAATTTTTTCGCCACCGACATTCCGGAGGATATCAACGCTTATATCAAGGTCTCCGGCTATAACCGAAAGGAACCGGTCAACACCCTGTTCATGGAATACTACGGCCGGCTCTTCCCCGGTTTGAATCCAGAAGGGGACACGGACAACCTGATTCACGTGGGCCAGATTATAAAATTTTTTAACATTCAGAAATACCGGCACAACCTGCTTTCCGGTGCCGATGCAAGAGAAAGCCAGGGCGGGTATGACACCGCTTATACTTTTCCCATGGTCAAGGGCACCTATGAACTGGTGGTGCGGGACCCCACCATTGCGGCCACGGTCACCAGCGACAACGTCATTGCCATTGAACGGCTCTGCCTGTTCAAGGGACTGGCGCGAACCGATTTCCGGGCATTGAAGGAAGAACAGCGGTTGCAAAAAGAGCAGGACAGTATCGTGGCAGAGGACATTATCCTTCTGCAGCCGGGGCAGCGGTATCTCTCTTACAAGCCGGGTCAGATGGTGCCCTATGGCACCTATGCCCTGTTTGAAAAGAACCGTCACCTGGGGACACTGGAACTGATTCCCTGTTACCGGGGCGGCAAATGCAGGGAATCGGCCAGCCGGGAACCCGGTGTGACACCGGTGCGCATCTTTGATCACACCTTTGTGCTTTACCGGGACGTGCTGGACCTGGTGCAGCAGTCTCAGGCCACCAAATCGGCCATGGAATTTCAGGCAGCCCAGCAACAGCGGGAAGTCCACCTTTTCCCGGGGTGCGCGCCGGCGGCCCAGGAATAAGGGAACTCCGGGAACATGCTTCGCCCATGGAAAAGGGGCCGGCTACCCTTTTCCCAGTTCCTCCAGGTGTTCCCTGGCAAACCCGATGGACGGGTCGATTTCAAGGGCCATCATGTAATACTGGACCGCCTTTTCCATGTTGCCCAGG
>JAXHVI010000068.1:0-2644 GCA_034189195.1 Thermodesulfobacteriota bacterium | reverse complement strand
AAAAGGAAGTGTTGATCTTTCACAAGCAACTGGCTCTCTTCCATCAGCTTCTTTTGTGAATCATCCAAATGTTGATCTCAATACGGATCAAACTGCGGTAACGATAACTCCCATGATGCAGCAGTACCTCTCCATCAAGGAGCAGCACCGGGACGCCATTCTTTTTTACCGAATGGGCGATTTTTACGAGATGTTCTTTGAAGACGCTCAGACCGCGGCCCCGGTCCTTGAGATCGCCCTGACCTCCCGCAACAAGAACGATACGGATCCCATTCCCATGTGCGGTGTGCCGGTAAAGGCCGCGGACGGTTATATCGGCCGGCTCATCGAAAACGGCTTCAAGGTGGCGGTATGCGAGCAGACCGAGGACCCGGCCGCGGCCAAAGGCCTGGTCAGGCGGGATGTGGTGCGCATCGTCACCCCTGGCATGATCATCGACAATGCCCTGCTGGAAAAGGGAACCAATAACTACGTTGTCTGCCTGGCCCATGCCGACGGCGTTGTCGGGTTTGCCAGCGTGGATATTTCCACCGGCACTTTTCGGGTGTGCGAGTCCTCCGACCTGCGGGCCGTGCGTCACGAACTGCTGCGCATCGCGCCCCGGGAAGTGGTAATACCGGAATCCGGCGCCGATGACGCGGCGCTTTCGCCTTTTGTTTCCCTCTTTCCCCCGGCCATTCGGACAACACTTGCCGACCGGGAGTTTGATTACCGCGCCGCCTGCCAGCGGTTGACCGACCATTTTCAGACCCGGTCCCTGGAGGGATTCGGGTGCCGTGGCCTCAAACCCGGCATTGTCGCGGCCGGGGCCCTGCTTTCCTATGTAAACGATACCCAGAGACAGAAGGCGTCCCACCTGACCGGGCTGGAGGTCTACAGCATCGATCAGTACCTGCTGATGGACGAGGTGACCTGCCGGAACCTGGAGCTGGTGGCCAACCTTCGCAACAATGGCAGGCAGGGCACTCTCATTGATGTGCTGGATGCCTGCATCACCGCCATGGGCAGCCGCCTGCTGCGGCGCTGGATGCTCTACCCCCTGCTGTCGGCAGAAGCCATCAACCGGCGGCTGGACGCGGTGGCCGAGGCCAAAGAGGGCCTGGGCGTCCGAAAGGCGGTGCGGGAACTGCTCAAACAGGTCTACGATATCGAGCGGCTCACCAGCCGGGCCGTCATGGGCCGGGCCACCCCCCGGGACCTGCTGGCCTTGAAACAGACCCTTTTCGCCCTGCCGGGCCTGGCAATGGAACTGAAGTCCTTTGACAGCTCTTTTTTCTCCTTTGCCGGGGAACCGGGACCCGAAGGCCTTGATACTCTGGCCGGCCTGGCCGACCTGCTGAAGGCGGCGGTGCGGGAGGACGCGCCGGTTTCCATCGCTGACGGCGGTGTCATCAACCCCGACTATCATCCCCGGCTGGCCGAACTGGTAACCATCAGCCGGGACGGCAAGAGCAGCCTGGCCCGGCTGGAGGCAACGGAAAAAGAGAAGACCGGCATTTCCACCCTCAAGGTGCGGTATAACAAGGTGTTCGGTTACTATATCGAGGTGCCCCGGTCCCAGGTGGGGGCCGTGCCGGGTCACTACGTTCGCAAGCAGACCCTTGTCAACGGTGAGCGCTACATCACCGACGAGCTTAAGGCATTTGAGGAAAAGGCCCTGGGCGCTGAAGAGCAGCGCATTCGGCTGGAGCAGGAGCTGTTTGCGGATATCGTGGGCCGGGTGACTGCGTGCAGCCCGATGCTGTTTGCCGTGGCCCGGGTCGCGGCCGGAATCGACGTGCTGTGCGCCCTGGCCCAGGTGGCCGATGACCATGATTATGTCCGGCCCGAGATGCTGTCCGGCGGCGAGATTATCATTGAAGAGGGCCGTCATCCCGTGGTAGAGCGCATGCTTTCCGGAGAGCGGTACGTGCCCAACAGCATTACGTTGAATGACACCGACCGGCAGCTCTTGATCATCACCGGTCCCAACATGGCGGGAAAGTCCACGGTGCTGCGCAAAGTGGCGCTGTTTTCGGTCATGGCCCAGATGGGGTCTTTTGTGCCGGCCCGGCGCGCCGCCATGGGCCTGGTGGACCGGCTTTTTACCCGGGTGGGGGCCCTGGACAACCTGGCCTCGGGCCAGAGCACCTTCATGGTGGAGATGGAAGAGACGGCCAACATCATCAACAATGCCACGCCGAAAAGCCTGGTGGTGATCGACGAAATCGGCCGGGGCACCAGCACCTACGACGGCCTGAGCATTGCATGGGCCGTGGCCGAGGCCCTGCATGACCTGCACGGCAGGGGCGTGAAAACTCTGTTTGCCACTCACTACCACGAACTGACCGAACTGGAAAACACCCGGCCCCGGGTGAAGAACTTTCACATTGCCGTCAAGGAGTGGAACGACACCATCATTTTTTTAAGAAAGCTGGTGGAGGGCAGCACCAACCGCAGCTACGGCATTCAGGTGGCCCGGCTGGCCGGCATCCCCGGGCCGGTGATCGCCCGGGCCAAGAAGATTCTGCTGGACATCGAACAGGGCACCTACAGTTTCGAGGCAAAGTCCGGCGCTGCTCCGGGCGCCGGACAGAGCGGCCCGGTTCAGCTCTCCCTGTTTACCCCGCCGGAGCAGATGCTGGTGGACCGGCTTCAAAAGGTC
>JAXHVI010000067.1:0-40396 GCA_034189195.1 Thermodesulfobacteriota bacterium | reverse complement strand
CTGGAGACCTGCATGATGCAGTTTGTCAACCGGGAGATCGACATGCTGGTCTGCACGCGCATCATAGAGTCCGGCATCGACATTCCTTCGGCCAACACCATCTTCATCAACCGGGCCGATATGTTCGGGCTGGCCCAGATTTACCAGCTTCGGGGCAGGGTGGGCCGGTCCGATGAGCAGGCCTATGCCTACCTGTTCATTCCCAGGGAAAGCGCCCTGGGAAAGGACGCCCGCAAGCGGCTCAAGGTACTGATGGAGCACAGCGACCTGGGGTCGGGTTTCCAGATCGCCATGAACGATCTCAAAATTCGCGGCGGCGGGGCGGCCCTGGGAGTCTCCCAGTCCGGCCATATCACGGCGGTGGGATATGACATGTTCCTGCAGCTGATGGAGCAGGCGGTGGCCGAGTTAAAAGGGGAGCCTGTGGCTGAAACCCTCAACCCGGAAATCAACATTCCGGTTTCCTCCTTTCTTCCGGAAGCGTATATTTCGGATATCGACCAGCGCATGGCCATCTATCGCCGGTTGTCCAGGGTCACGGAAACACGTGAGATCGCCGCCGTTAAAACAGAACTGGAGGACCGGTTCGGCCCTCTGCCGGCGGAGGCGGAAAACCTGCTGTTAAAAATCATGTTAAAAACCATTGCCGCCGGTATGGGGGTCAAGCGGCTTGATCTTGCCGACGCCCAGATGCACCTGCGCTTTTCAGACGACCGCCTTCCCCATGCCGCGGCTGTTGACGCCCTGGCACGGGAAAACCCGGTCACGGCAAAGATCGTCCCCCCGGACGGTGTTTTCATCACGTTTACCGGGAAAAAGGGCCGGGGCGCCATTGGCGCGGCCAAAAACATCTTGAAAGCCCTGGCCGGGCGTGTTAACTGTTAGCATAAAAATTACAATGGGATAAACGAATTTGAAACCGACAGCTCTCATCAACGGCACCCGGACCGGCAGGCGGACGACCTTCCTGCCGCTTCTGCTTTTTGGAGCGTTTCTGGCGTTGTGCCTCGGCGGATGTGATTCAGCCGGCAAAACACAACGCCAGTCATTTCTGCTCCGCATCGATGAGATGGCGGTGACAAGGACGGATTTTTATAATGCACTGGAGATCGCAAAAACCGCCTATCCCTTTGAGTCGCTCCAGAACCCGGAGGTCATGGCAAAAGTCAAGGCCCGGCTTCTCAAACAGCTTACCGAGGAATTGATTCTGGCGCGGCGGGCGCAGGATCTGGGCATTGCCGTGTCCGATGCCGAGCTTGAGCAAGCGGTTGCCCACATCACCGGGGATTACCCGGAAGGGGTGTTTGAGCAGACGCTGCTTGAGAACGCGATTCCGTTCGATGTCTGGAAGGCGCGGCTGAAGGCCGGCATGCTGATGGAAAAGGTGATTGAACGGGAGCTGATGGAAAAAATGGTGATCACGCCGGAAGAGGCCGGCGACTATTATCGGGAGCACCGCCAGGAGGAGCAGGAAGCCGAAGGAGATGTGGCCCTGTTAAAACGGTTGAGAAGGGAAAAGGCACAGAAGGCCTATGTGGACTGGATGAAAGGACTGCAGCAGCAGTACCATATCGAACTGAACCGGGATTTATGGAAAGAGATATCAGAATGAACTTCGTGTATGCGTTCTCGCGGTACGGAAAGATGTTGATGCTTTGGGCGGGGACAGTGGCGATGGTGTACGCCGGAATCGTGACTTCCTGCCGGGCGGATGCCGAAGCCGAGGTGGTTGACCGGATCGTGGCCTTTGTCAACCAGGAAATCATCCTGCTCTCTGAGCTGGAAGATGCCATGGCTCTTTATGAAACAGCCATTCGAGAACGCCGGCTTCCCGCGGACACGGAAAAAGAGATGCTCTACCGGGCCCGGCAGGAGATGATTGACCACCTGATCGACAGGCGCCTGATTCAGCAGCGGGCCGATGAACTGGGCGTCACCGTTGATGACCGGGAGGTGGACGATGCCATGGAACGAATGAAACGCTCCATGCTTTTCACCGATGAGGATCTGCGCCAAAGCCTGGCGGAAAAGGGATACACCCTGGAGGGGTACCGAAACGAACTGCGGGAACAGATATTGAGGCAACGCGTTTTGACCCTGGAGGTCAAGTCCAAGGTGGTGGTCACTCCGGTCGATATTCAGGCCTATTATGAAGCCCATCCCGAAGAATACAGTGCCGGCCGGCAGTACCATCTGCGCAACATCATCATGCGGGTGGACAAGGATATGCCCGATGAAAGCAGAAAAACCATCAGCGAAATGATGGGAAAAATTCATGACAGGCTTCAGGCGGGCGAGTCGTTTGAAACCCTGGCCAGGCAGTATTCTCAGTCCTCCTTTGCGGAAAAAGGAGGGGATCTGGGCTTTTTCGCGCCCGAGGATCTGGCCCCCCAGCTGCGGGAGGCGGTGGAAAAACTCCAGGCCGGTGAATTCACCCCTGTTCTGGATACACCGCTTGGCTACCAGATTCTCTATTTGGAAGAGATTCAGGAGAAGCCCGTTGTGTCTCTGGAAAAGGCAACCGATGAAATTCGGGAAAAACTTTACGAGGACCTGCTGGAAGAACGTTTTGAAAAGTGGATGACGGATCTGCGGGAAGGTTCTCATATCAAGGTGGTATTATAAGGACCTTTGTTGCTGTTTTAAGGAAGCCGGACGAGGAACTGTCGTGACCCTTTCCCCTGATGAACACCAGCTTTCATACGGCCGCTATCTGCGCCAGTGTCGCCTTCAGCGGGAGCTTCGCATTGAAGACCTGTCACGGGAACTGAAGATCACCCCTGAGATGTTGACAGCCATCGAGGAGGAAGCCTACGCCCGGTTTCCCGACGCGGTTTTCACAAGGGGCTTTTTACAGGCGTTTGCAAAAAGCGTTGGGGCCGATATCGACCGGGTGATGCGGAGTTATACCCACGAGATGCGGCTGTTTCACCATTCCGTTACTGCCGAAGCCACGATTCAGACCGAAAACCGCATGTTCTGGCGCAAGCTGATGTTCTCTTTCGGTGCCCTGGTGCTGCTCATGGGACTGACCCTTTTTCTGATGTCCGTAAACGGGGAAAGAACAACTGCCGGGCAGCCCCTGCCAATGGGAAAAGAGAACCGGGGACAAGTCCAGACCCAGAGTCAAAGCGGCGACAGGGCCGGAACACAGCAGGATAAAACCGTTGTGCCGGTGGATGCCCCTGTACCGGGCAAACAGCTTCTGGAGATGGCGGCGGTTGAAGAGACATGGGTGAAGATTATTATTGATAACCAGAAGCCAAAGGAGTACAGCCTGAAGCCCGGTGACCGGCTGGCCCTTGAGGCCGCCGACCGCTTTAATATTCTCATCGGTAACGCCACCGGAGTTTCACTTTTTTTCAACCGGCAGCCGGTGACGGTAAACGGGGAAAAAGGGCAGGTGGCGGCCGTGGAACTGCCATAAAGGGAAACAATCATTTGTTACGCGCAGCGTCCATATTTTTCTTTGCGCCTTTGCGCCTTTGCGGTGAATTATAATTTCCGGAGATTTTCTTAAGTCATGCCCGGGTTCAGCTCTCCAGCAATCGTTCTTCGTCGGACCGCCTATGCCGAGTATGACACGGTTCTGGATCTGCTGACACTGGAGCGGGGCAGAATCACGGCCATGGCCAAGAACGCCCGGAAAAGCAAAAAACGCTTTGCCGGCATTCTTGAGCCCTTCTGTTGCCTGGACGCGGTGTTTACCGATCCGTCGGCCCGGTCCGGAATGACCATTCTCAAGGAAGCGGCCGTTTCCGCTCCCTTTGGCGCCATCCGCCGGAACATGGAAAAAGTCGCCTATGCCAGCTACTGGTCGGAGATGGTCAACCGGTGGGTAAAAGAGGATGACACCCAGACCGACCTGTTTCATCTGCTGCATTCTGTTTTATGCATGCTGGACAGCGACAAGGCGTCTCACGCCGATCTGAGCATCCTGTTCCAGGTTCGTTTCATGACCCTGGCGGGTCTGTTTCCAGGCATGGCGGCATGCCGGGTCTGCAAAACGGAGATTGACCGGCTTTCGGGCAGCCCCACGCTTTATTTTGACATTGCACGAGGCGGAATTGTATGCCACAGGTGCGGTGGCGAGGGAGCCGGCTCACAGTACAGAAAGCCGCTGTCCAGGGGCCTGGTCAAGCAGTTTCTCTGGGTCCGGGAAACCGATCTGCCCCAGGCGGAACGGATGCGGTTCACGGCTGCGGCCCGGGAGCAGGGCCTGGCGGCCCTGGAGGCGTTTGTGACCTATCACCTGGCCATGGAGATAAAAAGCCTGAAGGTGTTGCAACGAATTCGCCACTGGTAAACCGGTGCCTGCGCTGTATGGTTGCAACCGCCTGTCACCACCTGAAAGTATTTTGAAACAGGGAAGAAAGGAAAACAAATGCATGCTTCTATACTTGAAAAAACTCTTTCTGCCGGCCCCTGCGCGGCATCGGCGCCCTGCCGGGTCGACATGGGCGGCACCCTGGACATAAAGACCCTGTACCTGCCACTGGCATGTCTTTTCCCCTGTACCTTCAACATGGCCATTGATCTTCGTACCACCGTGACGCTCTCCGCCTACCGGAAAAACCATGTCAACATATCTTCGAAGGGGTTTGAGAGTGTCGAGTTTGCACGGCACGAGGCCCGGTTTGACCACCCCCTGGGTCTGATGGCCGCCATTGCGGCCCATTTTGACGCTCACGGGGTGCATATTGATATTGATTCCGCCTCTCCGCCCAGAAGCGCCCTGGGCGGATCTTCCGCCGCGGCCGTGGCCCTGGTGGCGGTCCTGGCAAAGGCCTGCGGCATGGAAAAACAGTTTCCACCGGACCGGCTGGTGATGACGGCCCACGGCATTGAAGAGGGGGTGGCCCGGATTCCCTGCGGCCTTCAGGACCAGTTGGCCGCTGCTTACGGCGGTGTCAATGCCTGGCACTGGGAGAACCCGGCTGTCGGCAGCCCCTGTTTTCGCCGGCAACCGGTGATGTCCGGCGACCGGCTGGCTGCTTTTGACGCCTGTTTTCTGGTGGCCTACTGCGGCATGCCCCATGAATCAAAGAACATCAACACCCGGTGGGTGGATCATTTCCTGAGGGCCGAAGACCGGTCTCTCTGGCATCATATCGTCGAATGCACCATCAACTTTATCGACGCGCTGGCCGCGGACGACCTGGAGCAGGCGATTCACTGGATGAACGCCGAGGTTGCGGCCCGGCGGCGCATGACCCCGGATGTGCTGGATACCGTGGGAGAACAGCTGGTGGCCCACGCCCTTGAGTCAGGTTGCGGCGCCCGTTTTACCGGTGCCGGCGGCGGCGGGTGTGTCTGGGCCGTTGGTGTTCCGGATAACATATCAATGCTTCGGGAAGCGTGGGAAGCGGTCTTAAAAAGAACCGACGACGCCCGCCTGCTGGACACCTGTATTGACCGGCAGGGCGTTTTATGGTAACCGGCAGACCGCCGGGTGGGGGCGGCCCGCAAAAAAATCCAAATGTGCGGGCCGGGCTGTATTCCCGGCCTGTAGTATGGTATATCCTGTGCCATCATGAAACAGGAACGGCTTTTAAAAAAAGCGGCCCGTCTGCAGGCCGCCGGAATGAACGGAACAATGAACTTTCAAGAAATTATTTTAAACCTTCAGAAATTCTGGGCAAAAAAGGGGTGTGTCCTGGTCCAGCCTTACGATATGGAGGTGGGGGCCGGAACCTTTCATCCGGAGACACTGCTGCGGGCCCTGGGCCCGGAACCCTGGCGGGTGGCTTATGTTCAGCCCTCGCGCCGGCCCACGGACGGCCGGTACGGTGAAAATCCCAACCGGCTTCAGCACTACTATCAGTTTCAGGTGATGCTCAAACCTTCTCCCGGCGACGTTCAACAGCTCTACCTTAAGAGCCTGGCTACCCTGGGCATTTTCGCGTCGGATCACGACATCCGGTTTGTGGAGGACGACTGGGAATCCCCGACCCTGGGCGCCTCGGGCCTGGGCTGGGAGGTGTGGCTGGACGGCATGGAGATCACCCAGTTTACCTATTTTCAGGCTGCCGGCAGCATTGATCTTTCTCCGGTGTCGGTGGAGATTACTTACGGTCTGGAACGGATCGCCATGTACATGCAGGGCATCAACAACGTCTACGACCTGGTGTGGCGCGATCATATCACCTACGGTCACCTGCATCACCGGCAGGAGGTGGAACAGTCCGCCTACAACTTCGAACACGCCGATGTGGAGATGCTGTTTGACTGTTTCGGAAAGTACGAACACGAGGCCGGCCGTATGATCGCGGAAAGCCTGGTGCTTCCGGCTTATGAGTACTGCCTGAAATGTTCCCATACGTTCAATCTGCTGGATGCCAGGGGCGCCATCAGCGTGACCGAACGCACCGGTTACATCAAGCGCATTCGCGATATCGCCAGGGCCTGCGCCACCACCTATCTTCAACAGCGGGAGGAGATGGGATTCCCGCTGCTGAATGCCGGGCATGGAGGTACAACGGAATGAAAAACGATACACTGCTGTTTGAGATCGGAACAGAAGAGCTTCCCGCCGGCTATATTGAGCCGGCCCTGGCAGCCCTTGCCAACACCCTGGTCCGCAAGCTTACCGAGGCACGGGTGACCTGCGGCACGGCCAGAACATTCGGCACGCCCCGGCGGCTGGCCGTGATTGTAGAGGATGTGGCTGGAAAACAGGAGACCGTTACCACGGAACTGACAGGGCCGCCCAGAAGCGTGGGCATGGATGAAAACGGCCGGTTTACCCTGGCGGCTGAAAAGTTTGCCGAAAAGGCCGGTGTGGCATTAAAGGCGGTTAAAGTGGTCCGCACGGAAAGAGGGGAGTACCTGACGGCCAGAAAGGTGGAAAAGGGGATGCTCACCAGCCGTATTTTAAAAACCGTTCTGCCCCAGGTTATCACGTCCCTGCCGTTTCCCAAGACCATGAAATGGGCGGACCGCAACGAAACCTTTGCCCGGCCGGTGCACTCCCTGACCGTTCTCCTGGGCAAATCGGTGGTGCGACTTTCATGGGCCGGCATTTCCAGCAACCGGAAATGCATGGGCCATTCTTTTATGCATCCAGCGCCGGTATCGATTTTCCATCCGGACGCCTATGTGGACCAGATGCGGCGCCACTTTGTGCTTGCGGATACGGCTGAGCGAAAGGCCGCGGTCCGCCGTGAAATCGAACAGGCCGCTGCCGCGCTGGGCGGTGAACTGCTGCCGGATGAAGAACTGGTAGACGTGGTCACCAACCTGGTGGAATACCCCGTGGCATCAGCGGGGCGGTTTGATGAAAAATTTCTTGCGCTTCCAAAAGAGGTGCTGATCACTTCCATGCGGTCCCATCAGAAATATTTCGCCGTGACCGACAAAAAGAAAAACCTGATGCCCTGTTTCGTGGCGGTGAACAATACAAAGGTATCGGATATCGACGTGGTGACCACCGGCCATCAGCGGGTGCTGCGGGCACGGCTGGAAGACGCCATGTTCTTTTACCAGAAAGACCTTCAGGCACCGCTTGACCGGCGGGTGCCGGACCTGGCCCGGGTGGTATTCCAGGCCCGGCTGGGAACCCTGCTTGAAAAAACCCGGCGCATTGAGCAGCTGGGCCTGATGCTGGCCGGTCAGGCCGATCCCGGCAATGCCGCAACCGGAGAGACCGTGGTGCGGGCCGCCACCCTGTGCAAGGCAGACCTGGTCACCCACACGGTGATTGAATTTCCCAAGCTCCAGGGGGTGATGGGACGGGTTTTTGCCCGGGCTTCAGGAGAACCGGAAGGCGTGGCCCGGGCTATTGAGGAGCATTATCAGCCCCTGCACGCCGGGGCCGACCTGCCCCAAAGTCTGGCCGGGGCCTTGCTGGCCGTTGCCGACAAAATCGACTCCATCTGCGGATGTTTTTCCGTGGGCCTGGTGCCCAGCGGCGCCTCCGATCCTTACGCCCTGCGCCGCCAGGGCATCGGCCTGATCCAGATCCTTCTGGCCCACAACATCGGGGCCTCCCTTTCCCGAATCATTCAGGCAGCCATGGCGCCTTTTGCGCCTGTGGCCACCGAACCGGTCCGGACGGCGGCCGACGGTGTGGTTTCATTTCTGCGGGGCCGCATGGCCCAGATGCTGGTCGATGAGGGCATTCCCAGGGACGTGGCCACGGCGGTGCTCAACGCCTCGGCGGACCATGTGCCGGATGCCTGGAAACGGGCCAGGGCACTGGCCGCGGTAAAGCCGTTGCCCGACTTTGAACCCATTGCCGCCGCATTTAAACGGGTGGCCAACATCATCAAAAAAGCCGATCCCAAAGAGATTGCCGGAGAGGTAAACAGCGACCTTTTCGAAGCGGCTGCCGAATTCAGGCTGTTTGACGCCTGCCGGGCGGTAAAGATAAAAATGGACGATGCCCTGGCCCGGCAGGACTATTCCCGGGCCCTGACCGAAATCGCGGACCTGAGAAGCGTTGTGGACACCTTTTTTGATGAGGTTCTGGTAATGGCAAAAGATCCGGACCGGCGGCGCAACCGGCTGGCCCTGTTGTCTCGCGTCAACTCGCTTTTCAAGGGATTTGCCGATTTTTCCGCGCTCTCCACGGAGCAGGCGGCCGGCCGATAATACAGGCCGAGAATATATGATCAACACGTAAAAAAGGAGGGGAACCATGCCCTTTGAACCGGAAAAAGACAAACTGTTAAAAGAGTGGAAGTGTGAGGAGACCGGCCTGATTATCTCCATCAACCAGTATGCCAATGGTCAGCCCAAGGTTCAGATCGGTCCGCGCATCCTGAAAAAACAGGACGGCACGGACCGGGCCCCGGCAAAAGCGGGCCGGCTTTCAATGGAAGACATCTCATGGCTCTACGACATTATTGATGAGATCAAGGATGAACTGGCGGCCCGGGTGCGCCCGGAATAGTTTTTTCACCAAGGGCGATATTCCACATCTTGCCGCTGTGGCAACAGGAGAGCGGTGGTGACACCTTCTGACGACGGTATTCTTTCCCCCTTTCCCATGCATACCGACCGGGTGGGGCCCCTGGCCGTTCTGGTGGCCAACCAGGGCGATCTGCGCTCCCTGTGCGACCACCTGGGCCTGGCAGGCAGGAACGGGGCTTCCTTTTTCATGAGCCGGCTTTACGCCGACCCGGCCGTCCCTGGCCGGCGTCCCTTTTGCCTGACCGGGCCGGTACTGGGGGCCGCCTACGCCGCGTTACTTGCCGAAACCCTGATTGCCTCCGGCGCCGGAACCCTTATTTTCTGGGGCTGGGCCGGCGCCATTGCCGACACCCTTTTCACCGGTGACGTGCTGGTGCCTTCTGCCGCTCTGGCCGATGATGGGGTAACGGCCGCCTATCTCTCCGATTCCGCTGCCGGCATCAGCGATGTTCCGGTTGCCGAACCCGCACCCGAAGCCACAAAGGCCGTTACAACGGCCCTTGAACAGGAAGGGATTCCCTTTTCAAGTGCCCCTGTATGGACCACCGGCGCCGTTTTCCGGGAAACCCCGGCCAGGGTAGGGCGATTCAGAAAAATGGGAGCGCAGGCCGTGGAAATGGAAACATCGGCCCTGTTTAGCGTGGCCCGGTTCCGGAACGTGAATGCCGCGGCCCTGCTGGCGGTGTCGGATGAGCTGTTTTCCGGCACCTGGAAACCGGGGTTTTTTGATCCCCGGTTTCTTGAAACACGAAAACAGTTATGTAATGCAATGGCCCGACTATGCACAGCAACACCTTAGATAAATCCGCGGCCAAAGAGCGCGTCACCTTTCTTCGAAACGAGCTGCACCGCCACAACCATCTTTATTACATCAAGGACGCGCCTGAAGTTTCAGACGCGGAATATGACCGCCTGTTCAGGGAGCTGGCCGATCTTGAAGCCCTGCACCCGGACCTGACCGATCCCGCGTCTCCCACCGCGCGTGTTGGCGCGCCGCCCACCGGGGATCTGGCCACCGTGACCCGGACCATTCCCATGCTGAGCATCAGCAACGCCTTTGCCGATGAGGAGCTGTTTAAATTTGACGAGCGGGTGCGGCGTTCACTTCAGACCGGCGATCCCGTGACCTACCTTGCCGAGCCCAAGCTGGACGGCACGGCCGTGGAACTGGTGTATGAAAAGGGCCGCCTGGTAATGGCCGCCACCCGGGGGGACGGGGTCACCGGCGAGGTGATCACGCCCAACGCCAGAACCATCGGCTCCGTGCCCCTGCACCTGGCCGGCGATGCCGGTTCCATGCCCGACCTGCTGGAGGTGAGGGGCGAGGTGGTGATGACAAAAGAGGGGTTTGAAAAACTCAACGCCCTTCGCCTGTCGCGGGGGGAGCCCCTGTTTGCCAATACCCGCAATGCCGCGGCCGGATCGCTGCGGCAGCTGGATTCCCGCGTTACCGCGTCCCGTCCCCTTACGCTGATCGCTTACGGCATCGGGCGGTTTTCGGAAATCGACGCCATTTCCACGCAGCACGAGATTGTGACCCGGCTGGCCGATTTTGGTTTCAAGACCAACCCCCATGTACGGTGGGACCTTGACATAAAAGGTGTTATCGATTTTTATCGTTTTCTTGAAGGCATACGGCCGTCGCTGCCGTACGACATTGACGGCATGGTGGTCAAGGTGGACCGCCTTGACTTTCAGCGCACCCTGGGCGCCACCTCCCGCAGCCCCCGGTGGGTGATTGCCTACAAGTTTGCCGCGTCCCAGGAGACCACACGGCTGGTTGCCATTGATGTTCAGGTGGGACGGACCGGCGCGCTGACCCCGGTGGCCCTGCTGGAACCGGTCACCATCGGCGGCGTTACCGTCTCCCGGGCCACCCTGCACAACGAAGACGAAATCGCGCGCAAGGACATTCGCGTGGGTGATGCCGTGCTGGTGCAGCGGGCCGGAGACGTGATTCCGGAAGTGGTCCAGGTGATCACCGGCCGGCGGACCGGCAATGAAATACCGTTTCAAATGCCGGACACCTGCCCGGTGTGCGGAACACCGGTGGTACGCGAACCGTCCGAGGCGGTGACCCGCTGCGTCAATGCCGCCTGTCCGGCCCAGGTCAAGGAACGGATCAAGCATTTTGCCGCCAAGGGAGCCTTTGATATTGACGGTCTCGGCGACAAGCTGGTGGACCAGCTGGTGGACCGGGGCATGGTCTCTTCCTATGCCGACCTTTTCGCGCTGCGGGTCGAAGACCTGGAATCCCTGGACCGCATGGGCTCCAAGTCCGCGCAAAACCTTGTGGCCGCCATTGAAAAAAGCCGGCATATCGCCTTTGACGCGTTTCTTTACGGCCTGGGCATTCGCCATGTCGGCGCCCACGTGGCAACACTGCTGGCCCGGGCCTTTCCCGGCATCGACCAGTTGGCCGAAGCCGCACTGGCAGGGCAACTGCACTCGGTAGACGGCATCGGTGACGTGATTGCCGAAAGCGTCAAAAACTTTTTTTCAAATCCTGAAAACCGGCAGACAGTGGACAGTTTGATAAATCACGGCGTTTCCCTGCAATTTACCGAAAAAGAGGCAGCCACGGGCCACGAGATGCCGCTGGCGGGAAAAACCTTTGTGCTGACCGGAACGCTGGAAAAAATGACCCGGGACCAGGCCCGGCAACGTATCGAGGCGGCCGGGGGCAGGGTGACCGGCTCGGTGAGCAGCCGGACCGATTACGTGGTGGCCGGCGAGGCCCCCGGTTCCAAGCGGGACAAGGCCGAGGCCCTGGGCGTGACCATACTGGATGAGGCCGGTCTGCTCAGTCTGCTTGAACCGGGTGAGCGGTAAAGAAAGGAGGTGCTGTCAATGGAAGAAAAAATTCGGGTTCATGCGATCATTCAAGGCCGGGTACAGGGGGTGTTTTTCAGAAAGGAGACCCAGCACCAGGCCCTTGCCCGGGACGTGACCGGATGGGTGAAAAACCGGGCCGACGGCGGCGTGGAAGCGGTTTTTGAAGGCAGGCGGAAAGACGTGGAGGCGGTGGTCCGGTGGTGTGAACAGGGGCCGCCGGCCGCGGACGTGGTCCGGGTGGAAGCCGTGGAGCAGCCTTATACCGGGGAGTTTGGCGCCTTCCTGATTACTCATTAAAAACGTCATCCTTCAGAAAGCACCGGCTGGCGCGGGGCACAAAAAGATAGCGGGCTGCTCCACATGAAACAACCCGCCATCAAGCGAGGAACGTCGGGAAAGAAACCTAGATAGCGTCTTTCAGTTTTTTGCCTGCCTTGAACTTGACCACGTTGCCGGCCTTGATTTTGATGGGCTCACCTGTCTGAGGATTGCGGCCTTTGCGGGCCTTGCGGCGCACCTTGGAGAATGTTCCGAAACCGACCAGGGTCACTTTGCCTTCTTTTTTCTTCAGTGCTTTTGATACGCCGTCCATGAAGGAATTTAATGCCGCACCGGCGGCAACCTTTGAAATACCGGCTTCCTTCGCCATTTTGTCGATTAATTCTGACTTTGTCATAATCTTTCCCCCACTGTTTTGGTTGACGTTTTGGTGTTACCGGTTCCTCTTGAGAGGCAAGTTTGCACGGATCAAACACCAATGTCAATAGATTTTTCAAAGATTCGCGCGTTTTTTCAAAAAAATTTTTTTGTGAATCCTTTGTGGGGTTGCGTTTCCCATGAGTGATTCACCGGAACAAAGAAAAACAGTGAGCGGAAACCGATGATGGCGTGCGGATGCCCGCCGGTCAAGAGACCGGTAATATCCGACGGGCCTCTTTTCAAACCCTTAACCGGCAAGGGTTTGCAAAGGAAGGCCGCGGTCGCTTGGAATCAGAGGAACAGGAAGGATACGGGGTTAGAACATGGCGTTCAGAAAGGCACGGGGATCGAAAGGCTGCAGGTCCTCCACCTGTTCGCCCACGCCGACATACTGAATGGGAATGCCGAAAGAGTGGCGCAGGTTGATGGCGATGCCGCCCTTGGCCGTTCCGTCCAGCTTGGTCAGCACAATGCCGGTGACGTCGGCGGCCTTTATGAACAGCTCGGTCTGGGAGATGGCGTTCTGGCCGGTGGTGGCATCCAGCACCAGCAGGACCTCGTGGGGCGCATCGGGCATTGTTTTGGACATGGACCGCTTGATCTTTTTCAACTCCTCCATCAGGTTGACTTTGGTGTGAAGCCGGCCCGCGGTATCAACGATCACCACATCAACGCCCCTGGCCCGGGCCGCCTCCACCCCGTCATAGGCCACTGCCGCGGGATCCGAGTTTTCCCGGTGCTTGAGAATATCCGCGCCGGTCCGGTCGGCCCAGATGGAAAGCTGTTCAATGGCCGCGGCCCGGAAGGTGTCGGCCGCCACCAGCATCACCTTTTTGCCGTTGGCGCGGTAGCGGGCCGCCAGCTTGCCGATGGTGGTGGTTTTCCCCACGCCGTTTACGCCTATCACCATGATCACGTGAGGGGTGGCAAACGGCCGGGTTGCTTTGTCCGCGGGCCGGTCCTCTTCCATGTAGGGCAGGATCATCTCTTTTATGGCTTCTTTGAGATGATCGGTGTCCGTGATTCCGGCAGCCTGTTTTGAAAGCCCGGCAATCAGTTCGGTGGTTGCCTTGACACCGATGTCCGCGGTGATCAGCAGCTCCTCCAGATCTTCCAGGGTCTGATCATCCAGCTTTTTGCCGGACACAAACAGCTTATCCACATCCGTGGTGAGAAACCGGCGGGTTTTTTCAAGGCCACGCCGAAGCCGGCCGTAAAAGCCGCTCTTTGGCGCGGCAACATCGGCGGCGGCAGCAGAAGAAGGGGCTGTTTGATTTTCCGCTATCGCGTCTGCGGGTTCCTCCGGCTCCGTGTTTTCAACAGCGGCGGGGGGCGGCGGGACGGCTTCGGGTATCGCTTCAGGAGACGGTTCTTCCGGTACAGGCGCCTGCTCCGGTTCCTGGCCATCCTCGGGAATTTCTGCTTCTGATTTTTTTCGTTTTTTAAAAAAAGAAAACGCCATGCCGTAAAATCCTTTATTGCTTCTGCTTTTCTGTTCCTGCTCAGTTCAGATGGGCCGATTCAGGCGCCTGCTGCGGCGTGGTTTCCCTGGTGAGGTCCACGGACACAATCTTTGAGATGCCCTTCTTTTCCATGGTCACCCCCAGGAGACTGTCGGCAAACTCCATGGTTTTCTTGTTATGGGTGATCATGATGATCTGTGATTTTTCACCGATGATCTTCAGCAGTTCATTAAACCGGTAGATGTTGGCTTCGTCAAGGGGCGCGTCGATTTCATCCATCAGACAGAAGGAGGTGGGCTTGAGCAGAAAGATGGAAAAAATAAACGCGATGGCGGACAGGGCCTTTTCCCCGCCGGAGAGCAGCGAAAGGCGGGTCAGCTTTTTGCCCGGCGGGTGCACCATCATCTCCACTCCGGTCTCCAGGGGTTTTGAAGGATCGGTCAGCACCAGTTCTCCGGTGCCGCCTTCAAACAGGCGGGGAAAGACCTCGGCCATTTTCTGGTTGATACTGTTGAAGGTTTCCAAAAACCGTTCCTGGGAGACCCGGTTGATCTTGTTGATCACCTTGTGCAGGTCTTCAATAGCGGTCACCAGGTCATCGTGCTGCTGGGTGAGAAAGTCGAGCCGCTCCTTCTGCTGGTCGAACTCCTCAATGGCGCTCATGTTGACGTCTCCCAGGCGTGCGATCTTTTCGCGCAGGGTGATCAGCTCGGCTTCCATCTCTTCGGCGCTCTTATCCAGTTCTGCCAGCAGGGGAATGTACTGGCCGGCCGCCGCCTCAAAGGCGGTAGCGTAACGCTCCTCAATGCGGCGCTCCAGGTGCTCCCGCTGCAGCCTTCGGTCTGTCTGTTCCATCTCCAGGTAGCGGATCTTTTCGGCGTTCTCGTCCCGCTGGCTGCGAATTTCGGCAAACCGCCGGTCGCTTTCAACGATTTTCGCGGCGATGTTTTCATAGGCGGCTTCATTTTCCGCCAGGGCCTCCTCAAGCCCCTTTAACACGACATAGTGCTCCCTGAGCAGGGCCTCCTGCTTTTCAATGTCGTTGCTGATGGCGGTTGCTTTTTCCCGTTTGACCCGTATGTCAATGGTGATCTGCTCCAGCCGGGCTGCGCCCTCTGTCTGAAAACGTTTCAGCCGGTCAAGGGTTTTGGCTGTGTTTTCAAGCTCCGCGTGGGAGGCGGTGTATTTAAGCCGCAGTTCCATGGATGCCTGGCTCAAAGACTCGTAGGTTTCGGAAACAGTGGCCAGTTCATGGTTAAGGCCGGCGATTCTCTCCTCGGTATCGGTAATCGCCTGTCTTGCGTCCTGAAGGGAACGGCTGTAAGCAACGATCTCGTCGTCCATCTCGCTCTCTTCGCCTTCCAGTTGTTGCTGCTCCAGCTCAAGAATTTCCAGGCGATGGTCGGCATGCTTCAGCTCTTCTGAAACGCGGTAAAGCGACTTTTCAAGTTCCAGGTGGCCGGCCCGGGCCTGGTTCCGGTCGTTCTTGATTTTCTGCAGGTCCTCTTCAATCTCCCGGACCACCGCCTCAAGAGCGGCCTGCTCTTTTTTTGCCTGGTCTATTTGCCGGTCCATATCCGCCATGGCGGATTCCAGGTCTTTTATCTCCTGCTTCTTGGCCAGGATACCGGACAGCTGGTCCTTGCTGCCGCCCACCAGAATGCCCCGGTCGGTGATCAGGTCGCCGTCCAGGGTGACCACCGGCCGCCTGCCGGACCCATTGCTGCTGTGCCACAGGGTTGTGGCTGTCTCCAGGTCCGGAGCCAGCAGCACATTGCCGATCAGGGCGTGGACCATTTTTTCATACCCGGTTTCCACTGCCAGGTGGTCCACCAGCCGGTCGGCCTGCCCGTTATCAGTGATGCCGCTGATATTGATCTCCTGGTTTAACACGGAAAGGGGAATAAACCCGCTTCTGCCGGCCTGGTCTGCTCGCAGGGATTCGACCAGGCGGGCTCCATGGTCGTGGGTCTCCACACATATATATTGAAGGGCTTCACCCAGCACCGCTTCGGTGGCTGTTTCATATCCCGGCTGGGGCCGGACCATATCCGCCGCAATGCCCAGAATGCCGTCCTCGGCAGCCCGGCCCGCTGCGTTGCGCATCAGTGCCTGGACCCCGTCCTTGTACCACTCGAAATTGTCGTCCATCTTCTTGATGGCAGAATGGCGGGACTTGATCCTGTTCCGCTCCATGTCCAGGGTGTGGACCCGCCGAATGGTTTCGGTAAGGGCCTTCTGCCGGTCATCCAGTTTTCCGGAGACCACCCGAATCCGTTCCTCCATCTGCTCTATGGTATCGGTTGACCCGGCCATTTCGTTTCGAATCTGCTCGGCCTGGTTCCGAAGGCGGGTGGCGTTGCGTGCGGCCGTGGTTTTCTCGTTACCGATTTCAGCCCGGCGTTTTTTTAATGCCTCCTTGTTTTCCGCCACGTTCTGACAGGAACTGTGGTACCTGGCCTCCTCGGCGGTAAACCGCATCAGGCTGGCCTTGGCGCTTTCCAACTGCCGGCCGGTCTCTTCACGGGTGGTTTTAATCTCCTGCAGCTCTTCCTGCTGCCGGGCCAGCTGCTCACGCACCGCCCGGTTCTCTTCGGTGATACGCCGATAAGAGACGTCAGCCTCAGCGATCTCGGTCTCCACAACGGCCTGTTTTTCATTCAGGCTGACCTTTTCCGCCTCAAAACCGGCGGCCTCTTCCTCCAGCCGTTGCCGCTCGGTGCGCAGATGAGTCAGTTCATTTTCCGTTTTATCGATCTTGCGCTGAAGCTCGAATTTCCGCTCTTTCTGGCCCGATATTTCGCGGGACTTGGCGTCCCGTTCCAGCTTAACGGTTTCAATGGCGGCGTCCAGGCTGCCGATACGGGAGGCGTGTTCGTTGTCCAGATCCTTGAGGGAGGCAAGAAGCGCGTCTGTCTCTTTGATTTTATCGGTCAGGGTATTGTGGTGGATCAGAGAGACCAGCATATCCAGTTCTTTTTTGCGGGCCTGGTATTCCTTGTGGCGCAACGCTTTTTTGGCCTGGCGATCCAGGCTGTTCATGTTGCGCTGCACCTCGACCATGATGTCCTTGATGCGCAGCAGGTCGTTGTCCGTGGCCCGAAGTTTGCGCAGGGCCTCTTCCTTTCGGGTTTTGTAGCGGGTGACGCCGGCGGCCTCTTCGATAAACATGCGCCGCTCTTCCGGGCTGGCATCGGTAATGGCCCCGATATTGCCCTGCTGGATGATGGAGTAGGAGCGGGCGCCCATGCCGCTGCCAAGGAAAATATTGTAGATATCCTTGAGCCGGCAGGGCTGCTTGTTTAATAGGTACTCCCGCTCACCGGACCGGTAGAGCCGGCGGGTGATCATGATTTCGGTCAGATGGCGCAGCTCCTCCGGAGCCGAACCGTTGTCATTGGCCAGCACCAGCGAGACCTCGGCCATGTTGACCGGGGCCTTTTCATTGGAACCGGCAAAGATCACGTCATCCATGGATTTGCCCCGAAGCTGCATGGCGCTCTGTTCGCCCATGACCCATTTGAGGGCGTCGATGATATTGCTTTTGCCGCAGCCGTTGGGGCCGACAATGGAGAAGATGCCCGGTGGAAAGCTGATGGTGGCCTTTTCCGGGAACGACTTAAAACCGTTGATTTCGAGTCTTTTGAGACGCATGGCAAAACCCCTCCCGCCGCATGCGGCAAAACGCAGTTTTGTGGGATTGATAACCAGCTTACAATGGTGATCTTTTTTTTAACAGGGAAAACCCGGCTTGTAAAGAAAAAAACACAATAACAGGTGGAAAAATATGCATCTGTCTACAACATATTGTAGAAGAAAGGGTATCTGGAGAGACAAAAGAAAAAAATGCAAAAAAATGAAGTGACTTGAAAGGTTTTTAACTATATTTAATTGAAATAAAACGATTAACAATTTATTGTTTTCCTGTTTTCTTGTAAGAAAGAAACAACGATGGACGGCCCATTGTCACTTCGTCTGTGCTGGAAACACGAAGAGGGCGGCATTGTTTGTAAACCCTGAACCACTGCGGCTTTGGCCCATTTAAAACGTCTGATAAGATATATTATGTAAACTTTTTATATAGGTCCGGATGTGCCGTTTCCCGGAAAAAAGTTATCCCTTGTATTTATCCAGCATCTCGCGAATGGCCGGAACGATGTAAACATTATCCAGGTTCTGGCGGCCCAGGCACTCGGCCAGGTTTTCGGTTTTCTCCCGGATCGGCAGCCGCTTGTCCATGACAAAGATATCCTGGTCCTTTACCCGGCACAGGCCGCTGGAAACATGAATGCCGGCATTGCGCAGGTTGTGCTCCTTGACGGTAATGCCCAGTTTTTCGGCAATGGTTTTCAGTTCATTATACAGGTTATCCGGTCTCATGGGCGCCTTCTTTATTGAAATGACAACACATCTTTTGTGCGTCCGGGTTTATTTTCAGCCCGTTTTTCTGCCGTATTGACTTGAAAACCGGCCAGAAGCTGTTATATTAGGAACATTAAAAATTTGCAAGTCAGTGAGTTGAAACCATGCAGATTGTAACCTTTTTCAGAGGAGCGTGACAATGGCAGAACCGATTCAGGCAAGAGCAACCCAGACCCAGGTTGTGGTCAATACCTTTATTCGCAGCGTCTATAACTGGATGGCCGTGGGCCTGACCCTGACCGGGGTTATCGCCTTCTATGTGGCTGGCGTAGTTGAGAATATGATGCAGACCAACCCAGCTGCCCTGCGTTCCATTCAGCCCATATTTTTTGTTCTGATTATTGCCGAACTGGGGCTCGTCTTTTACTTAAGCGCCCGCATTCAGAAAATCGAGGCCACGACAGCCACGGCCCTTTTTATTATTTATGCCATGCTGAACGGCGTAACCCTTTCATTTATTTTTATCGCCTACACCGCCGCATCGATTGCCTCCACCTTCTTTGTGTGCGCCGCCACCTTTGGCGCATGCAGCGTCTACGGCATGGTCACCAAAAAAGACCTCACCTCCGTGGGCCAGTTCATGTTCATGGGCCTTATCGGCATCATTATCGCGTCCGTGGTCAACATCTTTCTGCGCAGCCCGGCCATGAACATGATCATCAGCTATATCGGTGTGTTCGTGTTTGTCGGCCTCACCGCCTACGACACCCAGAAGCTCAAGCACATGGCCCTGACCCAGCCCGAGGGGCTGGACCCGGCAGTGGCCAGAAAAGGCGCCATCATGGGCGCCCTGACCCTCTACCTTGACTTTATCAACATGTTTCTGTTCCTGCTGCGCATTCTGGGGACATCGCGGGATTAGGGCGAACAACCGAACCGGTTACATAAAAAAGGGGAGAGCGGCCATTCGACCGCCCTCCCCTTTCATGTTTGCCATAGAATGTAGCGGAAGCTTTCCACCTCTATTCGTCATCGTCCAACTTGATTGGACGATCCAGAATAAGATTGACCCATTTCCACTTATTCCTCCCCGCGCACCCTGCCCCGCCGCTGTTTTACCCTTCCACGGTAGACCTTTTCATCTCAAGACTGGAAAACCGGAATTAGGACAGAGATTACGAGTGGTCGCTCTTCAGCACGGCCAGGAACGCGGACTGGGGAATGGCCACCTTGCCGATGGTCTTCATCCGCTTCTTGCCCTTCTTCTGCTTTTCCAGCAGTTTCCGTTTTCGGGAGATGTCGCCGCCGTAGCACTTGGCGGTCACGTCCTTTCGCAGGGCCGATATGGTTTCCCGGGAGATGATCTTGCCGCCGATGGCGCCCTGGATGGGAATCTTGAACATCTGGCGGGGTATCTCTTCAGAAAGCATCTTGCACGCGTGCCGGGCCCGCTCCACGGCCTTGTCCTCATGGGCCAGCTGGGAGAGCGCGTCCACCCGCTCGCCGTTGACCAGAATATCCAGCTTGACCAGGCGAGAATCCCGGTAGTCCAGCATCTCGTAATCAAAAGAGCCGTAGCCCTGGGTCACGGTTTTGAGCTTGTCGTAAAAATCATACATCACCTCGGCCAGGGGCAGCTCAAACACCATCTCCATGCGGCTGCCGGTCAGGTAATGATAAGTGGTGCTGATGCCCCGTCGCTCCATGCACAGGGTCATGACCGCGCCCATGTACTTGTCGGGAATAATGATAGATGCCTTGATAAAAGGTTCCCGTGTGGTCTGAATCAGGGTGGGATCCGGGAAAAGCTCCGGGTTGTCGATGAACATGGAGGTGCCGTCATGGAGCACCACCTCATAGCGCACCGTGGGGGCCGTGATGATCAGGGACTGGTCGTACTCCCGCTCCAGCCGCTCCTGCACGATCTCCAGGTGCAGAAGCCCCAGAAACCCGCACCGGAACCCGAACCCCAGGGCCAGGGAAGATGTTTTTTCATACACCAGGGAGGCGTCATTGAGCTTGAGCTTGTCAATGGCAATGGCCAGGTCTTCGTACTCGTCGGAGCCGATGGGAAAGATGGAGGAAAAGACAACGGGCTTGGCCTCCCGGAACCCGGGCATGGCGGCCGCGCACCGGTTGGATTTCAGGGTGATGGTGTCGCCGCACCGGGTGTCGGAAAGCGACTTGATGCCCGCGATGATATACCCCACCTCCCCGGCGGCCAGCACTTTGCGCGGCTTGCGCACGATCTGAAAGATACCCACCTCCTCAACCTTGTAAACCGCGTCGTTGGACATGAACATGATGATGTCACCGGGTTTGACCCGGCCCTCGAAAACACGAACATGAATGACGGTGCCCCGGAAATCATCGTAGGTGGAGTCAAAAATCAGGGCCTGAAGCGGGGCCTCCGGGTTGCCTTTGGGCGGCGGAAGCTTTGCCACGATGGTTTCCATCAGGTCCTCGATGCCGATGCCCTCTTTTGCCGAGACCTTTACCGCTGCGCTTGAGTCCAGGCCCAGGTCTTCTTCTATCTGTTCCATCACCCGTTCCACGTCCGCGGAGATCAGGTCGATTTTGTTGATCACCGGAATGATCTCCAGATCGTGGTCAACCGCCAGGTAAAGATTGGCCACGGTCTGGGCCTCAACGCCCTGGCTGGCATCAATAAGGATCAGTGCACCTTCGCAGGAGGCGATGGCCCTGGAGACCTCGTAGGAAAAATCCACGTGCCCCGGTGTGTCGATCAGGTTAAGGGAATAAACCGCCCCGTCTTTTGCCTTGTAGGGCAGGCAGATGGTCTGGCTTTTGATGGTGATGCCCCGCTCCCGCTCCAGGTCCATGGAGTCAAGAATCTGGTCCCTGAAATCACGGGCCGCCACAATGCCGGAAACCTGGATCAGCCGGTCGCTTAAAGTGGACTTGCCGTGATCGATGTGGGCGATGATGCTGAAATTACGAATACGGTTCATTAACTGCTCTTTTCATAAAAATATCTATAAAGGTTATGTTTTTCTTTGCGCCTTTGCGTCCTGGCGAGAGGTTTTCTGTTTCTCGCAAAGCCGCAAAGACAATAAACTTCTATCTTACATGAAATTCACTTTCAAGAACAGGTCTCCTCTGGTGCCGTCGGGAGCGATCCTTCCCAGGCCCTTTAACCGGAGGGTGGCGCCGGGTTTTGTGCCCGGCGGTACCGTCACTTTGTAGAGCCGGGACTGAAAGCCCCAGGGAATGTTTACGGTCTTGGTGGCGCCGGTCACCCCTTCCAGGCTGGTGATGGTGATGTCGCCGTACAGGTTGGGATCGTTGCCCGGTCCGGTGGGGTGGATCACCTGAATGCGCGGGCTTTTTCTCCGGGTGGTGATGTCTTTCGGTCTTTCCGCCAAGGCGGCGGCCGGCATGACCTTAAACATCCTGAGCAGGGCAATGCCGGCCACAAATCCACCCACATGGGCCCACCAGGCCACGCCACCGCCGATGCCGCCGGAGGAGCCGGCCGCGCTTGAAACCTGCATCACAAACCAGAACCCCAGAAAGAAAAAGGCCGGGATTTCAAAAAACAGCGGAATAAACAGCAGAGGCACAAGGGTCAGCACCTTTGCCCGGGGATAGAGGATAAAATAAGCGCCCATCACTCCGGCGATGGCGCCGCTGGCCCCCACCACCGGAACCGTGGACTGCATATTTGGAATCATGTGGGCCAGGCCTGATGCCAGGCCGCAGAGCAGGTAGAAGGCCGCATACCGGCCATGGCCCAGCCGGCCCTCGATATTGTCGCCAAAAATATAGAGAACCCACATGTTGGACAGAATGTGCCAGAATCCGCCGTGCAGAAACATAAAGGAGAGAAAAGAAAACGCCTGCTGAAAGAAAGAAAAGTAAGCGGCCATTTCCGGTACTGAATAGCGGGCCGGCACCAGCCCGTAAAGATAAAGGAATTTATCGAACCCGCTGCCCTGGCCCAGTTCGATCAGAAACACCACCACGCAGATGCCGATGATGGTATTGTTGACCACCGGAATGGTGCGGGACGGATTTGAGTCACGAATGGGCAGCATTTACACTGTCAAACCAAGGAGGTTGCAGGCGGGGTCACTTTTCGGCGGCAATCCGCATGCTCAGGTCCACGGCCCGGGCCGAGTGGGTCAGGCCACCCATGGAGATGATATCCACGCCGGTGTCGGCCAGTGCCCGCAGGTTTTCCCGTGCCACGGAGCCGGACACCTCCACCGGGGCCCGGCCGGCAATGGTGGCGACCGCCTGCCGGATCGCCTCCAGATCCATGTTGTCCAGCATGATCACGTCCGCGCCGGCCTCAAGGGCCTGGGCCACCTCATCCTGATTGGAAACTTCGATCTCGATTTTCACCAGGTGATGGACCGAGGCCCTGGCTTTTGCCACGGCCTGAGCAATGCCGCCGCAGGCCGCAATGTGATTGTCCTTGATCAGGACACCGTCAAACAGGCCCATGCGGTGGTTGGCGGCACCGCCCGCGCGCACCGCGTATTTCTCTAGCACGCGCAGGCCCGGCGTGGTTTTTCGGGTGTCCACCAGGCGCACCTTTGTTCCGGCCAGTTCATCAACGCAGGCCCGGGTAAAGGTGGCAATGCCGGAAAGCCGCTGAAGGATGTTCAGGGCCAGGCGCTCACCCTTGAGCAGGGCCTGCATGCTGCCTTCCATCTGCATCACCTTTGTGCCGGTCTTTACCCTGTCGCCGTCCGTGGCCATGAAGAGGCAGGTCACTTCCGGATCCAGGGTCTCAAAAACCGCGGCCGCCGCGTTCAGGCCGGCGATCACCAGGTCTTCCTTGGCAACAATATAGCCCCGGCCCATGGCCTCGGCATCAATCAGCGCGTCCGTGGTGATGTCACCGGCGCCGATGTCTTCAGAAAGACCGCTTTCGATAATATAGGGAAGCAGTAAATCCATATCCTCACCTTTATTTATTTCGGGAACGTTTAAAAATTAAGAGAACCTCGAAAAATTCAATTTCACCGCAGAGACGAGAGGACGCAAAGAAAAATATGGACGCTGGGCGTAACAAGAGATCGCTTTCCCGCGAAGCAAAACACCATCCTTTGCGCTCTCTGCGTCTTTGCGGTGCAAAATCAACAAATCAGACAAGCGCCTGAATCCGCTCATGGGCAGCCTTGAGCTTGGCCTGTTTTTCAATCAGTTCGACGGAGGTGGCCTTGACCGCGTCTACCACCGAAGCCGGGGCTTTTTCCATAAACCCGCTGTTGGAAAGCTTTCCGGTCACCCCGTCCAGATCCTTTTCCACCTTTGCCAGTTCTTTTTCAATGCGGGCCAGTTCTGCGGCAAAATCGATCACCCCTTCCAGCAGCACGTGGACCACCGCCTCTCCCACAACGGAAACGGCCGCGTGCCCGGGTTTTTCTCCTGACGGGACAATGGAAAAGGATGCCAGCCGGGCCAGGTTGACGATCATCTCCTGCTGCTCTTCCAGGTGCCGGTAGACCGTCTCGTCCGCCACATGAACCACCACGTCGAGGTTTTTTGAAGGCGGAATGCTCATCTCGCCCCGCACGTTGCGGATACCGGTGACCACGTCAATGACCAGGGCCATGCGGGATTCGGCGTCGATATCCGGCCCGGTGCCGCCGGCGCCGGAAAACGAGGCCTTCATGATCGACCCCTGGGTTCCGGGCAGGGCGTGCCATATCTCTTCGGTGACAAAGGGAATGATGGGATGCAGCAGGACAAGGGTGTCACGCAGCACGTGCCAGAGCACCTGTTTTGTCTTTTCCTTCTGATCGTCTCCGTTTTTCCCGTAAAGATCGGGTTTGGCCGCCTCCAGGTACCAGTCGCACAACTCGTGCCACACAAACTGGTAGAGGGCGCCGGCGGCATCGTTGAACCGGTAGGTGTCCAGGGCGTCGGCCGTGCTTTTTCGGGCGTTGTCCAGCCGGGAGAGAATCCACCGGTCGGCCAGGCCGGCATTTGCGGGAGGCGGCCCCTCGTATCCCCGGTCCACGTGCATCATGGCAAACCGGGCCGCGTTCCAGAGCTTGTTGATAAAGTGACGATACCCCTCGATGCGGCTTTCGGAAAGCTTGATGTCCCGGCCCTGGGCCGCAAAGGCGGTAAGGGTGAACCGCAGGGCGTCGGCCCCGTACGTGTTGATGATGTCGATGGGGTCGATCACGTTGCCCGTGGACTTGCTCATCTTCTTGCCCTCTTCGTCGCGCACCAGGGCATGAATGTAGACATCGTGAAACGGAATCTCCTTCATGAAGTGAAGCCCCATCATCAGCATGCGGGCCACCCAGAAAAAGAGAATGTCAAATCCGGTGACCAGCACGCTGGTGGGATAGAAGTTCTCCAGCAGCCGGGTCCGGTCGGGCCAGCCCAGGGTGGAAAAGGGCCACAACGCCGAGCTGAACCAGGTGTCGAGCACGTCGCTCTCCTGGACCAGGTCGGTGCCGTTACAGGCGGTGCAGGCGGCCGGTGCCTCTTGGGCCACGATCACCTCGCCGCAGGCCCGGCAGTACCAGGCCGGAATCTGGTGGCCCCACCAGATCTGCCGGGAGACGCACCAGTCCCGAATGTTGTTCATCCACTCATAGTAGGTCTTGGTCCAGGTGTCGGGCACAATGCGGGTCCGGCCCTGGGCCACCGCCTCGATGGCTTTTTCGGCCAGGGGTTTGACGGCAACAAACCACTGTTTGGAGAGGTTGGGCTCAATCACGGTCTGGCAACGGTAACAGGTGCCCACGCTGTGGGTGTAGTCTTCAACCTTTACCAGCAGTCCTTCGGCTTCTAATGCCTCCACCACGGCCTTGCGGCAGGCAAACCGCTCCAGGCCGGCAAACCGGTCGCCGGCGGCTTCGGTCATAAATCCCCGGTCATCAATCACCTTGATGGTGTCCAGGCCGTGGACCCGGCCCAGTTCAAAGTCGTTGGGGTCGTGGGCAGGGGTTACCTTGAGCGCCCCGGTGCCAAAGGCGGTGTCCACGTACCGGTCCTCGATCACCGGAATGGTCCGGCCGGTAAGGGGCAGTATTACCATGCGTCCTTTTGCATGGGCATACCGTTCGTCATCCGGGTTTACCGCCACAGCGGTGTCGCCCAGCATGGTTTCCGGCCGGGTGGTGGCCACCACAAGCCCCTGGCTGCCGTCTTCAAAAGGGTAGTGAATATGGTAGAGGGCGCCCTGGCGCTCGTCATAGGTCACTTCAATGTCGGCAATGGCGGTGTGACACCGGGGGCACCAGTTGATCAGGTATTCGCCCCGGTAGACCAGCCCCTCCCGGTAAAGGCGGACAAACACCTCGCGCACGGCCCTGGAGAGGCCGTCGTCCATGGTGAACCGCTCCCGGTCCCAGTCGCAGGAGGCCCCCAGCCGTTTGAGCTGGCGAATGATGGTGCCGCCGTACTCCTTGCGCCATTCCCACACCCGGTCGATAAACGCCTGCCGGCCAAGGGCGTGGCGGTCCGTGCCTTCAGCCATCAGCTTTTTTTCCACCACGTTCTGGGTGGCAATGCCGGCATGGTCGGTGCCCGGCACCCAGAGCACGTTGTCTCCGCACAGCCGCCGGTAGCGGCAGAGAATGTCCTGAAGGGTGATGTTCAGGGCATGGCCCATGTGCAGCATGCCCGTGACGTTGGGGGGCGGAATTACAATAGAGTAGCCGGGTCTGCCATGGCCCTCCTCATCCGCGGCAAACAGTTTTTCCTTTTCCCAGAAGTCATACCAGCGCTGCTCCACACCCTGGGCCGCATATCCCTTGTCCAGTTCACTGCCGCTCATCTGTTTTGCTCCACATGCTCAAAATAATAATAAAACCTCGAAAAATTGTATTTCACCGCCAGATTCTTTGGGCCAACAAAAAGGGGATTATTCACTAATCCCCCTTTTTTTTCAATAATTTTTGAAGGCTGCAAAAATTTAAAAAAGCTTATTCATCGCCGGTCACCAGTTTCTTTAGCCGATCAATCTCTTTTAAAATGGTCTTTTCCAGGACCTGCTCAATCATCTTTTCAAACTTCTCCGCATAGACCTCTTTGATAACCTTGGCCAGTGCCGCTTCAAGCTGCTGCTCGCTGAGAAGATCGCCTCCCGATTCCGAAATCTGGCGCCTTACGCTGTCGTGCCAGGCATGCATGGCATCAAAATTAAAATCCGTTGGCTTGTCCACCTCACGCCGGTTATGAACATGAACCGAGACCGTGGCGGCCCGCTGCAGCCGAATCTCTTCTTCTTCCGGTGAAACAGCTCCCGCTTCTGAAAAATCCAGGGCCGAATGAAGCGCATGATCCAGTGTTTTGTCAAACGCTCCGTTTTCCTCGACCGCGCTTTCCGGATTCGCTTCCCGGACACCGGTGTCTGAAATGTCCTCCAGATCAACGGTATCGGTAAACTCAAGCATCATGTCGTCGTTCGGCCGCTCTCCGGTAGAAGCGGCCGCCCCTGCTTCTTCCTCGTCCGTTTCAGCGGCTTCAGCCATATCCAGGAACCCTGCGCTGGTTTCTTCGTCGCCAAGCACGATAGAGACCTCGGAAGCCTTTTCCTCTCCGGCCACAGGCTCCAGCTCGGCGGTCAGGTCCAGCACATCCTCTTCTTCTTCGGCGGCCTCTGCCACCAGGTCCAGAATGTCTTCTTCTTCGGCCGCAGCTTTCCCGGCCTGGTCCGAAGGAGCCGGCGCCGGTTTCGGGGTTTCGGTTGCTTCAGCGGCTTTCTCGGTCAGGTCAAGTATCTCTTCTTCCTCGTCATCCACTGTGTCTGTCAGCTGCACCAGTTCATCATCATCTTCTTCGGCAGCAGCACTCTCTGTCTCTTCGGTCAGATCCAGAACATCCTCATCCGTGTCCTTCGCCATTGATTCCGCGGGATCGAGAATTTCCTCGTCTTCCGGTTCGGAAGCCTCCTCTGTCAGGTCAAGAACCTCATCCTCTCCTTCAAAGGCCTCTTCCGTAAGGTCAAGAACGGCTTCCTCCTCTTCAGCAGCCTCCTCGGTTAAATCCGGTACTTCATCCGCTTCCTCTGCCTCGTCCGTCAGATCAAGGACATCGTCGTCCTCGCCGGCCACTTCGGTCAGGTCCAGAATATCACCTTCATCTTCCACTCCGCCCAAACCCAGGGTACCTTCATTTACATCATCTTCTTCCACGGCCTCGGTCAGGTCAAACACCTCTTCATCGTCTTCAGCCATGATATCATCAATGTCCACAGTCTCTTCACCGTTGCCCATATCCATCATCACGGTTTTCACCTTTCCGGCAGGCCGGCCTGATTGTTTGCTTTTGCTCATGTTCCCTCTCATGCGGGTGCAAAAATCGTGCTGTTTGAAAAGGTCTGATTTTTCTGGATACACTTACCAGTTCAGTGGGTTTGTGTCAAGGTATTTAAGCCCTTGCGCCCATATTCCGGCAGTGGTAAATCAATGTCGCGGGGCGTGATTGAAAAGCATTATCCGGCCTGATAGAATGCGTATCACCACCTTAAACAGGAACGCTCATGAGACGATTTTTTATGGACGCGGCCGTGGCTGCGGGCACCGTCTGCCTGATCAACGGGCCGGACGCCAGCCACATCAAAAACGTGCTTCGCATGAAGCCCGGTGATGAAATATGGCTGTTCAACGGCGCGGGCATGGAATTCAAAGGTGTTATCCGCGCCATTGAGAGCGAGGCTGTGGCGGTGGAAATCACCGACGCCTTTTCCTGCGTCACGGAATCCCCGACCCGCCTGACCCTGGCCCAGGCCTTTCTCAAAGACAAGAAGATGGACGTCCTGGTGCGCCAGGCCACGGAATTGGGCGTCACGCGATGGATACCGGTGTTTACGCAGCGGACCATTCCCCGGCCCGATGCCGGGCGGGTGGCCTCAAGAATGGATCGATGGCAGACCATTGCCGCCGAATCCCTGAAGCAGTGCGGAAGGGGACGGCTTCCGGAAATTGAGCCGCCGATCCCGTTTGATGACCTGCTCTGCCGGGGTGACGACTGGAACCTGAAAATCATCTTTGCCGACGCTACGGCAGCGGGGCTGAAAGAAACTCTTCCGCCGCAGAAGTTCGCCGCCGGCCAGGTACTGGTGATGATCGGGCCGGAAGGCGGTTTTACGCCTGACGAAATCGACAGCGCGATAAAAAAGGGGTTTGTCGCCGCCGGCCTTGGCCCCCGCATCCTGAAGGCCGACACCGCCACTGTTGCCGCCTGCGCTGTTGTGCAGCACCTGCTGGGCGATATGTAGAAAAGAATGGCGATATATCAGAGATTCGGCTTAAAACCTCTTGACAAACACGGATTGTTCTCTAAAATGCACCTAATCGTGCCGAGGTAGCTCAGTCGGTAGAGCAGGGGACTGAAAATCCCTGTGTCGGCAGTTCAATTCTGTCCCTCGGCACCACCACAAAAGGGTCGCGGCGTTTGCCCGGCCCTTTTGCTTTTGGCAAAGTTCATATCCCCATCAGGGCCAGTATGCGGTCCACCTCAACATGGCGTTTCACGTGTTCTGCCAGCAGGTCGTAGTTGCGCTGCCGGACCTGGTCATAATCCTCCCGCAAACCAGATGGATCAAAAGGGATATGACCGGCTTTTGCCAGGGCTGCCAGAAACCGGCCGCGAAACACCCCTGAATCAAACAGGCCGTGAAGGTAGGTGCCCATTACCCGGCCATCCACGGAAACAGCCCCATCCGGCTGATGATCAAAATCAATAAACGGCAGGGCCTGCTCCCCCATCCGGGTATTTCCCATGTGAATTTCGTAGCCATGCACTTTGGCGCCGAAGAGCCGGTCCCGGCCCGAAGACAGGCGCACCTGTTTGACCGCTTCGATGCGGGTTGTAATATCCAGCAGGCCAAAGCCTGTTGCGTGGGGGGACGCGCCCTCCACCCCTTCCGGGTCCTCAATGGTCCGGCCCAGCATCTGGTAGCCCCCGCACAGGCCGACCACCCTTCCCTGCCCTGCTTCCAGGTAACGGGAAAGGGCCCGGGGCCATCCCTGTTCGTGCAGAACCGTCATGTCGGCGATCACACTCTTGCTGCCCGGCAGGATCACGGCCTGGTATGGTGCCAGATCCGCCGGAGACGACAGCCAGACAATGTTTGTCTCCGGCTCCTGCTCCAGGGCGTGAATATCGGTGAAATTGGCCACGTGCGGCACCTTTACCACGGCAATGTTGATTTTTCCCTTTACCGGGCCGGTGCGCGCAAGCGTTTCGTCCAGGGACATGGAGTCTTCCATGTCGATGTGAATATCCTTGAAGTATGGCGCCAGCCCGAGTACCGGCCTGCCGGTACGCTGTTCGATAAAAGAGATGCCGCCGGCAAAAAGATCCGGATCGCCCCTAAACTTGTTGATGATAAAACCGGCCACCAGGTCGCGTTCTTTTGGCGATATCAGTTCCATGGTGCCGATGATCTGGGCAAACACCCCGCCCCGGTCGATGTCGGCCACCAGCACCACCGGCGAACCGGTTGCCAGGGCCATCTCGAAATTGACAACATCACGGGGCCGCAGGTTGACCTCGCAGCAGGAGCCGGCCCCCTCCATCAAAATAGCCTCGTACCCGGCTTTGAGGATGGAAAAGCTTTCCATGATCCGGCTTTGAACCTGGTCCCGGGACTCGTAGTAGGCCCGGCCCGACAGGGTGTCGACCACCCTGCCCTGCACCACCACCTGGACCCCGCGGTCGGACACGGGCTTGAGCAGCACCGGGTTCATGTGGACCGAGGGCAGCAGGCCTGCGGCCTCGGCCTGAACGGCCTGGGCCCGGCCGATCTCCCCGCCCTCCAGGGTCACGTAGGCGTTGTTTGACATGTTCTGGGCCTTGAAGGGGGCCACGCGCACGCCCCGCTGTTTTAATATCCGGCAAAAGGCCGTGGTGATGACGCTCTTGCCCACATCCGAGCCGGTGCCCAGAAACATGATGCTTTTTGCGATTTTTTTCATTCGTCTGCTTTCAGCTCAAACCGGATGGTGGTGGTGACCTTTGTGACCACCGGCCGGCCGGCAATGGTGCCGGGTTTGAACCGCCATCCGCTCACGCACTCAATCACGCTGTCGTCAAAAATCGATTCAGGCTCGGATTCTGTCACTGTTACATCCTTTACCCGGCCCTGGGTGTCCACCAAAAATGAGACCGTCACCCACCCCTGGATGTTTCTGCGTTTTGCATGGGCCGGGTAAACCGGGGGCTTTCGGAAGACAGGCACCAGTGGGCGGTCCAGGTTCATGGCGTCAAACACCTGTGGCCCGGCAGGAGGCAACGGCGGAGCCATAGGTTCGGTATCGGCTTCGGAATCCGTATGGGTCGTTTCAACCGGTTCCGGTGACACGGCAGAAACTTTTTCCACAACAGGCATGGCAGGCGCGGACCTGGCGGGCGCCGTGTCTTCCGGTTTTTTTTCAGGCACTGAAGGCTTTGCCAAAGGGGCCGGTGCCGGAAGGGGGCGGGAGGGGCGCAGCCGGGTGACCGTGACCGGGCCGGGCTGACGATACGGTTCCGACGCCGGCGCCGGCGGCAGTTTCACCGCGGGCAGGGCCGCAAACAGCAGCAGGTTGATCAACAGCGCAAGGCCCGCTGCAGCGGCCCAATCCCGGCTTTTCTGCATGCTTTCGGCATAAATAACAGGAACGGCTCTCATCTGATGCTTTCGCCTTTCATTGCTGTTCCGGTATACCCGCTGCCATGGATATGGCCCTGGCCCCGGCCAGCCGGCAGGCATCCATCACCTCGATCACCGTGCCGGTGGCGCTCTGGGTGTCGGCCACGATCAACACCTCGGCTTCGGGCTTTTCCGTGATCGCCCGTTCCACGGCCAGGCCCAGGCGGTCCGCGTCAATCTCCCGTCTGCCCATGAAAATCCGGTTCTCCCGGGTAATGCCGATCACCAGGTCGGCGCTTTCCCGGACAACGGCGGTGGCGGCGGACGGCTTGTCAATGTCCAGGCCGGTCTCCTGGACAAAACTGGTGGTCACCAGAAAAAAGATCAGCAGGATGAAAATCATGTCGATCAGGGGCGCCATGTTGAGTTCCACCCCTTTTTTTCCGGCCCGCCGGGCCGCTGAAATGTTAAGCATTGTCTTCTCCAGTGGTTACAAAAAACGCTTCATGTACATGCCCAGGGCCGCGGCCCGCTGTTTGAGAAGGGCGGTGCGCCGGTCCAGGAACCCGCTCATGTAAAAGCCGGGAATGGCCACCAGCAGACCGGCCTGGGTGGTGATCAGGGCCTCGGAAATACCACCGGCCAGGGCCCGGGCATTGCCGGTGCCGAAAAGGGTCAGCGCGTCAAAAGTGGCCACCATGCCGGTGACCGTGCCCAGCAGGCCCAGCAGGGGCGCAATGGCCGCCAGCACGGCAATGACCGACAGGTGGCGGTTCAGAGAGAACACCAGGTGCAGAACAATTTCGTCCAGGATGTAGCCGTCCACAGCCGCGTTCCCGGTGCGCCGGGCCAGAAAATGACGGACCAGCACGGCATTGATGCCGGTACACTTCGCGGGCGGGGTTCTGCCGGCGGCGATCAGCTCTCCGGCCTGCCGGCGGGAGATGCCGGTGGTGTTCAGTCGGCGCAGCACCAGGCTTTTGTGCGCGATCAGCAGCCACAGCACAAAGGAAACCGCCAGCAGCGGCACCATGACCGGCCCGCCGCCGGCCAGGTAGTCGCCCACGCGGAACAGATGGTCGGTCACCGTGTTCATGGGGCAATGGTCCGGGACTTGAATATCATGTTGACAAAAGCCACGGCCTTTTCCTCCATCTGGCCGATCAGGGTCTCCACCTTCCGGGTGAGCAGGGTGTGTCCCAGCATTAAGGGAATGGCCACGCACAGGCCCAGCATGGTGGTCACCAGGGCCTCGGAAATGCCGCCGGACAGCATGCGGGCATCGCCGGTACCGTAATAGGTGATCACGTGAAACGTCTGGATCATGCCGGTGACCGTGCCCAGCAGGCCCAGCAGGGGCGCAATGGCCGCCAGCAGGCCCAGGGTGGACAAAAACCGCTCCAGCCGGGGGACTTCGTTTAAGATCGCCTCCTGAAGGGCGTTTTCCATGGACTCCCGGTCCATTTGTCCAAAAGCCACGGCCGTGCCGATCACCCGGGGCACCGACTGTTTTTTGTTTTTTTCGCAGGCCAGACGGCAGGCATCCCACTGGCCGCCGGCAATGCAGCGGCCCACATGGGCCATGAAGGTCTCCGCGTCACAGGTCCGCCGCCACAGGTAAACCGCTCTTTCAATGATGATGGCAATGCCCATCACCAGGATGGCGAGAATCGGCCATACAATGGGGCCGCCCTTTGCAATCCGGCCGGCCGGGCCCGGCCGGTGGACCATCTCCCGCAGGGCCGCGCCCTGGGTGATGTCCAGGTAAAAAGCGTCCCTGTTGCCGGAAATGTACTGCCGGTTGGCACGATCCACCCGCCAGCCGGCAGACCTGGAAAGGGCAAAAAACCGGTTCCCGGTTTCTGAATACAGGGCATAACCGGTGTCATCCGCTGTATGGTAAAGCGTGGTGAGGTTGCCGGCCATCAGCAGGTCTGCTGCCCTTTCCCGGCCTGCCGGGTCGATGATCGTCCCCTTGACCCGGCGGACCCGGCCTGATTTGACGGCCTCGTCCAGCAGCAGGTCAACCATGGCCTCCAGGTCTGACAAAGAAGAGATGCTCTCCATGCCGGCCAGGCGTTCCAGAAAAGCGCCCCGGTTTTTCTCTGTGCCGCTCTGGGGGCTGTTGTTAATTACCACCCGTGCTTCCTGGGCATACCGGCGAATCTGCCCGGCCACGGCATCCATGTCTTTGGCAGCGACCTGCACAACTTGAGTTTCAGTGTCCTCTGGTGCCGTTACAGAAGCGGAACCTTCCGCCGGCGGCCGGCTTTCAACAGGCCGGCCCATGGGCAGGCAAACCAATTTCACGGGCCGTCTTTTAAGGGCCATCTCCATGGCCGCACTCACGCCGCGCCGCCACCGGCTATCCAGCGGTTCCCACGCGACCCGCTCCATGCTGTAACGGCCGGCCTGCGTCCCGTCCAGGGTCTGGTAAAAAAGGGCCGCACGGCCCAGCCGCAGCACGTCCACCACCGCTTGGCGATCATCGATCATGATGGTTTCCCGGTAAACATCAACGGTGTTGCCGTATTCGACCTCCGCAAAGAGTGTCTCCATCAGCCGGTCAAGGGCGTCTGCCACGGGAACGTCTTTCTCCGTGGCCATCTGCCGCACCCGGTCCAGCCGTTCCTGTCGCTCGTCGATCGAAAACGGCAGGTCGGTTTGCACAAGGGCTTCAATACGGTCACAGGCCTTTTTTAAAAACAGTCGAAGCTCACCTTCTTCGTTCCCGGCCCAGGCTTGCGGCCATGCCGTACAACAGGCCAGCCATACCAGAACAATCCACAGCGTTTTCATTCGGCGCGTTTTTCGGTGCTTCATGATTTTTTCCTTGTTCCGCATGCCAAAAAAAATCCCCGGATCGACATTCATCGACCCGGGGATTCCCATTTTTATCCTCAAGATCCGTTGGTTTTCCATCTATTCCCATAGGCGGAAAACCCGTCACCAGGCAGGTCTTCTGACTCCCGGATCATCCTACCGGCCGCGCCTTCCCACTTCAATTGAACGAAGCAGTGACATTCCGCGGCTTTCGTCCCCGATTACAGCGGCGGGTCCGCTCCCGATTTTCACGGGATTCCCTTTTATGCTTGATTGCACCTGATAACAGTTAAATTGAATAGTTAAGCCGGTTCCAAATGTCAAGGACTTTGTGCCTGCCATATGGCATACCGACGCCGGCGACCCGAGTCTCTTATTAAAAACAGATGCTCCTGGAATTGTTTTAGCGTGGCGCGACCCTAGAGAGAGAACTTCCAGTCTTTACAAACAGGATAAAGCATTTTCTTTCTTTTGGTCATACAGGCAAGACACTGGCAATCAGAATCAAGCGGATGCGGGCCTTTTTGAGCGGCCAGCTCACAGGAGCGGTCAATAAGGTTGTAAACCCTTATCCTGTCTTTTGCCGCCGATGAGTAGCCGGTCATTGTGGGTTCTGATATCTTGGCCATGTTATTTTTCCGTTGTCATATATTTTTGAATCAGGCCGGTCTGTCCGAACTTCTCGGCAAAGCGGTAGATGCGCTTTGCGTCTATCTTTTCAAATTGCCCTGAGATACCAAACGTTCTATAGCCTTTGAAAAACTCCGAAATATCGAATTCATCTTTGGGCAACCGTTCCTTATCATTTGCGATCGCCAGCAGTTTCAAAATGATATAATCCGTCGGTTGCACCACAGGCACCCTGCCGATCAGTTCAGCATCAAGCAGAACACTGCGACGTATCATTTCCCTGCCGTCGTCGGTTGCCGCAAACATCAGATCAACTTTCCCGAAAACATCGTATTCTGAATCAAACTGAGCAAACCTTTCGGTTTTCTGAAAACAGGTATACCCTGCCCCCGTCAATATTTCCAACGCTTGCGCCCCAGAGTCCGTATCAACCATGAAATCTATATCAACGGTATGGCGGGGCAATCCGTAAAATCCCAATGCAAAGGCACCGATAAGGCAAAAAGGTATCCGTTTCTCAATAAAACGGCCCGAAAGGATGGACAGCATGTTTGTCAGCTTTTTCTGCGCCAAGATACACTCTTTTTTTCCGCTGTTCCTGTTGTTCTCCGGGTTCCGGCCCTGATAAACCTTCTGTACATTCAAAAAAACAATATCATAGAGCATGTCTGGAGCTCAATCATTATTCTTTGTCGGAATCGTTATCGGGATTGAAAGCAAAACCCATCCATGGCAAACAACCGAACAATCTATTCGGAGAAAACATCATATTCCTATCATCCCTTTATTATAAGATGAGCGCCGCGTTCCTGTTGCCCGAATCACCCGGATCGTGGTATGGTGGTTCACCTTTCAACCCAGACACATACAGAAAGAGGCATCCATATGAAACCCTTTTCAGCCTTTACAGTAAGCCGTCCCGCCCTTCTTCTTTTCGCTTTTCTTATCGCGGGAATTTTGTCCGTTGTGTTGCCGGGATGCAGCCTGCCCGGCCTCAAACTGCCGGCCGATGCCACCGACCCTTTGCAGGAGTTCGTGCTGGAAGGCTCAGGCCCCCACAAGATCGCCCTGGTTTCAGTCAACGGCGCCATTACCGACAAGCCCACCAGGGATTTCATGTCCCGCAACCATCCGGGCATGCTGGACGAATTCGTGGCCCAGCTGGCACTGGCAAAAGAGGATCCATCCATCAAGGCCCTGGTGCTGAAGGTCAATTCGCCGGGCGGCACCATCACGGCCAGCGACATCATGTACAAGGAGTTGATGGATTTCAAACACCAGACCGGCAAACCCGTTGTGGCGGCCCTGATGGATGTGGCAGCATCAGGGGGCTACTACATCTCCCTGCCGGCGGACCACATCCTGGCCCATCCCACCACCCTTACCGGGTCAGTGGGCGTGATTTTTGTCACGCCACGGGTCAGCGGTTTGATGGACAAGCTGGGGCTGGATCTGAAAGTCCGCAAGTCGGGAAAGCATAAGGACATGGGCTCTCCTTTCCGGGATACAACGGCAGAGGAGGACGCCCTGTTTGACGCCATCATCGACGACATGGCCGGGCGGTTTGCCGGGCTGGTGGAAAAACACCGGGCCGATCAGAAACCGGACATGGAAAAAATCAAAACGGCCCGCATCTTTACGGCTGACGACGCCCTCTCCGCCGGCCTGGTTGACCGGATCGGCTATCTTGAAGACGCCCTGGCCCAGGCAAAAAAGATGGCCGGCCTGCCGGACAACGCGGCCGTTGTGACCTATCGCCGGACCTACTATCCCAACGACACCATCTACAATACCCTGGTGACGCAATACGGGGCCCATTCCGGGGCACTGGTCAACATCGATCTGCTGGAGGGCATGCCGGCGCTGAAGCCGGGCCTGTACTACCTGTGGTGGCCCGGCGCCGGGAACAGTGCGCAGCCCTGACCCGGCATATCATTCAGACAAACGCCACGGTTTCGGCCGGCTCCCTGAAAAAGTCCAGGCGCTTGTGCAGGTCGGCTTCGATAAAGGGCAGCACCTTGCTGGTGATGGTGCCGGGCTCGCATACCCGGACGCAGTTGAAACACACCACGCACCGGTCGCCAAACACCGGCCCCGCCTCCAGGGTGATGTTGGCCGTGGGGCAGTTCTCCACGCACAGGCCGCACTGGGTGCAGACATCGTTGTTTACGTCAAAAGGAATCAGCATGGGTTTGATCACGTGCAGCCCGGCTGCCTTTGCCGCTTCCTGAACCTCCTGCCGCTGATAGTTCAACGCGTCCTCCGGTAACGGTTCGACTTTACCGTCCGCCGATGCCTTGCCCAGAACGGCCTGAGCAAACCGGGCCACCTCGGCCATGTCTTTCTCATCGGGACGACCCTTGCCCAGGGGGGCGTCCGACTGCCACAGCATGGAGTGCCGGGCCACCACCTTGATGCCGCCCAGCACGGCCATTTTCTTTTCTTTCGCCATTGTGGCCATCTCGTTCAGGGCCACGCCGCTTGAGACCGCGCCGAACGTGACAAAAGGTGCGGCATACGCGCCTTTTGTTTCAGAAAGACCTGCCAGAAAATCCATCACCACCGGCACCGCATGGTTGGCATAAACAGGTGTTCCGGCAAACAGAATATCCCCTTTGCTGATCCGGGACTGTACCGTTTTTGCATCAGCGCTGCCGGACGCCAGGTCCAGGCTTACCACGGGATACCCGGCGGTCGAGGCCTCGCGGGCCAGGGCCTGGGCCACCATCCGAGTGGTGCCGGCCGGAGAAAAATAGACGATGTAAACGGTTTGCTGACTCATGGAAGTCTTCCTTTCTCAAATGAAAAATACCGGGATTCTCTAAATATTGAATTTTTTTCCCCTGCTGAAAAACGTAATGCTGATGGAAAACGGCGGACCGCCGCGTTCGGTCAGACAGTCTCTTTTGGCACCTTGCTGCACACCTGGTTTCGACCCTGGGCCTTGCCCATGTAAAGGGCCTTAGCTGTCGTTGTACTCCTTGAAGTGATCGATATCGATCATCAGCAGGGAGATGGTGCGGCCGTAACGCCGGGACCGGTAAACCTCCCGCTCGAACCGCTTAAAAAAATAGCGGCGGTTGTACAGGCCGGTCAGCTCATCTTTTCGAATCAGCTCCCGGGTCTGCTGCAGGGTCATGGCGTTGCTGACCGCAATGGCCACGTTTTCCGCCACTGCGGCAAAAAGCCGCAAATCGTTTTTTGAAAACCCCTTGACCATGGGCTTGTGCGCGTTGAGCACGCCGATGATAACGCCTTCCTGGTTTTTCAAGGGTACGCCCAGGTAACTGCCCTGTTTCATACCGCTGCCGGGAAAATAGAAAAAATCGTTTTCCTTGCTGATGTCATCAATCAAAACAGGGCGGCCACATGCAGGGATGTGCTCAGTGTACGGCTCACATTGTAGAGCGTATAAAGCTCCAGTACCCGCTCGTTCAAGCTGCTGTTGATCTCCACCAGCTTCTCATACCGGGCTCTCAGGTCTTCCAGCTCATTGGCCGGTGCTTGCGCAGCCTGAATGGCGTCTTCCATGGCACTCCCTGATATCAACTGTTTTGTTCAAGTGAACAGAACAGGTTATTACCAAAACCCCCTTGTTTGTCAAACACATCCTGCTGTCGTGCCGGGCCGTCAGGTGGAGGGGGTGCCGGCCGGCCGGCCCATGGCCTTCTGAAAAAGCAGCTTTCCGGTGTCCATGATGTTGGCCGCAAAAAGGGCCAGAAAGTCGGGCTGAAAAAAAAGCTGGCGGCCGTACCAGGCCAGAAACTCTCTGGGGTTTCGCAGAGGCATGCGCAGCAGGTTCCGTAAATAGGTTCGCCGCTGAATCAGCTCCAGTTCCCTGGCGTCAAACGCGGCCACGTTCAACCGGGCCTGGTGGTAGTGATTGCCCTTTTCATAGGCGTAATCCTCGGTGATCCGTCCGCTTTCAACGCAGGTTCGCCACAGATCAGAGCCGGGCAGCGGGTTGAACACAAACGGCACCAGGTAGTCCACACCCAGGTCCAGGCCGAACCGCATGGAACGCCGGACCTGCTCCAGGGTCTCACCGGGAAACCCGATAATAAAATAGGCCACCGTGGATATACCGTGCTCTTTCGCCAGGCGGGCCACCTGCCTGGCCCTGTCCAGGGAAAAGGGCTTTTTGACGTAAGCGGCAAAGGTGTCCGGATCACCGGACTCCACGGCCAGGGTAATCTGGTAGCAGCCGCTCTGTTTCATCAGGCCCATCAGCTCATCGTCGATGGTCCACAGGGCGATGCCGTTGGGTGTGTTCCAGGGCATGGCAAGGCCCCGGTCGACCATGCCGCGGAAAATCGCAACGGCCCGTTTCCGGTCGGCGGTGAGATTGTCGTCCTGCCACTTGAGTTCCTGAATATCGTATCGGCTTTTCAGGTGGGCGATTTCCGCCAGCACGTTCCCGGCAGACCGGGTACGAAACCGCTTTCCCCAGTGAAGATAGGAGGAGCAGAACGGGCAGCCAAAGGGACATCCCCGGCTGGAGACAATCGGGGTATTGCGCCGCTTTCGCCAGTGGTAGGCCATGGGCTTGCCGGCCTTGAAATAGGCCTCCATGGGCAGAAGGTCCCGGGCCGGCAGGGGAAGATCATCAAGATTCTCGATCCAGGTGGTCCGCAGGTTTACTTGAATTGCCCCGTTCTGGCCACGGAAGGCAATGCCGTCGACCTCTTCAACTCGTTCGCCCCGGTTGTGGGCATCGAGGATACCGGTCAGCCCGCGTTCGCCTTCGCCCAGCACCACATAGTCCACCGTGGTTTTCAAAAGGGTCTGCTCAGCCAGAAAGGAGGGATGGGTGCCGCCGGCAACCACCACCATGTCCGGGTCGATCTCCTGTTTGATCTTTTCGCTCAACACCCGGACACAGGTAAACTGGTTGGAAAAAAGGCAGGAGATGCCCACCATGTCCGGGGCAAACGCCCGAATACGATTCAGAATCTGATCCCAGGAGAGTCCCACCCGCTCATACAGGTCTCCTTCCGGCTCGCGCTGGCCAGGGGCCTCTGCCACGCAGTCAAGAATCGCCACATCCACCCGGTCCCGAATATAGGCGGCCAGTGAGGCGATGCCAAGGGGCGGGCACACCATGGGGTCAAACACATGTTTGACATCAAAAAAAGGCGGAAAAATCAGCATCACCCGCTGAATGGGGCGCAGGGTACCGCGTTCCATCACCACCACCTTCTCTTCATCGGGTAATCGTTTCTGTCCGAATCTGGCACCCCGGTTTTTGCTTCATTCCACGTCACCTTCCTGCTTGACCTTATCTGATGTCACTGGTATGGTAAAATTAATTTCCAATCCGGTCGGCAACCTGTTTTTATTCCTGCTCTGTCCGGACCCGCCGTCATCCAGAGGGATCGCTTTAACACGTCAGCACAGGAGGTGCGACATGACCCATCCCCGCATTCATGACGACACCGATGTCCGGCTTCCCGCGTCCCCGGCCGAACCGGCATTTACCGCAAAAAACGCGGCGTTCCGGGGCCCCCATCGACCCGCTTTTCTCCATACCCGGCGGACCTATCCCCGGGGATACCGCCAGGCCCACATTCGATACGCCGTTGCCGACACCCCTGATTTTCACAACGCGGTCCTGATCAACGAAAGCACCGGCGGGCTCTGTTTTGAGGCCGACACCCGGCTGGCGCCGGGCACGAGAATCCGGGTGCAACTGGGCCCCCTGCCCCAGGCCGGCCATGAAATGATGATTTACCTGGCCGAAGTGCGCTGGTGCAGACGGGAAAGGACCATGCAGTCAAAGCCCTTTACCGTTGGTGCCCGTTATCTGACCGCCCTTGTCCAGTAGCCGTGTCTGTCATGCCGTCAGCATCTCCACCTGCGGGGACATGCCCGGCCCATATTGAATCACTGAACTGGCGATAATATTTTTCAAGGCTTTCCTGGCCCCGGTCGTCACAAACATATTCAACCGTGCCGGCGTCAATGTCGTACACCAGAGACTCATATTTATGCCCTTTGGCAATGGATTTCTCGTCTACCCCGATGCGGGCGGGAACCCGATGTTCTTTTCTGCCGAAGCCCCTTTTAACAGCCCGGTTAAGCACATTCCAGCTTTGGT
>JAXHVI010000066.1:0-2331 GCA_034189195.1 Thermodesulfobacteriota bacterium | reverse complement strand
TTCCGGTCTTGGCGTTGGGCATCAGGCCCCGGGGGCCCAGCAGCTTGCCGATCTTGCCCACGGCGCCCATCATGTCCGGTGTGGCCACGGCCTTGTCAAAACCGAACCAGCCGTTCTTGATGTCCTCAATCAACTCGTCGTTGCCCACGAAATCAGCGCCGGCGTCCAGGGCCTCCTTTTCCTTCTCGCCCTTGGCAAACACCAGAATTTTGATCTCCTTGCCCGTGCCGTGGGGCAGCACCACGGACCCGCGGACCATCTGGTCGGCATGACGGGGGTCTACACCCAGGCGGACGGCAATATCCACGCTTTCATCAAAACCGGCAAAACGCGCCTGAAGCGCCGTGCCTATCCCTTCGGAAATGTCGTACTTGCGGGTGGTGTCGACCTTCTCCCGGGCCGCGATAATTTTTTTCCCTTTCTTGGCCATCTGTGCTCTCTCCTATTGTACAATCTCGATGCCCATGCTTCGGGCGGTCCCTTGAATAATCCTGCAGGCGGCGTCCAGGTCCGTGGCATTCAGGTCAGGCATCTTCAACCTGGCGATATCCTCCACGTCCTGCATGGACACCTTGCCGATCTTGACCTTGTTGGGTACGGCGGAGCCCTTGGCGATCTTGGCCGCCTTTTTCAGCAGAATGGCAGCCGGCGGGGTCTTGGTGATAAACGAAAAAGATTTGTCCGCATACACCGTGATGACCACGGGAATAATCATCCCTTCCTGGTCCGCCGTCCGGGCGTTAAACGACTTGCAGAAATCCATGATATTGACGCCGTGCTGACCCAGGGCCGGGCCGATAGGCGGTGACGGGTTGGCCTTGCCGGCCGTGACCTGCAACTTTATCTGTCCTGTAACTTTTTTTGCCATTGTCTACTCCAAACCTGTTATAGTTTCGCAACCTGCATGAAATCCAGTTCAACCGGCGTGGAACGCCCGAAAATGCTCACCAGGACCCGCAGCTTTCCCTTCTCCTGGTTCACGGTCTCCACCAGGCCGCTGAAGGTGGCAAAAGGACCTTCGGTCACCCGCACCTCATCACCCACCTCAAAAGAGTACTTGGGCTGGGGTTTCAGCTTGCCCGCCTCGATCCGCTCCAGGATCTTGTCCGCCTCCTGGTCGGTGATCGGCGCCGGCTTGTTCCTGCCGCCCAGAAAACCGGTCACCTTGGCCGTGTTGGCCACCACGTGCCATGTTTCGTCGTCGAGCTCCATCTGGACGAGGATATATCCGGGATAAAACTTGCGCGACGACTCCTTTTTCTTTCCCTTGACCAGCTCGACCACCTGCTCGGTGGGCACGATCACCTCGCCGAACTTCTCGGCGCAGCCGGACGATGCAATACGGTCCTCCAGGGACTTCTGGACCTTGTTTTCAAAGCCGGAATAAACGTGCACCACGTACCATTTCAACGCCACGATACCGTCCTCATCATCTATCTAATTGAGAATCACCTGAATCAACCGGCCCAGGATCAGGTCCGTCAATCCCAGGAACACGCTGATGATCATCACCAGCAGCAATACCACCGCCGTGGAGCCAATGGTCTGCTGACGCGTCGGCCAGGTGACCTTCTTCAGCTCAACCTTCACTTCCCGAAGGAACTGAACGGCCCGGCCCATGCGGCCGGTTTCCATCATGCCGCCGATCTTTTTGGCAACGCCCGACGAGCCGATCTGCCCCTTGCCGGCTTTCACGGTAACGCCGGAAACCAGCCTGGCGCCGACGGCGGGCTTGCTCTGGGAACCGTCGGCTGTGGCGTTACCGGAAGCGTCGACATCGGTCTTTTTCTTCTTTTTCAGCGGATCCTTTTTCTTCAGTATGCGCCCCATGATCCCTCTTTTTCATAACATGAAAAGCACACCGTCCGGTCGCCTCAGATCGTGTGCGCTTTTTCGTTTAAAAAAACAGTTGGCAGGCCAGGAGGGATTTGAACCCCCAACCCCCGGATTTGGAGTCCGACGCTCTGCCGTTAGAGCTACTGGCCTGCACTGTGCAGAGAATGCCGCAGCCCGCGTAAAGAGCCCGCGCTCAACCTACTTTGTCTCTTTATGCATCGTGTGCTCGCGGCAGAACCTGCAATACTTCTTGAGCTCCAACTTGTCCGGTGTCGTCCGTTTGTTCTTTGTCGTCGAGTAGTTGCGCCTTTTACACTGGCTACACGCAAGTGATATGATGACTCTCACTGATCAACTCCCTTATATGCTGCTTCTATTCGATAATTTCACTGACAACGCCGGCGCCCACGGTACGGCCGCCCTCACGGACGGCAAACCGCAGTTCCTTTTCCATGGCGATGGGGGTGATCAGCTCACCGGTAATCGTCACGTTGT
>JAXHVI010000065.1:8809-12325 GCA_034189195.1 Thermodesulfobacteriota bacterium | reverse complement strand
TGGGAGAAGTCTCCTTTGGCCGAGGGGCGGAAATAGTTTTTCAGCGGAAGACTGTAGTGGTGATAATGGGTGTATATCCGCTTCACATAGGGCGCCCCGCAAAGTTTTTTCAGCCAGGGCTCAAGGCCGGAATGTCGGCCTTTATTGCTGTCTTCATATTTAATGACCTTTGCATCGGACGCGATGCCCGCATCCGGCGGCAAAAGGCGGCCGCGTTGCTGCTGGAACCGGAAGCAGAACATTTCGTGAAAGAGCTGGCCCGTGGCCGAAAGGCCGACCAGCCGGGTGTTGTCCACCTCTATTTCGTCTATCAGTCCGGCGAAACGGGGGTCGGCATCGGCGGGATTTTTGTCGAGGCCGTCGCCGGCAAGGTCGAAAAACAGGGTCGCGTTTGCCAGCCAGAACCCCAGATCGAGTGAAATGGGCTGGGGCGGAAGGGCAATAACCTCGGAAAATTTTTCAAACAGGTAGCAGACCGGAATTTCCAGGGCCTGGCCGATCATGCCGGCAAACGATATCTGGGCCTTGTACCCGCCCGTGGCGTTGATGAGCACCGATTCGGCCCCGTGTTTTTTAACGATTTCGGCAATGGCTTTCACCAGGTTGCGCAAGCCCCTGGTTTTGAAGTCGGCGGCCGAGCGGTCGGAAAGTCCTTCAAGGGTGACGGTTTCAACCTTGTCAAACCGCCGGGGGTTCTTTCCGTTTTCGTAATACGCTTTCAGAATGCGGCCGGTGAGGGCGCCGTCTTCGGTGTCGGAAACCAGCAGATAAAGGGTGTTTCTCTGGTCAAGCAGACCTTTTTCCAGAATGCCGGTGATGGAGTTGATTTCCGCGCCGTTGAGCCGGTCGGCCGGGTCTGTAACGGAAAGCGCGGACACTATGCCTTGAACATTGGCCGAACCGATCAACTCCTTGAGTTTTTCATCGGGCGCGTGGGCCAGGTTCTTCTTCAGGCTGGTGCCCACAGTACAGACAAGGATATGTTTCATGTGATTCCTTTCATTCCGGTGCCCAGCATATCGCCGCCGGACCGGCCGTGCAACCCCGGCAACGTTGCCGGTATGGCTGCTTTTTTATTAAGCTGTGCGGAGACGCGATAATCTATATCTGTAGTCCAAATTATCACAAATAATTTGACCCAAGCTCCAAATTATCACAAACAAGTTGACTTCCAGTAAAAACTATCATATTTCGTGTTGCATGGACGCAAAGCAAACCATTGCCCGCATTCAAAGCATAAAGTTGCCCAAGGGCCGGTCCGCCTTTCTGTGGGGGCCGCGCAAAACCGGCAAAACCACGCTGCTGCGGCAACAGTTCCCGAATGCCTGCTGGATCGATCTGCTGGACCATGACATGTTTTTATCTCTCAATCAGAAACCCACTCGATTGCGGGAGATTCTGGAAGCACAGCCTTCCAGAACGGTTGTTATCGATGAAGTCCAAAAAATTCCCCGTCTTATGGATGAAATCCACTGGCTGATGGAAAATAAAGGCTTTCAGTTCATCCTTTCCGGTTCAAGCGCCCGCAAGCTCAAGCGCTCCGACGCCAATCTGCTGGGCGGCAGGGCGTGGCGGTTCGATCTGTTTCCCCTGGTTACACGGGAGCTGGGCGACAGTTTCGATCTGGACAAAGCCCTCCTTTACGGCCTGCTGCCGGCCCATTATCTGTCGCCGGACAGCGAAATGGATCTCAAAGCCTATGTTTACGACTACCTGAAAGAAGAGATTCAGGCCGAGGCCTTGACCCGAAACGTCCCTGCCTTTTCCAGGTTTTTACATTCCGCCGCTCTTGCCAACGGCATGCTGTTAAACTATTCCAACGCCGCCAGGGAAGCCGGGGTTTCCGTTAAAACCATCCGCGAGTATTTCCAGATTCTTGAAGATACCCTGGTCGGGCAGCAACTGCCTCCCTGGAAAAAATCAAAAAAAAGGAGACTGATCGAAACCGCCAAGTTTTTTTTCTTTGATACCGGCATTGTATCGGCCATTCTGAATCACAAGTCCCTTTCCCCCGGCACGGTCGAGTATGGCCGGGCCTTTGAGCATTTTATTCTTCAGGAGTGCCGGGCCTACAGCCATTACAGCCGGTCCGATTTTCCGATCTCCTTCTGGCGGACCGCCAGCGGCTCCGAGGTGGACCTGATTCTGGGCGACGCCGATGTGGCCCTGGAGGTCAAGTCTTCCACGGATGCCACGGGCAAAACCAAGGGACTTCATCTTTTTGCGCAAGAGTTTCATTGCAGGAAAAGTTTCATTGTTTCAAGGGATCCTGTCCCCAGAAAAATCGGCTCCAACATCACCATTCTGCCGTGGCAGGTGTTTTGCCAAATGCTCTGGGACGGCCGGATCATCTGACCCGGACCGACCCGCTGCCCTGTGGTTTTGTCAATAAACGATTTCAATTTTCCCTTTATCCATCAGAATGCCGTATTGCGTGTCGGGCCGCCTGCCTTTGGAGGCGATTTCCAGCTCTTTTAAGGCGTACGGCCCGAATCTGTTCTGCAGAGCGGCTTTGATTTTTGATTTAAGCGAGTTGAAGCGCTCGGCGTCAAGGTTCATGATGCCGGTCTTGCTCATCTCTTCGACAGGGCGGGTGCCGCAAACACGTTTGTAAATATCCGCAATAACCAAACCCTGGTTCAGAATTGCGGGTAAATCCAGGAAACACTCATGGCAGTCGCCGCAGGCGATCGAATTTTTGCGGCAGTCTTTTTTGCGCATGGCGAAAAAGGCATAGAGGGCCATCTGGGCCGGGGTGAGGTCCAGCTCCATCCTTTTATATATGATTTTTTTGTCCACAAGGTTGACCGTCAGCCGGAGCGTTTCCTCCCGGATCAGGGAAAGCAGAAGCGCGCCCGGTGGTTTGGGCGCCTTGAGCGCGTCTTTTGACAACGAGTCCCGAATAGAAACAAATGGAACCGATATCAGATTGATCTCGGCGTACCGGGTGTCCTTGTAATACGCCTGCCCGTTTCTGGCCTTGAGGGTGATGGTTTTCGATTCCTTCGGGGGATAGAAGAATTCCCGGCTGCCTTCAAAGTCGGGGGAGACCAGCACGTGGTAGAGCCTGTCCTGGGGCCGGCCGTAAAACTGGGCCGCCAGGGTGAGGCAGGCGCTCATGGTCTTGCGGCCCCCGGCAATGGAAAAGAAGACCGCCGTGTCCGGGTCCTTTGTAAGCTCAAAGGCCAAGGCCAGGCACAGGGCCAGAAGCCGTTCGTTGTCGGCTTCGGTGAGAATGTCGGCGCATTCCACGCCGTGGGGGTCGGTGACCGTGTGAACATGGGAATGGTCAAAGGCGATGGTGTCCGGGTCGATGCCGTACTCGTTCAGGTAGCGATGATAGCGGCCGTCTTTCCCGGCCAGAAGATCGGCGAAAATTCTGTCTTTGCCCTCCCGGGTGGTGACGACATGAATGGCGTGGACCTCCCGTCCGCCCTGGTGAAGGGCGTAGAGGGTTTCGGTGATCACCTGGGGGCTTAGGCCCGTTACCGCCAGAATAATGTTTTTCATGGTTTT
>JAXHVI010000065.1:0-8709 GCA_034189195.1 Thermodesulfobacteriota bacterium | reverse complement strand
GGGTGGTGACGACATGAATGGCGTGGACCTCCCGTCCGCCCTGGTGAAGGGCGTAGAGGGTTTCGGTGATCACCTGGGGGCTTAGGCCCGTTACCGCCAGAATAATGTTTTTCATGGTTTTCTGTTTTCCGGAAGCCATTTTCGGGTGGCGGCCTTTTCCGGTCAATTTTGGAAACGTTGCCATGTCTCTCTGTTCTATACCGTGGTTGCCTTTATTTTTCCCAGCCCGAAGGTGGTCTGCTTGCCCACATGGGTTTTTTCACAGAACCGGACCAGGGGCAGAAATTCATCGAGTTCACCTTCATAAACAACAGAACCGGTGATGCCGCCCATGAGCATTTCGTTGTCCTGGCGGAAGGAGTATCGCCGCCAGTCAAACCATTGCAGGTTGTTTTCAACGATTTTTACGTCCATGGCCCGTTTTACCATGCCCTTGTAGTCCAGGGGCGGCTCACCCGCTCCATAATGGGCCATGAGCGTGGAGACCCGGCGCAGCATGACCCGGACCAGGGCATGAAAGGGCAGGTCGGCGGTCAGCCGGTTCTGCATTTTGGTACGAAGGGGGGTCTCCATGGTCAGGTGAAGGCGGCTGGTCCGGGAAGCGCCGGCTTCCGAAGACAGGGCAAGGGTTTCGACCGGAGCCGGGGTTTTGACCCGTCCGTCCACGGCCCGGTAAACGGTTTTGCGGCCGGCTTTCACTTCGACAAGGGCAAACCGGCCTCTGCGGCCGTCTATTCTGGCGCCGATACCGATTGCGCCCATTTTGTCCACGGCATAAATGAAGTAAGGCAGGCTGTTGTTGACGGAACCAAATAGAAGCAGGGAAAAATTCAGGGTGTCGCCTGCCGCAAAGTCTGTTTCCTGGGCCGGGGGCGGCTCCAGCACAAAAGGATGGGGGGCTTCCGATGTTTTTGCCGAAGCCGGTGTTTCAAAAACAATGGCGTAAAGGCAGGTGGTGTTGAGCAGGCAGGTATCGCACTGCTGTCGCCTGAGAGCGCAGACCGTTTTTTTGAGGGATCGGCCGAAAATGCCTCGAAGCGCGGAGCCCTTGTAAATGGGCAGCCTGGCCGGAGTTTCAAACACACAGGCAAAAGAGTAATCTCCATACAACATGTTTTGGCCCCTCCTCGACGCCAATTCATGTTCAGCGAAACATCGGCAAATACCCGCGTTGGGTTTTGTCGAAAGTCCCGCAGTGTTTTTTTTGAACCTATGGCAAAAGAAAACGGGTGTCAAGGAGTTTAAAGGAAAGACAAGTCAGTAAAAAGAACAGCTATGACTGCGACAACCTGATATCTTTCGGACCCGTGTAGATGTCGGCAAACCGGGCGCCTTTTTTGCTGTTGGCCTTGTAAAAGGCGATGCAGCGGGAAACGATATCGATCACCTGGTCTTCGGAAAAGATGCCGTCCAGGGGCCGGGCCAGTTTGGGGTGGCGGCCCAGCTTACCCCCCAGCAGGATGCGGTAGCCCTTTCGCCCTTCGGTGATGGTGCCGGTGGGACATGCCTTTGGGCAGGCCCCGCAGGCAAGGCAGAGACCGGGGTCGATGACGGGGCGGGTGTTTGCCTCGTCCAGGCAGACGGCGCTGTCCCTGCACGCGTCAACACAGGCCCCGCACAGGGTGCAGTCCGCGTCCGTGATTTCGGGCAGGCAGGCCCCGATAATACCGATATCCTTGATCTGGGGCTGGGAACAGGCGTTGGGGCACTCGGCCAGGGTGACGCGGAACTCGTGATGAAATTTGATGTTTTCGCCAACGGTGCGGCGAAGAAAACCGGCAAGGTCTTCATCTTTTAAAAGGGCTTCGATCCGTTCGGCCAGGTGCCCGGTGCCGTTGGCCATGTTGGGACAGCTTCCCTGGCTGAAACAGGAATCGGCCTGGTAACCCTTGACCTCGGCGGACATGTTTTTAAGAAACCGCTCGCGGGTGGCGTGAACCTCGGCCAGGGTGATGACGTGTTTCCCCTGTGCCTCGGCCTCGGTTTCCACGCGGGCCCTGACTTTTTTTCTCACAAAGAAGGGCACTTTTTTGATGGCGGCTTCTGCTTCGTTCGTCCATTTCATGATGCTGATCCTGAAATTTTGACTTTACGGTTTTATTGTTTGCAGCGCAAAGGGTTTTGTTTCAATTCGCTTAAAAAGCGCACGCTGTTTCACGAGCTGAGTCCATGCTTTTCTTTGCGTCCTTTGCGTCTTTGCGGTGAAACTTAATTTTTCGGGGTTCTCGTTCAGTATCAAAAGTTGAGGATCGTGAAGAACCCTGTGCTCTTTTGATCGGATTTAAACAGCCCGGACGCGCAGCTTTTCCCGTATGGTTTCTTCGGGCAGGCGGTAAAGGGCGTCAAGCAGGGCCGCCTGAAAGCTTCCCGGTCCGTTCGATATCCTGGCGGCTTCTTCTCCGGCAAGGCCGTAATATCCCAGGGCCGCGGCACTTGCCACCAGAAGGTCCGGTTCAACCGCGCAAAAACAGGAGATCACGGTGGTGGCGGAACAGCCGGTGCCGGTGACCCGGCTGAACATGGGAGTGCCGTTGTGCACCTCAAGGGTTCGGGTTCCGTCCGTGACGATATCCACCGGGCCGGTGACGGCGATCACTTTTTTCAACTCTCCGGCCAGCATCTGCGCCCCGTGACGGACGGCATCGACGGTTTCAAGGGAATCCACGCCGCGAATGTTGACGGCGTCTTTGTCCGCAAACAGGGACATCACTTCGGAGGCGTTTCCCCGGATGACACTGACCGGCACCTCGGCAAGGATTTTTTTGGCGGCATCGGTCCGAAGGGCCGTGGCGCCTGAGCCCACCGGGTCCAGCACGATGGGAATCCGCCGCCGCCCGGCGGTTTTCCCGGCTCGTATCATGGCGTCGATCCAGTAGGGCGTGAGCGTGCCGATGTTCAGGTTGAGGGCCCCGGCAAAGGCGGCCATATTTTCCACTTCTTCATGGGCGTGGGCCATGACAGGCGAGGCCCCGACGGCAAGGGTTACGTTGGCCGTCATGTTCATCACCACAAAGTTGGTGATGTGGTGAATCAGGGGCCGCTGTTCTCGAAGGCTGCAAAGTATGGCCATCGTTTTTTGGGCAAATTCATGTTTGTTCATGGGTCTCTCCGGATCCCCCGTGTTTCAGCATTTCAGAATACGGATGGCATCGCCGCAGGCGATGGGCCCGCCTTCCAGGACCCGGGCAAAGATGCCCTCCCTGGGCATGATGCAGTCTCCGGCCAGGTGGTGGATGGCGCATTTGTTGTGGCAGGTCTTGCCGATCTGGGTGATCTCCACAACGGCGGACTCGCCCAGTTTGAGCCGGGTGCCGATGGGAAGGGCCAGCCAGTCGATGCCCGAGGTGGCGATGTTTTCGGCAAAATCGCCAAAGGTCACGTCAAGCCCCCGGGCCGCGGCCCCTTCAATGCTTTCGGACGCCAGAAAGCTCACCTGCCGGTGCCAGTCGCCGGCATGGGCGTCGTTTTCAAGGCCGTGGTTTTTTATGAGCCCGGCCTGCCCCAGGGGCGTTTTGCGGGTACCCTTGTGCCTGCTGGCGGAAATGGATACGATCTTCATGGCTTTTTCCTCTCAAGCTGAAAGATGCCGTAGGTGGCACGCAGGTTGGGCGCAAACCGCACAAGGGTTCCCGTGTGGGTGGTTCGGCCCGGCGACGTGGCCGCTTCATTGACAATGCGGATGCCCATGGCCTGGGCAAATATGCGAAAGTCCCGAATGCTCAGCACCCGAATGTTGGGGGTGTCGTACCATTGATAGGGAAGCTGCTCGGTAACCGGGGCCCGGCCGGAAAAAAGCAGCTGCATGCGAATGTTCCAGTGGCCGAAGTTGGGAAAGCTGACAATGGCTTTTTTGCCGATGCGCAGCATGGACCGGATCAGCCGGGCCGGGTCATACACCTGTTGCAGGGTCTGGCTTAAAATCACATAGTCAAAGGCGTTGTCCGGGTAATCCTCCACTTCCTGGTTGATGTCGCCCTGAAGCACGCACAGCCCCTTTTCAATGCAGCGGGCCACCCGCTCTTCCACGATTTCGATGCCGGTCTCCCGGACCTGTTTCTGGGTTTTTAAAAAATAAAGCAGGTCCCCTTCGCCGCAGCCCAGGCCCAGAACCCGGGATCCCGGGGCGATCCAGGAGGCGATGACAGAAAGGTCAAACCGCATTTTATGGGTGCTGTTGTCCGGCGGATACACTTTTTAAAAATCCTTTGATCAGGGCGCTTAAGCGCGGGTTGGGAATCAGAAACGCGTCATGGCCGCAGTCGGCCTCGATTTCGCAGAAGCTCACGTCCAGGGCGTTTTTCTTCATGGCCGTGACCATGGCGCGGGACTGGTAAGTGGGATAGAGCCAGTCCGAGGTAAAAGAGACCACCAGGAACCGGGCCCTGGTCTTTGAAAAGGCCTCCACCGCCGAGCCGTTGCCGTGCTGGGCCTCCAGGTCGAAGTAGTCGACGGCCTTGGTAATGTAAAGAAACGAGTTGGCGTCGAACCGTTCCACGAACTTGGCGCCCTGGTGGCGCAGGTAGCTCTCCACCTGGAAGTCGGCGCCGAAGTCAAAGGAGACCGCCGCCTTGTCCTGAAGCCGGCGTCCGAACTTCTGGCGCATGGCCTCGTCGGAAAGATAGGTGATGTGGCCGATCATGCGGGCCACGGCCAGGCCCATGGCCGGTTTGTTGCCGCCGTAGTAATCGCCGTTGCTCCAGTTGGGGTCGGTCATGATGGCCTGCCGGGCCACTTCATTAAAAGCAATAGCCAGGGCCGAGTGGCGCGTGGTGGTGGCAAGCGGAATGGCCGAGGCCACCATCTCCGGGAAGCGAACGGCCCACTCCAGCACCTGCATGCCGCCCATGGACCCGCCCACCACGGACAGGAGCCGCTCAATGCCCAGGTGGTCTGTCAGGGCCTTCTGTGCCCGCACCATGTCGCCGATGGTGATCACCGGAAAGGACGCGCCATAGGGTCTGCCCGTGGCCGGATTGATCGAGGCGGGACCGGTGGAGCCCATGCATCCGCCGATGACATTGGAGCAGATCACGAAATATTTGTTCGTGTCGATGCCCTTGCCCGGTCCGATCATGATGTCCCACCAGCCGGGCTTGGCGTCGGTCTCGCCGTAGTACCCGGCGGCGTGGGAATCGCCGGTAAGGGCGTGGGCCACCAGCACGGCGTTGCTCGCGTCTTTGTTCAGCCTGCCGCAGGTCTCGTAGGCGATGGTGACCGGTCCCAGAAAGGCGCCGCTCTCCATTTTCATCGGGTTCGGCGGTTCGGCAAACGTGAAAAACTGTTTTTTCACCAGGCCCACGGACACGCCTTTTGTGTCATGTTCGATGTATTCGCTCATCGGCACTGCTCCAGGGCCTGGGCGATATCGGCGCAGATGTCATCCGGGTTTTCAATGCCCACGGAGAGGCGCAGCATCTCCGGTCCGATGGCCAGTTTTTTGCGCACCGCGTCGTCAAAGGAAACGTACTGGGTGGAAAAGGGGTGAATCACCAGGGTCCGGCAGTCCCCAAGGTTGGCCAGGTGAAGGACCAGCTTCAGCCGGTTGATGAAGCGGGCGCAGGCCTTCGGTTCTTTTAAGCCGAAGGTCAGCAGCCCCCCGAACCCGCGGCCCTCGAACTGGCGGGCCGCAACGGCATGGCAGGGATGGTCGTCCAGCCCCGGATAATTGACCCAGGCCACTTCGGGCCGGTCCTTGAGAAACCGGGCCGCAACCATGGCATTGGCCGTGTGGCGCTCCATGCGAAGGGCCAGGGTGTCGATGCCGATCAGGGTCAGGTAGCTGTGAAGCGGGGCCTGGGTGGCGCCGAAGTTGATGTGGTGCTCCCGCCATATTTTGTCCAGCAGGGCCAGGCTCCCTTTTCGTTCCACAAAGGGCGCAAAGTCGGCAAACCGTTTTTGCGTCCAGTCAAAGGCGCCGCCGTCGATCACGGCCCCGCCCATGGCCGCGCCGTGGCCGCACAGGTACTTGGTGGTGGAGTGGATCACCGCGTCGGCCCCCAGTTCCAGGGGCCGGCACAGAAAAGGCGTTCCCAGGGTGTTGTCCACCACCAGGGGAAGACCGTGGCCGTGGGCCGCGTCGGCCAGTGCCCGAATGTCGGGAACGTCCATTTTCGGGTTGCCGATGGTCTCGATATAGACAAACCGGGTTCTGTCGGTGACAGCGTCGTTTACGGCCTTCAGGTCCAGGGGATTGACCGCTCTGACCGTGATGCCGTATTTTTTGAAAATGCCGGCAAACAACTGGTAGGTGGACATGAAAAGCGATGTGCCGGCCACGAACTCGTCTCCGGACCGCAGCAGGGCCATGCAGGTATTGGCAACCGCGGCCATGCCCGACGCCATGACAATGGCCCCGGCTCCGCCCTCCAGCCCGGTCAGCACCTTTTCCAGGGCCTGGTTGGTGGGGTTGGTCAGCCGTGAATAGATGGGGTCCGTGTTTTTCCCGGCAAAGGCGTTGCTCAGGTTTTCCGCGGTGTCATGGGCAAAGGCCGCGGTCTGAAAGATGGGCGGCAGCGTGGCCCCCTGCCATTGGGCAACCGGCCGGGTGTGGTGAACCACGCGGGTGGAAAAGGACTGTCCGTCGGCTTTTTTCATTTAGGTCTGCTCCCTGGTTGAAAGGCGCCACCCCGGCATGCCGTCGAGCAGGGCCGCCAGTACCGGGCAGGACCGGCATATGCGGATTTTTTCCTTCCATGTCTTGTGGGCCGTGCCGTTGCAGATGGTGCCGTTGATCAGCCAGCACAGGGTGCCCCGGTCAAACTCCCAGGCCGGACACTGCTTGCGGATGGACGCCGGGCACCGGTTGATGGTCCAGCACTCTTTTGGCCGAATCCGCCGGTTATTAAAGCTGATTGACAGCAGCAGCAGCTGTTTTTCCACGTGGTCGGGAACCGAGCGCCAGCCCTGCTCATAGCTGTGCACCGCCTTGATGGAGACCCCCAGCAACTGGGCCATCTGTTTCTGTGTCTTGTCAAACCGCTTGCGCAGGGCGGTAAATTCGGGTCCGGTCATGGCGCGCTCCAGAAAATTCTTGTAGTTTTCCCTTGACAGTGCCATATTTAGGGAGCAAGTTATTCATACCACATTGTGGCATGTTCCTGTCAATAGAAAAATAGCCAGGGAGACAGCGATGATATATTCAAAAACCGTAATGGACCATTTTCGAAACCCCCGGAACGTGGGGGTGATTGAAAATGCCGCCGGCGTGGGCGAGGTGGGCAACCCCATCTGCGGCGACATGATGACCATCTACCTGGACATCCAGGACGACCGCATCGCGGACATCAAGTTCCAGACCTTTGGCTGCGGTTCGGCCATTGCCGTGTCCAGCATGCTCACCGAGCTGGCCAAGGGAAAGACCATCGAGGAGGCCAAGAAGATCACCAACAAGGACGTGGCCGAGGCATTGGAGGGCCTGCCCAAGAACAAGCTCCACTGCTCCAACCTCGGGGCCGACGCCCTTCAGATGGCCATCAAGGACTACGAGGACAGAAAAGCGGGTAAAGTCCGGCCCGAGCTCAAGCGCAAGGAGTCCCACGAGGAACTTCACAGGGTGGGCGACAAGTGCTACTGTCCCTACTGCGATTCCGAGGTGCATGAAGGGGACAAAACGTGCAGCGCGTGTTTGTCCGACCTGACCGAGGAGCATTAAAGATATCATTAGGTTGTCCGGGAGCGTTTCATGAGCAACATCCATCTTGATCATATATCCGTCAGTCCCCTTCTGCCCGAGGTGCAGGAGGCCATGATAGAGGTCATTCGCAATTTTAAGGGAAACCCCTCCAGCCAGAACGTTGCCGGGGAACTGGCCGCGGAAAAGCTGGAAAAGGCCCGCCAGTCCGTGGCCGGCCTGATCAACTGCGATCCCCGGGAGGTGGTGTTCGTGTCCGGCGGCACCGAGTCCATCAACATGGCCGTTAAAGGCGCGGCCCGGGCCAACACGGACAAGGGAAAGCACATTGTCACCTCCAATATCGAGCACAACGCGGTCAACCGCAGCGTCAAGCGGTTGATGCATCTGGGGTGGAAGGCCACTTCCGTGGCCGTGAATGAAAAGGGCCGGGTGGATCCCGATGACGTGGCCAGGGCCATTCGGGAAGACACCGTTCTGGTGTCCGTCATGCACAGCAACAACGAGATCGGCACGATTCAGCCCATAGACGGGATCGCAAAGATCACCAAAGAAAAAAAGGTGCTGCTGCACACCGATGCCGTGGATTCGGTGGGCGTGATTCCCTTTGACGTGCAGCAGGTGGGGGCCGATCTGGTGAGCCTTGCCTCCAACCCCTATTATGGGCCCACCGGCGTGGGCGCCCTTTATATCCGTAAGGGGTCGAGAATCTGGCCCATCATCGACGGCGGGGTCCAGGAGCACAACCGCCGGGCCGGCACGGAAAATCTCATCGGCATCGTGGGCATGGGGGTGGCCGCTGAACTGGCCAAACGGGATATGGACAGGCGGGTGGCCCACTTGAAGAAACTCAAGGCCCTGCTGATAAAAGAGCTGCCCAACTATATCGATGAATACTACGTGAACGGCGACATCGACACCAGCCTGCCCAACCTGGCCTCTGTTTCCGTAAAGTACGTGGAGGGCGAAAGCCTGATGCTGATGCTGGAGGATGCCGGCTACACGGTCTCCACCCGGTCGGCCTGCGCCACCGGTTCACTGCGGGCCTCCCACGTGCTGATGTCCATCGGCCTGGACCA
>JAXHVI010000064.1:0-3526 GCA_034189195.1 Thermodesulfobacteriota bacterium | reverse complement strand
CGGAACTTGGGGGCCCAGTCCAGGGCGCCGCGCTGGGCCGTGGTGCTGCAGTTGGCAAACATCCAGTCCATGCCGTTTTCCGCCACCAGCCGGATCAGGCTCTGGGTCAGTTCTTCCACGGTCTCGTTGAACGCTTCGCTGGGGGAGTGGCCGTGTTTGCGCAGCACGTTGTACTGGGCCTCCATGGTGCCGGCCAGGCAGCCCATGAGTACGCCGCGCTCGCCGGTCAGGTCGCTGAACACCTCTTTTTCAAACGTGGTGGGGAAAAGGTAACCCGATCCGATGGCAATGCCCAGGGCCAGGGTGCGCTCTTCGGCCCGGCCGGTGGCGTCCTGGAACACGGCATAGCTGGAGTTGATGCCGCTGCCGTCTAAAAAGTTCCGCCGGACGTTGGTGCCCGATCCCTTGGGCGCCACCAGGATGACGTCCACGTTCTTGGGCGGAACGATACCGGTCTGGTCCTTGTAGACAATGCCGAAGCCATGGGAGAAGTAGAGGGCGTCGCCTTTTTTCAGGCACTTTTTTACCTTGGGCCACACCGCCACCTGGCCGGCGTCGGACAGCAGCATCTTGATGATGGTGCCTTTTTTGGCCGCCTCTTCAATGGGAAACAGGGTCTTTCCCGGCACAAAGCCGTCGGCGATGGCCTTTTCCCAGTAGGCGTCGCCTTCCAGCTGGCCGATGATCACCTCAAATCCGTTGTCCTTCAGGTTCAGTGCCTGGGCCGGGCCCTGGACCCCGTACCCCAGAACGGTGATCACTTCGTTTTTCAGTACCTCCTGTGCCTTTTTAAGGGGGAATTCCTCGGAGGTGACCACGTTTTCTTCTACTCCGCCAAAATTGATTGTCGGCATTTTACCTCTCCTTTACGGTTTTCGAGTTGATGTATTATGTTTTATTTGCCTTTGCTGTTGAGGTCCCGCTGCAGGGCGATGGGCCCGGTGCGGGCAATCTCCTTTATACCCAGGGGTTTTAACAGCATCAGAATGGCAGCAAGTTTCTCCTCGCTGCCGGTGACCTCGATCATGTAGTTTTCGGCCCCCACATCCACCACCTTGCCCCGGAAGATGTCCACGATGCGCAGGATCTCGGCCCGGTTTTCCGGCTTGGCCCGCACCTGGATCAGGATCAGCTCCCGCTGCACGTACTGGGTGCCGGTCAGGTCAAGCACCTTGATGACATTGATCAGCTTGTTGAGCTGCTTTTGAATCTGCTCCACAATGGCCTCGTCGCCGATGGTGACCATGGTCAGCCGGGAGACCCCCGGATCGGTGGTGGCTGCCACGCAGAGGCTTTCGATGTTGTATCCCCGGCCGCTGAACAGCCCGGCGATGCGCGACAGCACGCCGGGCTGGTTGTCCACGAGAATGGAAAGAATGTGTTTGGTTCCGTTCATCTATTCATCCTTTGTGTTAACCCGATATTTCACAGGTTGATTTGACGGTATCCTTTATAAAAACGCACCCGCCATGAACAGTTTCATGAAATACTCGGGTCAGACCAGAATCATGTTGGTAATCGGGGATCCCGCCGGCACCATGGGGTAGACGTTTTCCTCTTTTTCCACCACAAAGTCCATGATTACCGGCTTGGGCGTGGCCAGTGCCTTTTTAATCACCTTCGCCACCTCACTGGGTTTGGTGGCTCTCAGGCCCACCGCGCCGTAGGCCTCGGCCAGCTTGACAAAATCCGGGGCCGCGGTCATGTCGGTCCAGGCATAGCGCCGGTCGTAGAAAAGCTCCTGCCACTGGCGCACCATGCCGAGAAACCCGTTGTTGAGAATGGCGATCTTCACCGGCAGGTTGTGGCTCACCGCGGTCATCATCTCCTGAATGTTCATCTGAATGCTGCCGTCGCCGGCAATATCAATGACCACCTTGTCCGGGGCCGCCACCTGGGCGCCCACGGCCGCGGGCAGGCCGAATCCCATCACGCCCAGTCCGCCGGAGGTGATGAACTGGCCGGGCCAGGTATAATGGTAATACTGGGCCGCCCACATCTGGTTCTGGCCCACCTCGGTGGTGATGATGGCCTGCCCCTTTGTCAGTTCATAAAGCTGCTCCACCACGTACTGGGGCTTGATCACGTCCGTCTGGGTGTAGGCCAGGGGCTTGGTTTTTTTCCAGTCTGCAATCTGTTTGGCCCAGGCGGTACGCTCTTTTTTGACCTTGTCGCTCAGCAGGTCTTTGTCCTCATCGGCCATTTTATTGAGCCGGGCCATGGCCGCCTTGCAGTCGCCGACGATGGGAATGGCCACCCTCACGTTTTTCTGAATGGAGGTGGGGTCGATGTCGATATGCACAATGGTGGCGTTGGTCGCAAACTCGCTGGTCTTGCCGGTGACCCGGTCGTCAAACCGCACCCCCACGGCGATGAGCAGGTCGCATGAGGAAAGGGACAGGTTGGCCCGGTAGGTGCCGTGCATGCCCGGCATGCCCAGCCACAGATCGTCGGTGGCCGGAAAGGCCCCCAGCCCCATCAGGGTGGAAGTAACCGGAATGCGGGCTTTTTGAGCAAACCGGGTCAGTTCCTTGGCCGCGCCGGAAAAGATGATGCCGCCACCGGAAAAGATCACCGGTTTTTTGGCGGTTTTCACCAGGTCGATCACCTTTTTCAGCTGTTTGACGTTGGGCTCGTAGGTCGGGTTGTAAGACTTGAGCGCCATCGGTTTCGGCGGCTCATAGGTGGTCTTTGCGTTGATCACGTCCTTGGGCATGTCGATCAGCACCGGGCCCGGCCGGCCGGAACGGGCGATGTAAAAGGCCTCCCGAATGACCCCGGCCAGATCCCGGACATCCTTGACCAGGTAGTTGTGCTTGGTGCAGGGCCGGGAGATGCCAACGATATCCACCTCCTGAAAGGCGTCGTTGCCGATCAGGGGGGTGGGCACCTGGCCGGTGAAAATCACCACCGGAATGGAGTCGCAGTAGGCCGATGCAATGCCGGTGATGGTGTTGGTGGCGCCGGGGCCGGAGGTGACCAGGCAGACCCCGGTTTTGCCGGAGACCCGGGCATAGGCGTCGGCCGCGTGTACGGCCCCCTGTTCCTGGCGCACCAGGATATGTGCAAAGTCGGTGTTGAGCAGCTCGTTGTAAATATCCAGCACCGCGCCGCCGGGATAGCCGAAGATGGTCTCCACCTTCTCTTCCTTGAGCACCTTCATCATGATCTGCGCGCCTGTGAATTGCATGCCAGGTATTCCTTTCTATTTCTTAAAGATGGCGCCGGTATTGGCGGACGACACCTGTTCGGCGTATCGCGCCATGTAGCCCCGCGTGATTTTGGGAGCGGGCCGGGTCCATCTGGACAGCCGGCTCTGAATTTCGCCGTCGTCCAGTTTCAGGCCGATCTTCTTTTCGGGGATGTCGATGGTGATCGTGTCCCCTTCCTTTACAATGGCAATGGGGCCGCCCTCCATGGCCTCGGGCGACACATGACCGATGGCCGCGCCCCGGCTGCCGCCGGAAAACCGGCCGTCGGTGATCAGGGCCACGGTGCTGTCCAGCCCCATGCCGGCCAGGGCCGA
>JAXHVI010000063.1:0-9760 GCA_034189195.1 Thermodesulfobacteriota bacterium | reverse complement strand
ACTGGCAGCGGCCCGCTCCCGAGGTGGAGGGCATCATGGCCCTGCTGGAGATGTTTCTGGCCGCCAAGCAGCAGGAGTTGAAAGACAACGGGGTCCGGCTGAACGTGGTGGGCGAGATCGACATGCTGCCCGCCGGTGTGCGCGCGGCCCTGGACCGGGCCATCGAACTTACAAGAAGCGGCACCACCCTGGTGCTGACACTGGCCTTAAGTTACGGGGGCCGGTCTGAAATCACCGCCGCGACCCGGCGCATCGCAGCGGATGCGGCCGCCGGACGGATCGACGCAAAGGATATTGATGAAATCCTTGTTTCCAGGTACCTGTATACTCATGACATGCCCGATCCGGACCTGATGATCCGCACCAGCGGTGAGATGCGCATCAGCAATTTTCTCTTGTGGCAGCTGGCCTATGCCGAGCTGTATGTCACGCCGACCCTGTGGCCCGATTTTGATAAAGCCGAGCTGATTCGAATCATCGCCGATTTTCAATCCCGGGACCGCCGGTTCGGTAAAGTATAACCTGGAGCAAAACAGATGCATTTGAAGCGATGGCTCACGGCAGCCGTGGCGATGCCTATCCTGGTGTGGGTGGTTTTTTTCTCCCCGGTATGGTTTTTTCCCCTGTTCATCGGTGCTGTCGCTGTTCTTGCGCTGTTTGAGTATTATCAGATCGTCTTTTCCGGGCATACCGATTCCCTGTTTTCCATCACCCGGCTGTCAGGCTATGTGTCAGCGACCGTTATTGTCGGCGCGGCCCTGACCGGACGGTTTGACGTGATCTGCCTGGCCGCCTCCGGCCAGCTGATTTTTTCCGGGGCCTGTTCCCTGGTCGAGTACCAGGCCGGCAACCCGGTTTTTGACCGGGTGCTCAGGCAGGTGCTGGGCCTTATCTATATTCCCCTGGCCCTCTCTTTTCTGGTGGTGATACACGCCGAACCCCATGGCCCGCTCTGGATATTCTTCCTGCTGCTGCTTGTTTTTCTGGGAGATACCGGCGCCTTTTATGGCGGCCGGTTTTTCGGAAAGCACAAGCTGCTGCCCGCTGTCAGCCCCGGAAAAACAATCGAGGGCGCCGTGGGCGGCATGACGGCCACCATGGGTGTGGGGGCCACGATCAATGTTTTTTTCCCGGTGCTTCCCTGGGGCCTGGCCATGGACAGGCTTCCCTGGACAACGGCTTTGATCTTTTTTATGGTGGTCGGTGTTGTGGGCCAGGCCGGGGACCTGTTTGAATCGACCATGAAAAGAGATGCCGGCGTAAAGGATTCGGGTGCTCTTTTTCCCGGTCACGGCGGCCTTCTGGATCGTATCGACGCGCTGATCTTCGCCATTCCGGTGGCCTACCTGTTCAAAGCATACGTGTTTTTTCTATGAAGCGTTTAACCATACTGGGATCCACCGGTTCCATCGGGACCAACACCCTGGATGTGGTGTCGCGGTTTTGCGGCCGTTTCTCCGTGGCGGCCCTGTGCGCCCGGGCCAGCGTGGACACCCTGGCGGAACAGGTTCAGCGGTTTTCCCCGTCCCTGGCCGCTGTGATTGACGCGCCCACGGCCCAGGCCCTGAAGGAACGGCTGCCGGCCGGTTGTCCCACGGAAGTGGTCTTTGGCGAAGCCGGCTACTGCCAGGCCGCCTCCCTGCCGGATACGGACATGGTGGTGTCGGCCATGGTGGGGGCCGCCGGCCTGGGGCCCACGATTGCCGCTATCGAGGCGGGAAAGGCCGTGGCCCTGGCCAACAAGGAGGTGCTGGTCATGGCCGGTGAAACCGTCATGGCCCTGGCCGCCCAAAAGGGGGTTCCCCTGCTGCCCATCGACAGCGAGCACAGCGCCATCTTTCAGTGCCTTCAGGGAAACGATAAAACGTTTTTATCAAAGATTCATCTTACCGCTTCGGGCGGGCCGTTTTTAAACAGGACCCGGCAGGAGGTGGAAAACGCCACGCCGAAACAGGCCCTTTCCCATCCCACCTGGACCATGGGCAAAAAAATTTCCATTGATTCGGCCACGCTGATGAACAAGGGGCTGGAGGTGATCGAGGCCCGGTTTCTGTTTGACGTGCCGGCGGATCGCATCGAGGTGGTGGTCCATCCCCAGAGCATTATCCACTCCATGGTCTCCTATGTCGACGGCTCCATGATGGCCCAGCTATCGGTGCCGGACATGAAAGGCGCCATTGCCTATGCCCTTTCATATCCGGAGCGGCTGGATTTAAACCAGCCGGCCCCGGACCTGGCGGCCCTGGGCCGGCTCACCTTTTTTGCCCCGGCCCTGGACCGGTTTCCCTGCCTGGGCCTGGCCTTTGACGCCTGCCGCAGCGGCAGGACCTTTCCGGCGGTGCTCAACGCGGCCAACGAGGTGGCGGTGGATGCTTTTTTGCGCGAGGCCATCCCTTTCGGCCGGATTCCCAGGGTCATCGAACGCGTGCTGGCCGAGCACACAGGGGTGACAGACCCGTCGTTATCTGATATTAAGGATGCGGACGCGTGGGCCAGGCAAAGGGCCGGCGCCCTTTTAGCTTAAGCGCAGTGTGCCGGCAGACATCGAGTAAACACCATTTTACGGCGATAGGGGACCTTCTTTGCGTCTTTGCGGTGAATCTTAACTTTTAGAGAGATCGATACCAATGACAACGCTTTTTGCTCTGATTATTGTTCTGGGCGTTCTGATCTTCTTTCACGAACTGGGCCATTTTCTTGTGGCCCGGCTCTTCGGCGTGGGCGTGGAGAAGTTTTCCCTGGGGTTCGGCCCCCGGATTTTCGGTTTTAAGTCCGGCATCACCGACTACCAGGTCTCGGCCATTCCGCTGGGCGGGTATGTGAAGATGGTGGGCGAGGATCCGGATGAGGAAGCGGATCTCAGCGAGGCGGAACAGGCCATCTCCTTTACCCACAAACCGGTGGGGAAACGGTTTCTTATCGTGGCCGCTGGCCCGGTGTTTAACATGCTGCTGGCCGTGCTGATCTTTTACGGCCTGTTTCAGGTCTACGGCAAGGCCTACCTGCTGCCGGTGATCGGCGAGGTGATGCCGGAAAGCCCGGCCGCGGCGGCCGGCATGCAGGCCGGGGACCGGGTGGTGGCCGTGGATGACACGAACGTAACCACCTGGGATGAGATGGCCATGATGATTCAGAACAGCGGAGGGCGGACGTTGCGGCTCACCGTGGAACGGGACGGCGGCCTGTTGACGGTGGATGTGCAGCCTGATCCCACTGATGGAGAAACCATTTTCGGCGAGCCCCGCACCGATTACAAAATCGGGGTGGCCGCCGCCGGCGAGGTGGTGCGCGAACGGTTCAATCCGGTTGAGGCCATGGGCAGAAGCGTGGACCAGACCTGGGAGGTGATCCGGCTGACGGCCATCGGCGTGGGCAAGATGGTTTCCGGCACGGTTTCGGCCAAGAACCTGGGCGGCCCCATTCTGATCGCCCAGATGGCCGGGGAGCAGGCCCGGCAGGGCAGCGCCAGCCTGCTGGCCTTTATCGCGTTTATCAGTATCAACCTGGCCATTTTGAACATTCTGCCCATTCCGGTGTTAGACGGCGGTCATCTGCTGTTTTTCGCCATTGAGGCGGTACGCGGCAAGCCGGTTTCCGCCAGAACGCGGGAAACGGCCCAGCAGCTCGGCATGTTCGTAATCCTGATGCTGATGGTGCTGGTCATGTACAACGATATTTCCCGTTTTTTTGAATGAGGAGGAAGGATGGCCCACCGGCTTGAAATCGCGTTAAAGCCCGGTTTAACCGATGCCCAGGGACAGAAAGTCAAAAAAAGGGCCGCGGATTATCTGTCCATCGGCCTGTCCGACGTGCGGGTGGTCCATGTGATCACCCTTGACGCGGATTTGTCCGAGCCCCAGCAATGGGCCGTCCGGGAGATATTCACCAACCCGGTGACCCAGGTCTCTTCCTTTTATCCCCTGGCCGTGGCCTTTGACTGGATCATCTGGGTGGGTTTTCGGCCCGGGGTCAAGGACAATGCCGGCGACACCGCCAAAGAGGCCATTTCCGACAGCCTGGGCCGTACGTTTACCGATGACGAGGGGGTTTATACCTCAAAACGGTACTGCCTGTCAGGCGACGGTCTTTCCCGAAAGCAGGTGGAGACCATTGCAGGAGAGCTACTGGCCAATGACACCATCGAACAGTGGAAGCTGTTTTCAAAACAGGACTGGGACAGCAAGACCGGCATCGGCCTGATCATTCCCGGGGTGCGGCTGGCTCACAGCCCCACCGTGACGTTGATTCCGGTGGAAAGCGACGCCGCCCTGATGAAGGTCAGCGACCAGCGCAACCTGGCGTTGAATCCCAATGACGTGCCCGTGATCCGTGAATATTTTGTGCGAAAAGAGGTGCGGGACCGGCGTCGGGCCGTGGGCCTCTCCGACCCCACCGACATCGAGGTGGAGTATATTTCCCAGGCCCGCAGCGACCACTGCAACCACAACACCTTTGGCGGCCGGTTCCATTATAAAAACCTGATCACCGGGGAAACCCTGGAGATCGACAGCCTGTTTGCCACCTGTATCCGGCAGCCCACCCTGGACCTGCAAAAAGAAAAACCGTGGGTGGTGTCCGTGCTGTGGGACAATGCCGGCATGGCCCGGTTCGACGAGGAGCACTGCTACGTGATCACCGGCGAGACCCACAACTCCCCCTCCAACATGGAGGCTTACGGCGGCGCCATGACCGGTATCGTGGGTGTCTACCGGGACCCCATGGGCACGGGCAAAGGCGCCCGCCTGGTCATGGGGGGGTACGGGTTCTGCACGGGCCGGCGCGACTATGACGGGGACCTCAAACCCAGGCTTTCTCCCCGCCGCCTGCTGGACGGGGTGATCGAGGGGGTCAAGGACGGCGGCAACAAGAGCGGCATTCCCACCACCTTTGGCCAGATCTACTTTGACGACGGTTACATGGGCAAGTGCCTGGTCTTTGTCACGGCCGTCGGCATTCTGCCCGCCTATATTAAGGGTGAGCCCTCGGATAAAAAGACCACGCGGCCCGGCGACCTGATCGTGATGTGCGGAGGCCGGGTGGGCAAGGACGGCATTCACGGCGTGACAGCGTCCTCCGAGGTCTATTCCGAGCACACGCCGGCGGGCCACGTGCAGATCGGCGACCCCTACACACAGAAGAAGATGCACGACTTTCTGCTGTGCGCCAGGGACGAGGGGCTGATCCGGTTTATCACCGACAACGGCGGCGGCGGGCTCTCCTCGTCCGTGGGGGAGTCGGCCCTCTACTCGGGCGGGTGCGAGGTGTGGCTGGAAAAGGTGCCGCTGAAATACGCGGGCCTGGACCAGTGGGAGATCTGGGTCTCCGAGTCCCAGGAGCGCATGACCGTGGCCGTGGCCCCGGAAAACATCGACCGGTTCCTGGCGCTGTCTGCCGACCATGCCGTGGAGTCCACGGTGATCGGCAAGTACACCGATTCGGGCATGCTGCATATCCTTCACGACGGCGTCACATGCGCCTATATCGACCTGAATTTCATGGCCTCCGATTTCCCCCAGTGGAAGTTTGAGGCCCACTGGACCCCGCCGAAAGCCCGGGGCCTGTGTGAGCCGGTGCTGGGCGGCAGCCCGGATTTTAACGCCCTGCTGTGTGATATGCTGGCCCGGCCCAATATCTGCTCCAAAGAGTGGGTGGCCCGGCAGTACGATCACGAGGTCCAGGGCGGCAGCGCGGTCAAGCCCCTGGTGGGCGCGGACCGGGATATTCCCTCGGACGCGGCCGTGACCCGGCCGGTGCTTTCTTCTGAAAAAGGCATCGCCTTTGCCCAGGCCCTGCTGCCGGCCTATTCAAAAATAGATGCCTACCACATGACCACCACGGTCATTGACGAGGCGGTGCGGCGGCTGGTGGCCGTGGGTGCCGACCCGGCCGGCATCGGCGGGGTGGACAACTTCTGCTGGCCCAACATCGCCTACGACCCGGTATCCAACCCGGACGGCCGGTTCAAGGCGGCCCAGCTGGTGCGCTCCTGTCTGGCCCTGCGCGACGCGTGCAACGCCTTCGGTATTCCGCTGCTTTCCGGCAAGGACAGCATGTATGTGGACGGCCACCTGGCCGGCCGGTACGGTGAGACCCGCAAGGTGTCGGCCCTGCCCACCATGCAGTTTTCCGCCACGGCAGTGGTTGACGACGTAACGGCCTGCACCACCCTGGAGGCCAAGGCCGAAGGGGATTGGGTCTATGTGGCGGGCATCACCCGGAATGAACTGGGGGCATCCGAGTATTATGAGCTTCTGGGATTTACCGGCCTTAATGTCCCCCGGGTCCGGTTTGACGAAAGCATGGCTGTGTGCCGGGCCGTGGCAGCCGCCATTGGCCGGGGGCTGTGCGCTTCCGTGCACGGCGTCTACCGTGGCGGGCTGGGAGTCCACCTGGCCCTTGTGGCCATGGGCGGCAACCTGGGCATGACCGCTGACCTCTCAAAGATTGTGCAGGAGCCGGGTCTTTCCGATCATACCCTGCTTTTTTCAGAAAGCCCTGCCCGGTTTGTTATCACCGTGGCCCCGGAAAACCGCGCCGCCTTTGAATCTCTATGGCAAGACGCGCCCTGCGCCTGCATCGGCACGGTGACCGGTAAAAACGGGCGCCTGACCCTGTCCGGGCAAAACGGCAGCGTGCTGGTGGACCGGGAGGTGACCGCACTCAAAGAAACATGGAAACAACCATTCGGAAACCTGATATGACACATCATGCAAGCGCTCTGGTGCTGACCGGGTACGGACTCAACTGCGATCATGAAACCGCCTTTGCCTTTGAACAGGCCGGTGCCCGGGCCGAGCGGGTCCACATCAACGCCCTGATCTCAGGGCAAAAGACCCTTGACGCCTTTCACATTCTGGCCTTTGTGGGCGGTTTTTCCTGGGGCGATGACCACGGGGCCGGCGTGATTCAGGCCCACCGCATGAAAACCCGCCTGGGAAAAGGCCTGGTGGCCTTTGTGGAGCGCGGGGGGCTGGTGATCGGGATCTGCAACGGGTTTCAGACCCTGGTCAACCTGGGGCTGCTGCCCGGCATCGACGGTGATTATGCCACCCGGTCCGTGGCCCTGATCGCCAACGACTGCGGCAATTTCCGGGACGACTGGGTGGCCCTGGCCGTGAATACCGCCTCTCCCTGCGTGTTTACAAAGGGCATCGCGTCTCTGGATCTGCCCATTCGCCATGGTGAGGGAAAGTTTTTCTGCGCGCCGGAGGTGCTGGCCACACTGTCGGCAAATCAGCAGGTCGTGATGCGGTACGCCGATAACACCGGCGCTCCCGCAAAGGGCCGGTTTCCGCAAAATCCAAACGGTTCCGTGGATGATATCGCCGGTATCTGCGACACCACGGGCCGGGTTTTCGGCCTGATGCCCCATCCCGAGGCCTACAACCACCCCACCAACCACCCCCACTGGCCCCTGCAAAAGGAAAAAGCCGTGCGGGCCGGGCAAAACCCGGTTTTTACCCTGCCCACCGACGGCATCCGCCTGTTTTTAAACGGGGTGGATTTTGTAAAAACCGGGGTGTTGTAGTCCGGCCGGAGCATGGCTGTTTTAAAAGAAAAAAACCGGGAAGCGGTTTATGAAACTCAGATGTAAAATTTTCTGGCCGGTTATCTCTCTTTTTGTTTTGTGTTGTGTCGCGGCCTGCAACCGGCCGGATCCGACGGAAGAGGACGGGCATGAACCGGTCCGGCAGGCCGCAACCATGGCCGCAAACCACCTGGCGGCCCGGGTGATGAAAAACGGCCAGTTCGTGTACCAGGACAACCTGAATTCAAAGGTTCGCGTGGCACCCGGGTACAACATTCTGCGTCATGCCGGCACCATCTACGCCATGGCCATGTATGACGCAGCCTGGCCCGATAAAAGAGTACGGGCCGCCATGGTAAAGGCCGGCCGCTACCTTCGGGATGAAGCGGCCTCCCCGGTGCCGGGCAAAGAGAACATGTCGGCTGTCTGGTCCCTGCCCGAGGTGAACAAAACCGGGGCCCCGGTGCAGGCCAAGCTGGGCGGCACCGGTCTGGGGCTGGTGGCCCTGCTCTCCATCGAAGCGGTACAGCCCGGATTTACCCCCATGGCGCGGCTTGGCGAACTGGGCCGGTTTATTCTTTACATGCAGAAGCCGGAAGGAAATTTTTATTCCAAATACATTCCGGCATCCGGCGGGCCGGATGATTCCTGGACCTCTCTTTATTATCCCGGTGAGGCGGCCTTCGGCCTGGTGATGCTGTATGAAAAGGATCCGGACCCGGCGTGGCTGGACGGCGCGGTCCGGGCACTGACCTTTCTGGCCGACAGCCGCCGGGGCGCTGTTGTTGTGCCGGAAGACCACTGGGCACTGATCGCCACGGAGCGGCTGCTGGCCCTTGCAGAACCGGCGGTGGTTTCCGAGGGAACAAGGGACCGGCTTACCGCCCATGCCGTCCAGATCTGCACCCGCATGGTGGAGCGCTACGAAAACAGCCGAAAACCCGGCCGAAAATTTGCAAGCGCCCTCAGCACCACCCAGGTCGCCTGCACCCTGGAGGGACTTCAGGCCGCTCTTGCCGTACTGCCGCCTGACCATCTGCTGGTGCCCCGCATGAAGACCGTTATAGAAGAAGGGATCACGTTTCTGACAGGCGCCCAGGTGGTTGACGGTCCTTACAGGGGCACTATTCCCCGCATGGCCGGAGGCAGTGCCGGCCCGTTATCCGGCGCTGCTGATCCAAAGGCCACGGAAATCCGTATCGACTATACCCAGCATGCCCTGAGCGCCCTGGTGCTCTACGCGCAGCGGGAAGTTGCCGGGACACAAGGCTCTTCCAAGGCAGTCGGTCTGGAGGGTCCAAGGGGTCGAGGGGTCGAGGATTCAGGAGGTGAACCGGCAATAAAAACCCGGACGCTTCAGAAAGCATCCGGGCGGCAAGGGCGGTTCAACAGCGCCTGTCAGGGGGTTTTTTCGGAAGCGGGTGCTGCTGGCGGTTGAGAAGGGCTTTTTTCCATCTTTTCCAGTGTGGCTTCCAGTGTTTTTTTCAATTCGGCCTGATAGGCCTCCACCTCTTTTTGAAACAGCTCTTTTTCTTGCTGATAAGCGGTTTTCTGCGCCTGGTAGGCAGCGGCCCGTTGATTGTACTGCTCTACTTCCGCATTGTATCGTTCAATCTCCGCCCTTGTATTGGCAGTGCGGCGAAGTGTTTCCAGCCGGGCATTTTCCGCCTGGAGGGCCTGGCGTTCCTCATTCAGGGCCTGTTGCCGTTTTACCAGGGCATTTTTTCGTTCGGTGTGCAGGTGGTTTCGCTGCTGACTTATCCGGGTCAGGGGGGTATCGGTCTCTTGCGGCGCGCCCTCTTCTGGTGCCATCTCCTGCGGTTGCGCCGGGGCCGGAGATCGGCTTTCCACCTCCTGGTCGACAACAACCGTCTCATGGGCGGCCTTTGGAATGGAGTCGGGGTTGTTGGTGTAGTGAACCCGGCCGCTTTCATCCACATACTTATAGATATCGGCTGATGCAGTGCCGGGTGCCAGACCCCAGACGGCAATAAAAAACATTGTGGTCCATATCCGGTATTTCATTTGCGCTCCTTAACAATAAGGATAAGAGGCGAACAGAAATATATTATTCTATGCAGGTTGGCTGGATTCTGTCAAGACAGGCAGACACCCAAAATCCGCGATTGATTTTACGCCGGGTTGTTTTGGGTGCCGCGTCGGGCGAAAAAATCGGCGCGGATGATCAATTCGCCGTCGAACGGGCACTTACTTTAGAAACAAACGGGGCCA
>JAXHVI010000062.1:0-3004 GCA_034189195.1 Thermodesulfobacteriota bacterium | reverse complement strand
ACGCGATGATTTGGCGCGGATACAAGACACGGGACATGCCCCTCATCCCGCATATTTCATGCAATATGCGGGTCAGTCGATGTCGCAGGCCTCGTCCGGCACCACCACCGGCACCGGTTCCACGTGCCAGATGTCCCGGCAGTACTCGGCAATGGACCGGTCCGATGAGAACATGCCCATGCGGGCCACGTTGAGAATCGACATGGCGTGCCATTGGTCCGGCTCCAGAAAGGCCCGGCCCACCTGTTCCTGGCACTGCACATAGGCGGCATAATCGGCCAGCACCATGAACCGGTCCTTGTTTAACAGGGCGTCGATCAGCGGGGCGAACATGGCGGGATCGCCGCCGGAAAAAAGGCCGCCGGAGATCATGCCCATGGCGGCCCGCAGCTCTTCGTTTCCATCATATACGTCACACGGCCGGTACCCGGCCTGCCGGGTGGCGACCACCTGGTCCGCGGTCAGGCCGAACAGGAAAAAGTTTTCCGGCTCTACGGCCTGACGAATCTCCACGTTGGCCCCGTCCAGGGTGCCGATGGTCAGTGCCCCGTTTAAGGCGAACTTCATGTTGCCGGTGCCTGATGCCTCTTTTCCCGCCGTGGATATCTGCTCGGACAGGTCGGCGGCCGTGTAGATGTGCTGGGCGTTTTTCACGTTAAAGTCCGGGTAGAAGACCACCTTGATGCGGCCGCCGATGTCAGGATCGTGGTTGACCACCCCGGCCACACCGGTAATCAGCCGGATCATCAGCTTGGCCAGCACGTAGCCGGGGGCCGCCTTGCCGCCGAAGATATAGGTGCGGGCCGGTGCGTCCATGTCCAGTCCCTGCTTGAGGCGGCGGTAGTGCGTTATGATGTTGAGCACGTTGAGATGCTGGCGTTTGTATTCGTGAATTCGCTTGACCTGGATGTCGAACAACGTGTCCGGATCCACCGCCATCCCGGTTTTTTTCTGGATCATGCCGGCCAGCCGGACCTTGCACCGGTGCTTGACTTCGGCCCACCGGTTCCGGAACGCGCTGTCCCGGGCAAAGGGTTCAAGGCCTTTTAACCGGTCCATGTCCCTCAGCCATGTGGCGCCGATGGACTGGGTGATCAGGTCGGCAAGGCCGGGGTTGGCCAGGGCCATAAACCGCCGGGGCGTGACACCGTTGGTCTTGTTGGAAAACTTTTCCGGCCACAACTCGTAAAAATCCTTTAACACCGTCTTTTTGAGCAGGTCGGTGTGAAGTGCCGCCACGCCGTTGATGGCCCGGCTGCCCACGCAGGTCAGGTGGGCCATGCGCAACCGTTTCCCCCCGGTTTCGGAGAACAGCGACATGCGGGAAAGGCGTTCGGCCTCGCCGGGGAAGCACCGGTTTACCTCCATCAGAAACCGGTGGTTGATCTCGTAGATGATCTCAAGGTGCCGGGGCAGCACTTTCCCGAACAGGTCCACGTTCCAGGTTTCCAGGGCTTCGGGCAGCAGGGTGTGGTTGGTATAGGCAAAAACCCCGGTGGTGATTTTCCATGCCCGGTCCCACTCCAGGCCGTTGTCGTCGATCAAAAGCCGCATCATTTCGGCCACGGCCACGGCCGGATGGGTATCGTTGAGCTGTACCACGAACTTGTCCGGCAGCCGGTCCAGATCGGTGTCCCGCTGGAAAAAGATGCGCAGCATGTCGGCCAGGGAACAGGCCACGAAAAAATACTGCTGCTCCAGGCGCAGCCGCCGGCCGGCTTCCGGCTCGTCGTTGGGGTAGAGCACCTTGGTGATGTTTTCCGACATCACCTTGTCATCCACGGCCTTGTAGTAGTGGCCCAGATTGAAGGCCTGAAAGTCGAAAGACTCCCGGGCCTCGGCTTTCCACAACCGCAGAATGATGGCGTTTCCCACCCCGTAACCCAGCACCGGCGTGTCAAAGGGCGTGCCCAGCACCGAGCGTTCCGGCACCCACCGCACCCGGTACCGGCCCTGGGCATCGTAGCCGGACTCGGTGTGGCCCCCGAATTTTACTTCATAGCGACGTTCCGGGTGAGGCACCTCCCAGGGGTTGCCCAGCCGCAGCCACCGGTCCGTGACCTCCACCTGCCAGCCGTCCCGGATTTCCTGGTCGAAAATGCCGAACTCGTAGCGGATGCCGTAGCCAAAGGCCGGAATCTGGAGCGTGGCCAGGGAGTCCAGGTAGCAGGCCGCCAACCTTCCCAGGCCGCCGTTGCCCAGACCCGGCTCCTCCTCCTGCTCCAGCAGGTCTTCCAGACAGAGCCCCATCTCGGCCACGGCCTGTTCCACTTCTTTCCGAATCCCCAGGTTGAGAATGTTGTTGCCCAGCTGGGGTCCCATCAGGTATTCGGCGGACAGGTAGACCACAGTGCGGCTGGCCTGTTGAAAATAGGTGTGGGCGCTGTGAATCCACCGGTGCAGCACCCGGTCCCTCACCACGTAGGAGAGGGCCAGGTAATAGTCGTTGAGGGTGGCCACTTCGGGGAACTTGGCCCGCATGGAAAAGAGCTTTTCAATCAGGTCGGCCCTTATGGAGGCCACCGAGTTGTCAAAGCAGTGAGAAGGGGGGTGATGCAGAATGGTGCCGCGAATTTTTTCCATGGGAAAACTCCATATGGGTATATTGAAGGAATTGCCTTTCGCCTGACTGCGCCAACCGGCTGAAGGGGAACAGAAACCGTTCGTTGTGCCCTATGGTTATGGCAAAGCACTGAAATATTGTCAAGGAGAAAGCCCATGTCTGCCGTCCGTATAACCGCCCATGCAGGCCCGGTCTTTAGTAAACCAGATGTGGTCTTTACCCCGATTCGGCGGGGGGGCAGGATGCCGGGTTACTTACGGTCGGTGTTTATCCGGGTTGAAAAGAAGGTGTAGATGATGTCGGCCAGGGACTCTATCAGGCGGGACGCTTCGATCTCCGGGCCGATGAACTTGGCGGTGTGGGCCGCGTGCTCCACGGTGTTGTGCACGATGATGGCCGCGGCATAGGGGTCCCGTATCTGAAGTCGGTCCCTGTTGGCTT